>JAITLC010000121.1 GCA_031278095.1 Treponema sp.
ATGTAAAAAGCGGGCTATGGAAAAATAATGAGGATCTTAAAATAAAACATTCCGGCCTTGATATGTACGGTAAAATTGTTGGTATATGGGGCCTTGGTAAGATAGGCAGGCATATCGCCGTCATGATGAAGGGTTTTGGGGTTACTGTAATATATAATGATATAATCCGGTTAAGCCCCGAAGGAGAATACGAATTAAACGTAATTTTTAAAGATACTGACGAATTTTTTGCTTCTGTTGATTATCTTTTGGTGACTCTTCCTCTCAGCGGGCATACCAAGGGTATCATGAATGAAAATATTTTCAATAAAATTAAAAAGTCTATAGTATTGATAAATACTGCGAGAGCAGGACTCATTGAAGAAAAAGCTTTGAGACAAGCATTTGAAAATGGAAAGGTTTTTGCCTGTGCATTAGATGTGCTATGGAATGAAGCCTCAATACAGCCCGGCTGGATAAAAAACAATCCTAAAATAACAGCTGTTCCTCATTTAGGCGGATCTACAATGGAATGTGACATGGAACTTATAGAAAAGACATTAATGATATATAAAAATAATTTTTTATGTTGAAACAATTTGGAGTATCGAAACATAAATGAAAAACTATAGGATGAAAAAGATATTAGCGTCCGTCCATAATGTAGGCACATTATGGACGGACTTCCTTTTAAAATCCTGTCCGGGGAAATAGCCCATATCGACTATATGTCAAACCAGCTTTTTCCATGCGGGGCCGCCTTTCTCGCCTCCTGGATAGTATCTATCTGGAAGCCAATGGAGACAAAGATTCTTTCTTTTCGGGTGCATATCCGCTCCTTAAACGCAGAATACCATTTTTACATGTCACTCATGCTTTTTTGAGGGGTTATGCCGCCCGTTTTCGGGTAGGCTGTAAATCGCTAATTCCTTACACCGTAAGGAATTAGCTGTTTTGCCCAGAAGAAGACTTGAACTTCCATGCTTTTAACGGCACTGGTACCTGAAACCAGCGTGTCTACCAATTCCACCATCTGGGCCGGTTGGAAGATTATACAATGACGGCGGCCTGGACGTCAATTCCCCAAAACGGCTCCGGTTTCCTTCTGTGTATAGTATATACTTATCGAAAATTCTCCCCTGCATACGGGCTTTTGCATTTTAGTATAGTGCCTTATACTATTTCCCATGAAAGACAAGATTTTTTCCTGGATAGACGCCTCCGCCCCCCTGGCGGTGGAATTGGAAACGGAACTTTGCAAACGCCCCGCAATCTCCCCCGAATCGGGCGGTGAAGGGGAACTGGCAAAATGTGAATTTCTCGAAACCTGGCTTAAAGACCGTGGTATCACATCCCTGGAACGTCACGATGCTCCGGACAGCAGGGCAAAGGGCGGAATACGGCCTAACCTGATAGCAACCATACACGCCGCGGATAAGGGCGCTTCAAACACGGACAGAGGCTGCCTCTGGATCATGAGCCACCTGGACGTGGTACCGCCCGGCGAGGCTTCCCTCTGGCAGGGAGATCCCTGGACGCTGAGGCAGGAAGAACGGGGCACACGGGCGGACGGCAGCAGTACCGGAGCTCGCATCATCGGACGGGGTGTCGAAGACAACCAGCAGGGCCTGGTATCCTCGGTGCTTGCCGTCCTTGCCCTGATCAATAATGGAATCAAACCGGCCAGGACGGTAAAACTTCTCTTTGCGGCAGATGAAGAAAACGGTAGCGCCTACGGCATCGGCTGGCTTATCGGAAACCGGCCCGAACTCTTCAGCAAAAACGACATGACCCTGATCCCCGACGGAGGTGACAGCCGGGGAGAATCCATCGAAATTGCCGAAAAGAACCTCGTCTGGGCAAAGTTCAGCACACACGGGAAACAGGCCCATGGTTCCACACCGGATCTCGGGGCAAACGCATTCCTTGCAGGTTCGGAATTGGCCTGGCGCCTTCATGAAGGACTCTCCGCCGCATTCGGCGATCACGACAGCCTCTTTGATCCGGATTACTCAACCTTCCAGCCCACCAAAAAGGAAACCAATGTCCCCAACATCAATACCATCCCCGGAGAAGACATATTCTACATGGACATGCGCATCCTCCCCCGCTATCCTGTAAACGAAGTGTTAAAGGAAGTTGACCGGATCAAGGGAGAAGTCGAAGTAAAACACCGGGTAAAAATTGATTACAGTTTTAACCAGCGCATGGAATCAAAACCGACTGCCGCGGATGCGCCCTTCATCAAAATGCTTTCCAAAACTGTGGCGGAAGTCTATGGGGTAAAGCCGAAACCCGTAGGCATCGGCGGCGGTACGGTGGGGGCATATCTCCGAAACGAAGGCATCGACTCCGCAGTCTGGTGCCGCATCGACGACACCGCCCACCAGCCTAACGAGTACGCACTCATCGAAAACATCCTGGGAGACGCAAAGGTAATGGCCCTGCTTATGCTTGAAAATTAGATTTGTTCAGGAACCTCAGTTTTTGAACAAATCTATGGTGTATAAAATAGGGGATCATTCTAATTCAGTACGCACTATTTCTAATGCGCCTAAATCCAAATAGACATATCCGGAATGAGGATGTGTCATATTTTCTATTTCTAAGGAAACGCTGATTAAATGACGCCAATCAGTGTTTCCCTGTGTATGTGTCCATTTCATTGCGCAAATACCGCATTAAAGCAGCACTGATTGATTCTCGATTGAATAAATCAGTACTTCCTTAAAAGTTCCCCCAAAACTAACCGGGTTTTGGGAAAGCCTCATCGCTGTTCTAATTATGGGAATTCCGATAAAAGAGCATGTATACAAAATTTCCGACCGGTTCGATTTTTTTGCGTTTCATTGAAGTGCCCTGCAGATCAATGCCCTATAAAGGGTATGAAACTGCATTATGAAATTCTGTTTTCCGTTACCCTGGGAACAGCCTTGTTTTCGGCGGGGCCGCTAAAGGCCGAAATGGCGGCCTCCTTTTCCGATCCATGGCCTCGCCTTGGCTTCGGCTGTCTCTGGGCCGGTTCATGGGAAGAGGGCGGCAATCTTTCCAACCGGGCGGATATGCGTCTCCGCTTTGATCCGCCGGAACCGGGATCTGGCTCCATGTTACGTCTTCAGTTTTTGGACAGGAGGACAACAGCCGCGGACAAGCCGGGTTTCTCTGCGCCGCCTTTGAATCCTTTCGGGCCGGGGGCTGAGGAGAGTCCTTCGGATTTCGGCGCGGGGTTTTACCATGTGCGGAGCGGTTCCAGGCTTCTCTATGGAACACTGAATGAATGGGGATTGGCGGCCCGGCTCCGCAATCCCTGGCTGCGGGCCCTTCCCTTTACGGAAAATCACAAACCTTCCCTGGCGGACATCAAGACCGAAAAAACCTCTACAAAGCCGCCTGAAACATACCTCTATCTGGGAAGTCCTGCCCTGAATCCCGTGCGTCTCTTTGCCTCTCTGCAGGGCAGTTTTGCGGAGATTAACGGAGACCGCGGTTTGCGGCCCGCCTTTGGGGGCGGTGCGGAACTGAAGCTTCCCCATTCTTCGGAACTGAGGCTTGAAACGTTTACCGTAAGCGGCAAGCTTCCTGCAGAGAAGGCCTCCGCCTGGTTTTCCGCTAAACCGGCCCTCCCAAAGAGGGAGTACCGGCTTTCCGGTTTCGGCCTTCTCTTCGGATCGCCGTATTTCAGTGCGGCTTCCGATCTGGGCTATTCTGAAACATTCGGCCTGGGGAGGGATCTCTACGGAAGCATGGCTCTCCGTTTCGGGAAGACCGGTATGAGTCAGACAGCTTCGCCCCTGCCTTTCTCCGTCTCACTTGCCGCGGATGCTGCAGGGAAACGGTTTACGGACAGGGACGGTACGGCCGGTGGAGCGGGGATGCGTGTCGGGGCCAAACTGGAATGGCCCTTCAAACGGAACGGCCTTTTCCGCGTTTCATCCAGCCTGAGGGGTTCCGGTTTGGGAGAAGAGTTTAACCGTTCCGAAACGGGCCTCTACTGGCGGCTTCCCGCGCCGCCTCCCGGGTCAAGGCGGGCCCTGCCCGGTCTCCGATTTTCGAGGCTCTCACTCACCGCAGGGCGGGACGGCAGGGAGATCGAAAAAACGCTGGACGGTCTGGACGGTTCCCTGGCCTTTGTCCTGAATTTCCCGGCAGGGAAGGGTGAAAACAGTTTCCTTAAAAGCTGCCTTTCAAGTCCTCTGCGGCTGAATTATACCTTTTCCCTCGACGGTCGTCCCAAGCTGCAGGATGATGTTTCCCCATATCCCCTGAGCGCCCGGGGCTGGGAGTATGACGCGGCAAGATGGGCCGCTGAATTCGTCTGGTCTCCCTGGATTCTGGATCTCCGTTCACGCTTCGGGCAGACGTTGAAGGATGGAAAAGATGCCCTCTGGGAAACTTCATTCAGCGCGGCCTGTAAAACGAAATTCGGCCGTGTGGGTTTCAAGGCCGCTTCTCCCGATTTTCCTTCAACATGGAACTTCACCCTTTCCTGGAGACTGGAGTTGTCTTCAAAATAGTTAGTATCTGAGCCTGTTTCAAAATTTGAAACAGCCCCAAAGGAAGAATATTTAACCGCAACGGCGAAAAAGCCGAAGAAGACGCCTGAATACGCACACGTAAGCGTGTTCTTGGAGAAAAAGCGGCGTCTCCCTCACACAAGCGAGTTGTTGATACCGGTTATTGTCTCATTTGAGAAAAGATAAGAGCAGTGGTATCATTATGTGATGAAAAATTTCTTCTTTTATATCCTCATGCTGTTACCGGGCCTGTTTTTTTCCTGTAAAACGACTCCTCCGGCGGAACCGCTTCCTTCCCCCGGTCTTCCCTCCGTGGAAGAGGAAATTGTAAGCCCCATGGAGAGGATAGTGCGGAAGGTACAGAGCCGGAATATTCCCGTGTACTATACGCTGGATGAAAACGCCGCGATTGTAGTCAAGTCGGATCTTGTTGATGATGAAGGGGAGAACGGGGAACTCTTTGAGGTGATTTACGATCTTAAACATGCGGTTCCCGTTGAAGATTTCCGTTACCGGGTACCTTTTTCCGTGGAAAACAGAGCCGGCGGGTTAAAGGAGGATCATGAACTTGACTGGAACATTGAGGAGGGCGAATCGGGCCTTCTGCTCTCCTTTGACGATCATTTTACCGGTGTCTGGGCGGAAAACTTTGAACGCTTCAGCAGCCATGGGGCCAGGGTAACTTTCTTTATCACAGGAACCTGGCACGAATTCTGCGCGGAAGCCCTGCGGCAGGGTCATGATGTTCAATATCATTCTCTCGGCCACCTCAACCTGACCAGGGTAAGCAGGGGCGTTTTTTTCAGGGAAACTCTTGCGGCGCTGGACAGTTTCCGGAACAAGGGCCTCCATTTCAATGCCTTTGCCTACCCCTTCGGGCTCCGGGAAGACTGGATGAATGACGCCCTCTATCCTTATTTTCAGATACTCCGGGGTTACGGGGTCATGTTCAGGCTCTATCCCCTGGAAGATCTGGGCCGGGGTTACCATGCCTCTGTTTCCATCGATAACATCATCTATAAGGATGATGAAGACTTTAAGGCCCATATCACCCTTATGCTGAGAACCCTCAAATTTATTTCCGGGGATCAGGCGCTTCCCCTCACCACTCATACGATTAGCGACGAGGCTCTCTGGGGCATCAAGCCCTGGCGGCTCGATTACCTCCTGGAAAGCGCCGCGGGCCTCAAGCTGCGTTACTATAAGTATAGCGATCTGGCGGCTATGTCCCCAGACTGAATCTCAGGGGTGCTAGGTACGGTTTTTTGACGCCTTGAAAAAATGAGCATTTCCGGGCAAAATGGGAACAACAATTATTCAGGAGATAGTATGACCTATGATCAGGTAGTGGAAATTCTTGATTTCGGCCCTTCGGTTACGAAATTGATCATGAGTATTGGGAAAAAGCGCACGGCGCTTCCCATTGACACGAGTGCCTTTAGTGTGCAGGTAAGCCGCTATGACAGCCGGATTGCTGTCCAGGACATGGAAAAAACAGGGAAAAAAACCGCCGGGAAAAAGGGCAAGAATGCAGCCGGTCTTGTTGACCAGGGGGAAAGAAGGGTATCCGCCGCCTATGTGTCCGACGGAAAGGGCAACAGGATGGATGCGGGAAAGTTTCTTACCCTGGAACTGGTCTCTTCTCCGGAAGATCCGTTTTGTTCACCCATAAATTATGATGGAAACCAGGTCATCTGGATCGAATGTAAGTATACGATAATCACGAAGAAGTCTATTCCGGGTATCCCCTCATTCAGGGCGGATGTTCTTAAAAAAAGTTACCGGCCCCAGATAGAGGTTTTCAATCTTTCGGGAAAATTTTCCTGCAAAGACAGGGAATACGGCAGAATGAACCTCCGTTATGCGGACTTCAAACCGACCGGTGTCCATAAGGAGTCCAATCTCCCCCTGATCATCTGGCTGCACGGCTGGGCCGAGGGAGGGAAAGATCCTTCGCTCCCCCTTGCGGGCAACAAGGTCTGTGCCTTTGCCGCTCCCGAAGTCCAGAAGATCTTCGGCGGCGCCTATGTGCTTGTTCCCCAGAGCCCGACTTTCTGGATGGATGCGGGAAGGCGGAGCAAGAAAGCGGCCGGAGATCCCCAGTACGGACTTGACAAAAACACAAGCAAGTATACCGGGACTCTCAAGGCCCTCATTGACGAATATGTTGAAAAGAATCCCGGCATAGACCGGAAGAGAATCTACATAGGCGGCCTTTCCAACGGCGGCTTTATGACGCAGGTTCTGATCCTTGAATACCCGGACTTCTTTGCCGCCGCCATCCCGGTCTGTTCCGCTGCTCTGGACAGCCGCATAAGCGATGAGGCTCTCAAGCCGGTATTGAAGCTTCCCACATGGTATGTCAATGCGGCTACGGATGCCGTGGTTCCGGCGGTTAAGCATTCCCTGGCTACCTATGACCGGATGATCAAATTGGGCGCTCCGAATGTCTACTACAGCTACCTCCGTGATGTGAGGGATCTTTCCGGCTCATGGAAAAACCGGGACGGCAGCAATTATGAATATGGAGGCCATTGTTCCTGGATCTATGTGTACAATAACTGGATACGCCAGGAGATAGACGGCAAAGATACCCGGATTCTTGAATGGCTTTCGGCCCAAAAGAAGAAATAGATGTCCGGAACATTCCACCGGGCCGTAGCAAAGCGGAGGTGAAGGTTCCTTTCTGGAAGCCGTTGTGAGTTTTCTCTACGAAACCCATCTACATACATCAATCTCCAGCGCCTGCGGAGTTTCCCTGGGATCGGATTATATCAAGCACTACAGGGACGAAGGCTTCCAGGGTATCATCGTTACGGATCACTTCTTCCGGGGAAACACGGCGGTAAACCGGAATCTGCCCTGGAAGGAGTGGGTAAGGCGTTTCTGCCGGGGCTATGAAGAAGCCTGGAACGAAGGTCAGCGGCAGGGGCTGGATGTGTTCTTCGGCTGGGAGGAAACCTACGATAACTGCGACGACTACCTTGTCTACGGCCTCGGAAAAGACTGGCTGCTGGATCATCCCGAGGCCGGAAGCTGGACACGGGCCGGGCAGTACCGGACGGTACGGGAAGCGGGTGGCTGCGTGGTTCAGGCCCACCCGTTTAGACAGCATCACTACATCCGCAGAGTTATCCTCTCCGCAGGCTGCGTAGACGCGGTGGAGGCCGTCAACGGCGGGAACGCTGAGTATTCCTACGATGCCCTGGCCCTGCGCTATGCCGAAAAGCTCAGGCTCCCTGTTACCGCAGGCTCGGATATTCACGAAGAGGATCAGTTTGAAACCGGCAACATATTCGGTGTAAAGCTTGCCGAAAAAATGAACAGTGCCGGTGATTATGCCGCGGCGATCAGGAATAAGTCCCTGGAAGGCCTCCATGCGGACATGAGCCGCTGCGAGTGGCGTGGAGACGAAACGGTAAAACTGCCGCTGGAAATACGGGACGGTAACGACCGTATCATAGGCCGGGATATTTTTGCTTTTTTGGAAGGAAGATAAGATGGACGAAATTACCCAGGTACCGGGCCGTATCCGTGAACTGCGGGAGATTCTTGAGATCAGCGCCATGGATATGGCGAAGGATGTGGACATTCCGCGGGAAACCTATGCCGCTTACGAGAGCGGGGAGCTGGATATACCGATCAGCGCCCTCTACAAGATAGCGGGCAGGCTGGGTACGGACATAACCGTACTGCTTACCGGGGAAGAGCCGCGGATGGACACCGCCGGTGTCTGCAGGGCGGGGAAGGGAGTGCATGTGGAACGCTACCCCGGTTATGAGTTTTCCAGCCTGGCCTACAATTTCAGGGGCCGGACAATGGAGCCCCTGCTGGTGTATCTTGACCCGGAGAAGGAGCCGGCTTCCCCCGTGAGGCACTCCGGGCAGGAATTCAACTATGTAGTCCGGGGCAAGGTTCGGGTTACGGTAAACGGACGGAGTCACGACCTTGAAGAGGGGGACTCGATCTACTTTGACGCACGGCTGCCCCATGGACAAAGCGCCATCGACGGGCCGGCTGAATTTATCACCATCATACAGGAATAAACAACATGAATGAACCGGACAAAATTCTTTCCCGTTACTGTCCCCGAATCGATTTTGAAAGCTATGAAGATTTTTACGAAAACTATACCTGTACTGTTCCTGAAAATTTCAACTTTGCCTTCGATGTGGTAGATGAATGGGCCAGGCTTGAAAAAGATAAGCCGGCCCTCCTGTGGACAAATGATGAAGGCGACATGAAACGCTACAGCTTTGCCGACATGAAAAGACTTTCCGACAAGGCTGCCAATGCGCTTCTTTCGATGGGTATCGGAAAGGGGGACGTGGTGATGCTGATATTGAAACAGCGTCCCGAAGTATGGATACTGATGTGCGCCCTGATGAAGATAGGCGCCGTCTGCATCCCCGGCACCTACCAGCTTACCATGAAGGACATTGTTTACCGTTGCAATGTGGCGGATGTAAAACTTCTTGTCAGCGTGGATGATCCCGAACTGACGGAAAACATTAAAACTGCACTGAAGGAATGCAAGACCGTCAGGGCGGCCGCCCTTGTAGGCGGTTACGGAAACGGGATCCTGAAAGACGGCGGTATTCCTGCGCCTTTCATCGATATGAAGGCCGAAATTGAAAAGGCTGACGCAGTATTCCTGCGTCCCTCCGGGGAAAAAGACACCGGAACTGCGGATCCGATGTTGATCTACTTTTCTTCCGGCACCACCGGTATGCCAAAGATGGTGCTCCACAATCATTCGCTGCCCCTGGGACACATCGTTACCGCAAAATACTGGCATTGTGTCCGGGAGAATAAAGTCCACATGACCCAGACCGATTCAGGCTGGGCAAAATTTGCCTGGGGGAAGATCTACGGGCAGTGGATCTGCGGAGCCGTCATCGGCGTCTACGACACTGAAAAATTTACGCCAAAAGGCATGCTGGATGCCATTCAGCGGCTGAGGCCCGCCACCTTCTGCGCCCCCGCTACGATCTTCCGTTTTCTCATAAAGGAAGATCTTTCCGGCCGGGACTTCAGCTTCATTGAACATACCTCGGTGGCGGGGGAGCCCCTCAGCCCGGAAGTCTACCGCCGCTTCAGGGAATTGACCGGCCTTGAGATCCGGGAAGGTTTCGGCCAGTCGGAAACTTCGGTGCTGGCTGCCGCCTTCAAGTGGCTTGCGGTAAAACCCGGCTCCATGGGGAAGCCGGCTCCCCTCTACGGCCTCCAGCTTCTCGATGAAGAGGGCAAGGCTTGCGACGATGGTATTGTCGGCAACATCAGCATGACCGCGGCGGGAAAAAACATGTACGACGATCCGGTTACCGGGATGGAGCCGGGACTCGGTTCCGTGCCCGGACTCTTCCGGGCTTATTGGAAGGATCCGGAGATAACCGCAGCGGCCTGGAGCGATGGGATCTACAGCACCGGGGACATGGCCTGGCATGATGACGAGGGTTACTACTGGTTTGTAGGCCGGAACGACGACGTGATCAAATGTTCCGGTTACCGGATCGGCCCCTTCGAGGTGGAAAGCGCCCTGATGGAGCATCCTTCGGTGCTGGAATGCGCCGTAACCGCCGCTCCCGACCCCATGCGGGGCCAGGTGGTCAAGGCCACCATCGTCCTTGCACGGGGTTTTACGGCATCGGAAGAACTCAAGCGGGAGCTTCAGAACCACGTAAAACGGGTTACGGCGCCTTACAAGTACCCCCGTATCGTGGAGTTTATAAACGAGCTGCCCAAGACTATCAGCGGTAAGATTCAGCGGAACGTGATCCGGAGTAAAGACCAGGGCTTGTGAGAGAACCAGCCGGGTTCTCGAACAAGTCTAATGAACTGCCCCGGCCCGGTTCCGCACAGTAGTAATTTTTGAATTTCGTCCGTATAAATATTTATACAGGAACGAAAACCATGGTATCGGCGTTTATTTTCAAATCTTTGAGAAGCAACCGGAATTGAAGAGATTTTAACCTTAAAGTTGCACAAGTCGAATACGTTTCTTGAATGAAAGCAGGGAGCACTTGCATTGGGAGGGTTTTTCTGTTAATGTTCTATCCATATTGTAAGGAGTCATGATGAATCTTCCGTCTCTGGAAAAAGCGGATTCCATTTGGCATGATTTTTGCTTGTATTTTCGTATGGGTGATACGAGAATCCAGTTGTCGCGTTTTGCGGAGCTGGCCCTGAATGCCTTCCCATGGGAAAAGTTCAGGGAATTGAGAACGGAAATTGTCAGAAAATCCATCCACTTCCTTATCGCGCTAAGCCCTCTGATGGCTTCCTATAACCGGCTTCTTACCATGCTTTTCCTCATGACCGGTACTCTCTTCTATGTGTATCTGGAAAGTCTCCGTCTTGCGGGGATTAAGGTTCCCCTTGTTTCGGCCCTTACCAGCGCAGCTTCCCGTTTTCGGGATGAGGGGCATTTTGTGCTGGGACCCGTAACCTTGGGGCTGGGGGCATTGCTGGCCCTCCTCCTCTATCCTCCCCCTGCGGCTTCCATCGCAATCTACGCCTTGGCTTTTGGAGATGGTTTTGCAAGCCTTGCCGGTAAACTGTTTGGTCAGATCCGTCCCCCCCCTCTCTTTGGAAAGAGCCTTGAAGGCTCAAGCGCCTGTTTTATTGCCGTATTTATAGCCGCCTT
Organism: Treponema sp.; assembly: GCA_031278095.1. Lineage (GTDB taxonomy): Bacteria > Spirochaetota > Spirochaetia > Treponematales > Breznakiellaceae > JAIRNJ01. The sequence continues at coordinate 11,140 of JAITLC010000121.1, forward strand.
CCGCGTTTCAGGGGATCTCAGGGTTTCCTGCATCGCCGCTTTGACTGCCGCCGCGGTAGAGGTACTGCCCCTGGAAGACATTGACAACCTGGTTATCCCCGTTACCGTGGGTCTTGTAGTGCAGTTGATCTTATAGAATCAGTGTCTGTCCATAAAGCCGGTTATTTTACGGACAGACTCTATAGAGAAGTACACGGGTTATTCCCTCCGTTGATGTGTTGGTAAAAATAGCAAAATCCCTCAATTTGACTCTCGGTGATTGGAAGGCGGGGGTCCATACACCGAGGTTCTTCATTTTTTTGTATACTTGAACTTATTCCAAAATGTTAAATTTTGGAACAGCCTTACTTCTTCCGGCGGCGATTTATAAAAATACCTGTTACCCCCGTTTCACCCTCACCTCCGCTTCCCCGCCATATCCCTCATTCCACACATAGAGTCTATTTTCCGCCGGACAGTACTCATGGCGCAGAACTTGAGCGGCTTCAATTTCAATCTTTGGATTTTTACCAAAAAGCTCAGGCGGGGCGAAAATTTCTGTGGGTTCTGCAATGTCCGTTGCGGCCCGGTAGCGGTAACGGAAGAGGCCCTGCTTCCTGTCCCAGTTCAGGCTGAGTGGTGTCCCGGCAGTTGCCGGAGGGTAGGGCCGCAGCCATCCGATCAGGGCCCGTTCCTCCCCCTGGGAAAAGATTGAAAGATCCTCACTGTTCCAGCGATCCCCTTCGGCATTGATGTTGTCCGCCGTGTAGTTCCAGAGGGTTGAATGGAGCAGGTTTGCGTCTACCGCGTCATAATACATGGAGAGGGCTTCTTCCTGGGCGGCATAGTTCCCGGTTTTGAAGGATCTCCGCCCGTTAAGATCGAAGGGCACGCCGAATTCTCCCAGGAAGCAGGGCATGTCCCCCATACTTTCCCGTGTCCAGCGGAGATCTTCGGCAAGGGTATTCTTATAGAAGGCCGCAATGCTTTTCCGCCCGAAAATGGGGCGCATCCGGCCGGCATCCATGTTGAACCAGGGTCTGAATGTCTTGGTAAAGAGGGTAAAACCGTCATACTTGTGGAATGCGTTTACCGTGTTACCGGGATCTCCGGTTCCCCAGGAAGGATGTCTGCCATTGGGAATTCCTTCGATAAAGAAGAGGCTGGCTTCATTGACTTCCCGCATCCGTTCGATGAAACGCCGGGCGAAGGGTTTGTAAAAATCCTCATAGAAGTCTGCCGGTTTTCCCTGAACGCCGGAAAAATAACCGGGTTTTACGAGTTTCGGCCTGTCATTCTCTATTGTCCACACTCCGGCAGTCCGCCAGGGGCAGGAAAAGCCCTTCTTGAAGATAGAAAGCCCTTCCGGGTTGAAAACCGTATGTCCCGTGATCCGGTAGGCCGAAAGGCCGATGCCGTAAACCGGTACTCTGACTGCAAAACCTGAAGCCGCGCCCATGGCCTGGAAGGGGCTCGGCTGGATTCCCAGGGGGATGACGGGCCGTTCAACCGCTCCCAGATCCCCGTGGCCGATAAAACCATAGTGTGGTTCATTCATAATGCCCCAGCCTGCAATGGCCCTGCAGCCCTTAAGCCGCCTGAAACAGTGCCTAAAAGCGGCAATATAGCGTTCCTGAAGCCAATCCTGAACATTTTCATCTTCGATATGTGTATCCGGGGCAAAAATTTTACCACCCCAGAAGAGCGTAAAGAGGGTAGATGCGGCATAGCGGTTATAGTTGGCAGCCCACATCATGGACGTAGACTTGCTCATTGCGGCTCCCGCCGCGTCAAAGTTTTCAGGGATCATGCCCAGTTTCTCCAGAGTCCAAAGCGGCGCCCCGTCTCCCCCTGTCCAGCGACTCCACACATCCTGATGCGGATCTATGAACACCGAAATTCCCCATTTTTCCGCCTCCAGGAGGAGTTTGCGGAGGTATGCCAGGTAGGCTTCATCGTAAATTCCGGGCCCCTTCCCTTCGATGGCCTCCCAGGTCACCACCAGCCGCAGAAATATAAGTCCCCGCCGGGAAAGCCGTTCAAAATGGCCTGCCGCCTCTTCCAGAGGGAAAGGCCGGCCTGTAAACGAACCGTCCTCCGTAAACGGGATCTTGGAACTTCCTCCCAGATTGACTCCCTTCAACATGAGAGTCCGTCCTTTGTCGTCAAGAATATAGCGGCCTTGTATCTTCATACATGCTCCTTTGTTTTAATCATTGCTTAAATATGCCAGTTTGTATTATCATAAAGTGAGCTTGTTTCAAAAACTGAAATTTTGGAACAGCTTCGTGTGTATATTACTTCTTTTTGAAAGGAAGGATCTATGAAAAAGCGTATTTTTGTAGTATTTACCCTTGTCGTTTTCTTCTCGGCGGCCCTCTATGCGGCTTCTCCTGAACTTGACGTGTATATCGATCAGTTCAGGACTTCCAGAACGACGGTTATGCAGCTTGGTGTGGTGAATAGTGTGGTGGAAGCTCGTCTTCCCGACGCCCAGGAATTCTATCTCTATGCCTTTGGAGAACTGGTACGCAGGTATCAGAACATTTCCGGGGCAATGGAACTCCATGCGGCGGACGAGATGGCCATTATCCTGGCCCAGCAGTTGGGGCAGGGTAAAAATGAGGCCGCCGGCTCCGATCTCTGGCGGGCCCAGGAGATGTACAAAAGCGGGCAGGTCAAACGGAATCTTATTGAAGCCCTGGGGATGATCGGCGACGCCGAAGCTCTTCCCAAGGTTGCCCAGCTTCTTCAGGATCTCAACTTCCAGCCCCACGTGGCGGACGGGGATGAAGAGGCTGTCACCGCCCTGGGCGCCATTATTGCCCTGGAATCCTATGGCGATCCTGTTGGCTACCTCCCTGTGTATTTTGCCTCCAAAGGCTGGTACAGGGGCGACATCAAGAAAAGGGCCGAAACGGCGCTTACCGGGCTAAAGCTCGAAGGGGATTCTTCAGGCCCCCTTCTGTCCATTATTCAGATGCCCGGATATCCCTATGCATCAAAACTCCAGGCTCTTCAGGTGATTGAAGGGGCCCAGGAGATTCCGGACGACTCAAAATCCAAGGTTTCCGCGGCCGCCCTCAATGAAGGCTGGAAATATCAGACCCAGAGTCCCAGAGACAGGCGGGATCTCGCCTCCATGCGGCTCCTGGCGATCAACATGATTATCAAATACGGTACCGATGATCCGGCGGTTTATCCTCTGCTGGAAAAGTCCTTCAAGGAAGGGATCTTTCCGGATGAGCAGATCGGCAATGGAGAAGCCCGTTCCAACGGCATAACCAGGGGCGGCGCCATAAATGCATTGGTAAAGCTCAAGAGTGATGAATCCGCCCGGCTTCTGGAGTCTTTCCTGACGCTTCTCAACACCAAGAGAAAGGATAATAACCTGATCAGAAACCCGGTAAACGATGATTATGCCCGTACCAGGGTGGTGATTGTTGCGTTGGGCAATGTTGGAAAATCCAGTTCCAGAACGGTCCTCAACGGGGTAATTTCGGCAGGTTGGGAAGGCTGGATTCAGAATCTGGCCCGCCAGTCGCTGGGGAAACTTCCCTAAAAACCAATCCGCCGTTTTTATGCGGCGGTTTTTTTTGAGACTGCGGACTTAGGGAAACGCTGATTAAATGACGCCTGACGCCAATCAGCTTTTCTCTGACCGAAAGCGACTCATCTCCGGATTACTGAGCCGGTTCCAAAATTATGATCCTGCCGGATCGCCTGATTTTGAAACTGCCTCTACTGCGAAAGAATTTTCGCAACGGCTTCTGCGGATGCCGCGCTGAGGATCTCTTGCCGTTTTTCGGCACTCTTAAAGAGAAGGCTGATTTCCGCCAAAAACTGGAGGTGAGGGCCGGTTTTTTCCACCGGAGAGAGGGTCATGATGAAGATCCTGCAGGGCTCGTGGTCAAGGGAATCAAAATCCACCGGCTTTTCGGAGATACCGATACAGGCAACCAGATCCCCAATGGCGGGGCTTTTTCCGTGGGGAATCGCAATGCCATGCTTCATCCCCGTTGACATCTTGTTTTCCCGATCCATCACGGCGTTATAAGCGGCCTGCCGATCCTGTATCTTATTCGCTGCGACGAGTATGTCCAGCAATTCGTTGATGATTTCCTCTTTTGTTGAGCCTTTTAAGCCTAACTTGATAGTCTCGGTAGTAAGCACTGTTTTGAGGTTCATACTATATAGGATATGACATTCATACCTGAAAAGTCAATGAGTGATTTCAATTTCAGGCCGGACATTGAGAGTATTTAGGGAACCGCCGATGACGCCGGTCAGCGTTTTTTTTGTGTATTTATTGCGCACATACCGCATTAAAGTGAGGCTATTCCAAAATGTCAGATTTTAGCACAAGCTCAAGTAGCACCGATTTATTTTCGATCGAATAAATTCGATGCTTCTTTAGGTAAAACCGTCTATAATGGAGCTTGTTCCGTAATTATTTTAACAAAACCCGCTTAACAGGCAAAGGAGCATGTATGTTTGAAAATCACTTATCCCGCTGGTATAAAAGCGGGGATCTCCTCCTCGCGGAAATTGAAGCCACCTGTACAGAGACGGGTAGAGCGGCCCTCTGGTTTATGGGTCAGCATGGGTTTGTTGTCAAAATGGGCGGGAAAACTTTCTATATTGACGTGATCCTCAACGATCTTCAGGATGAAACGGGGGCCAGTATGCGCCGTTATCCGCCTCCCTTCGGCCCGGACGCCCCCCGTTCCCCGGACTACTACTTTGCCACCCATAACCATTGTGACCACCTTAACCTCGATACGATTCTCCCCCTGGCAAAGAAAAATCCGGAGACCTGTTTTATCGTCCCCAGGGCTCATTCCCATATCCTGGAAGACGCCGGTATAGAGAAAGAACGGATATACGGCGCCAACGAGGGGGAAAAGCTGGAACTGCCGGGCGGAATCAGGGTTCATCCGATGGCCGCGGCGCACTCGGACTATGAACAGGATCGGGAAGGCAACTACCTCAGCCTGGGCTACCTGATCCGCTGCGGAGGACTGAGCCTCTTCCATGCGGGAGATACCTGGGCCACCCCCCGGCTTGTTTCGAACCTCAAAGCTTTCTCTCCCATCGATATTGCCCTGCTCCCCATAAACGGTACCGACTGGGAACGGACAGCCGCCGGTATCGTTGGCAACATGGGCGCCCTGGATGCCGTCAAACTGGCCCGGGCCGTGGAAGCGGATCTGGTGATCCCAAGCCACTACGACATGATGCCCGGCAACAGCGAAAACCCCGCCCGTTTTACAGAGTTTTTATATGAACTTTGCCCGCAGAAACGTTTTCATATCTGTGCCCTAGGAGAACGGTTTATCTATGAGAAGTGAACTTGTTCCAAAACCCGGTATTCTCTTGACATTGAAGTTATTTTTTCATAGCATAGTAAAATAATGCCAGAATTCAGAAAAAACAACAAGATGGTTCTGATTGGGATATTGTGACATGTGATATTGATTCATTGACCTTTCTGGCGTAAGGGAAAACGGTGCCGGAACAAAGGAGGAACCTGCGCAGCGACGCTGCTCGGTCGGGGTTTCAGTTATTTCACAGTAACGTATCGTTCACACAGGGGAATCAGGTCTACCTGGAGAGGCCGCAGATTGACCGGCTCCTGGAAAAGGCGGTGGAAACCTCCCTGGTAACGGTGGTGGCCGGAGCGGGGTACGGCAAAACCCATTCGGTGTATTCCTTCCTGCACGGGTACGGCGCCTATATCACCTGGATACAGTTTTCCGAACGGGATAATATAGGCGAGCGTTTTTGGGAGAATTTTACCTCCACCGTCAGGGTAGTTAACCCCAAAGCCGCCGCAAGGCTTGCGGGGACCAGATTCCCCGAAACGGAACGGCAGTTTGAGCGCTACATAACGGTTCCTCTGGAAGAGACCAGCCCCGCCAAAAAATATATTTTTGTGTACGACGATTTTCACCTGATACAGAATAAAGCGGTGCTGAAGTTTCTGGAACGATCGGTTACCAGTCCCTTCCCCAATATCACGTCCATCCTGATTTCCCGCAGCGATCCTCCCATTAATCTGATGAATTTTCTTTCCAAGGGGCTTTTGGCTCAAATTACCGAGGACGAGCTGCGGTTCAGCCGGGAAGAGATGGACACCTACTTCCGTATACAGAATATTTCTGTGTCTCCCGAAGTCTCTTCGCTCATCTACCGGGATACCGAAGGCTGGGCTTTCGCCATACATCTGGCGGGTCTGTCGCTGAAAAACGCTCCGGATGGAACGGGCTATGTACCCCAGGCCATGCAGGCCAATATTTTCAAGCTTATCGAACAGGAAATCATGGCGGGCGTATCGGCCCCCCTGCGGAAGTTTCTTGTCAAACTGTCCCTGATCGATCACCTGGCCCCGGAGCTGCTGCGGGAAATCGCCGATGCCGATGCCGGCGGCGCGGACGATTCCCCAATCCCCGGGCGGGATCCCGCGGACCCCCGTAAAAAGGGAGTCATCGCCGAAATGGAGGCCATCGGTTCCTTTATCCAGTTTGACGCCTACCTCAATACCTACCGGATACACAACCTTTTTATGGAGTACCTGAGCGGCAAACAGAACGAATTAAGCGAGGAAGAAAAGCAGGATGTCTGGGTAAAGACCGCCCAGTGGTGCGTCGAAAACAACCAGAAAATGGACGCCATAAATTACTATGAAAAGGCCGGTAATTACACAAAACTCATAGATATAATCAATACCTTCCCCCTGATGCTGCCCAACAATATTGCCCGGATGCTTTTGGAGATATTCAACCGGACGCCGCCGCGGATACGCGATGAAATAGTCCCGGTTTCTTTTACCTATCCCCGGTTCTTTATATGCCTGGAAATGTTCGACAAGGCGACCGATGAACTGTGGAAGATCATTAACAAACTGGAGTTGGACCATCCCGAAGGGCTGTCTCTGAGTCCTGCCGACCACCGGACTCTGGCGGAATGTTACTGCAATCTGGGCTTTGTGGGGATATTCACCAGTCTTTACACCAGGGATTACGGCTTTACCGTTCATTTTGAAAAGGCCCTGGATCATGCCTTGCAGAGCGGGTACCGGACCCAGCCGCCGGCGTCGGTTGCTCCCCTAAGCTCGTACATAGTCCGGAGCGGTCCTGAAAAGGGGGAACCGGAAAGGTACCTTGCGGCCCTGGAAAAATCCGTTTCCTACATCAGCGCTTCCATGAACGGCGCGAGCTGGGGTGAGGACGATCTCGGCTGGGGAGAACTGGCCATGTTCAGGGGAGATGTTACGGCGACCGAACTCCATATCCGCGCGGCCCTCCGTAAAGCCCGTGAAAAAGAACAGTACGAAATCGAAAACCGCGCTCTTTTTTATCTTTTGCGGCTTGCAATCCTCAAGGGAAATGTCGAAGAAATACCGGAACTCCTTAAACAGCTTGAAGCCCAAATGAACTTCACCTTTTTCCTCAACCGTTCTATCTATCACGACATTGTTACCGGGTGGTTTTATATCCAGACAGGCCGCCTGGATAAACTGGCCCCCTGGCTTAAGGATGATTTTGAGGAAAGCGATCTTAATTCCGTAAACTCCGGTCTTGAGATTGTTATCAAGGCCCAATATCATTATGCGGAAAAGCGTTATCCCGCCGCCCTGGCGGTCCTGAAATACCGGGAAAAAAAGTACGGTATCTGGGCCTTTGTCATGGGAAAAATTGTCATGCTGGCCCTGGAAGCGGTATGTCATTATCAGCTCCGCGATAAGAAGGAGGCTTACCGGGCATTGGAGGAAGCCTATACTTTGGCGGAACCCAACGGCCTTTATCTGCC
>JAITLC010000058.1 GCA_031278095.1 Treponema sp.
TTCCATGGCGTCCCGTTCTTCACAGATTGGGCCGCAACGGGGCGAAACGTCCGCGCCGTACAGTCCGGGGTAAACGTCATGACCCCCGGTAAAGAGGAATCCGGCGCACAGTCCGGCAATCTGCCGCAATGCCTCTTCATCGGCCGTCAGAGGCAGTATAAGGGGAATGCCCCCCGCCCGCGCTATGCCGTCCATGTATCCGGGAAGCATCCAGAGGCTGTCTTTTTGTTCATCCCAAAGAGGCGTTACGCCAATTACCGATTTTTGCACGACATGAGTCTATCACAATGATAAAAAACATACAACAGCTTGTTCAAAAAAATGCCTTTCTTATAAAATTTTTCATCAGCGGCTTTAATTCCCCTATGCTATATTCATAGTTATCACCTATGTATACGGCTTCTGACGGTTTAACATCAAGCCGATTACAGCATAATAAAAAATATCTCTATTCTCATAACCATTTTTGTCCATCTCTTTTAACGGCAAAAGAACATTTTCTCCCGCATCGAGTGATATTTTATTCTTTAAAAAATTGTCTATAACATGAGGCTGTTCCAAAACCGTGCGCATTAGCGCACAGTCAATTAGTTTTGGAACAGGCTCACATATTCACAATATAAAGGGAATGTCCTGTGTCTGTCTATAAGGGTATCATCAAGGTCAAATAGTACCGCGCTGATATTTTCCATTGTGTACGCCCGCAAACTCCTGGTGATTTCCACGGCCAAAATTTAAGTATTTTTGGATCTTCTGTAAAAAAAAATAGCAGCCGTGGCATTTTTGAGATACAGAACCCGGGTGTTATCATCATCAGCCGAATAGCGTGATTTTAATGACGGGTATTCATCCAGCATATACTGTTTTGCCTCTATCCGGTCATCCTCCACCAGAACGGCTTCTATACGAATCCATCTTCCCTCGGTCATTGCACAAATTTCGACATTGGGATTTGCCTTGATCTGTTTGGATACATTTTTTATTTTGCCGGTTTGAATATACAGTTTATTTTCAAAAACATCTACCGTCCCAAAGGGACGAACCCGCGGCTTATTGCTATCAATCGTTGCAAGATAATAGGTCTCACACTTTTTTAGAAAATCATAAACTTCTTTCATAAGTCATTCCTCCATTAGGCCTGTTCAGAAACTTCAGTTTCTGAACAAATTCCGCTTAGAAATAGCAAAATGCGGAACATTTTGCCGTAATACATTCTTCACAATTAATAATTATCCGTTTTCTGTCATATTCTCCAGTAATGATCTCCTGCCAATACCGTTACTGTTTCTTTCCCGGGCAGTTTCACAAGTGCCTTGCAGTCAAATGGAACTGTAACTGTGTAAGCGATAACGCCGTTTTCTTGTACCTCCCATGTAATTTCATAACGTCCTGAAGCGGTGAATCGGATCATGTGGACTTTCTTTAAGCGAAGATCCGGCATGGGCATAATGATAGCTTTCTTGAATCCTGGTTCTTCTTCCACGGGGTTTAAACCGCACATATACCGATACATCCAGTTAGCAATGGAACCATAAGCGTAATGATTAAGGCTGTTCATCATCGTATCACTTAGTTTTCCATTCGGTAAAATAGAGTTCCACCGTTCCCAAATAGTTGTGGCGCCCATACGTACTTCATAAAGCCAACCGGGATAGGTATTTTGCAGTAATAGAGAATAGGCGGCTTTATTGGCTCCGTATTTTGAGAGGACCAAACAAAGATATGGAGTTCCCACAAAACCAGTGTCCAAGTGCATATCTTTCGATTCAAGGCGCTTTACCAGTGCATCGCATAATTGCTGAGCTTTACCCAAAGGGAATAGTTCAAAGTATAGGGCTACGATTAGGGCAGTCTGGGTCTCTGCAATAGTTAGCTTTCCATCGACAGTAAAGTAGGTGCTGATAAAAGCTTCCTTTATTTTTTTCGCTTGTTCCCGGTATTGTTCATATTCATCCGAGAAACCCAAAACCGCCGATGATTTTTTAGCAATACACACTGTGTTATAATAGAAAGCCGATGCAATAAAATAAACATCTGTGGCTCCCTTAGGACTCCTTTCATCTTCTTTATCCAGCGAAAGCCAGTCTCCTAAATGATTTCCGGTTTTCCAGAGACCACTGCCACCGTTCTCATTATCTTGGTGTATGATATATTCCGCCCAAGCTTTTATTATCGGATAATGTCGTCGCAAAAGATTTTTGCTGCCATACATCGTATATAATGACCAAGGCAGGATAGAACCTACATCACCCCATACACTTGCTCCGGCCGAATTCAAAATAAAGCTAAACGGATTTTCCTCATCTATATTCTTTGGTTTTGGTGTCGGTGCAAAAAGTGGAATTGCACCGTTATTCTTTTCCTGTTCAGCTTGAATATTTTGCAGAAAATGATTGAAAAATGCCGGGGTATACATATTTTGATGTGCCGTTTCACAGAACACTGCCGCATCTCCTGACCAGCCCATGCGTTCGTCCCGTTGGGGACAATCGGTAGGAATGTCAAGGAAGTTGCCTTTCTGGCTCCAGATAATATTGTTTATTAACCGATCGATTTCCGGGTTATCGGTTTCTATCCAGCCGGTACGCTCAATATCAGAATAAATTGCACAGGCTATAAAACCCGTTAGTTCATCCCTGGAGAGTCCCTCAACCTTGACATAACGAAAACCGAAAAATGTAAAATGAGGTCTAACAATGGCATCAGTGCCGTCGCTAATATAGGTATATTCTGCCTTGGCAGTTCGCAGGTTATCCCGATAAAATTTGCCGTCCTGCATAATTTCACTGTACGAAAGTTTCACTACATCCGCAGGGTTCTTCCCCTTTACCGTAAAGCTCACCCAACCGGTTATCTCTTGTCCAAAGTCAAGGATTATCTCGCCAATGTCATTGCATATAATCTTTTCCGGTGTAAGTTTTTCATGGATCAAGATGGGCGGATTTATTCGTTCCCGAAGGTCAAAAGTAGCTCGATTTGTCAATTTTGTAGACGCCCATTCTTTGGAGGTATTATCCTTGGCAGTATTATTGCCGAAACTATCTGGAATAGACCAGTTTGGCACTGTTTCAAGGGCTGAATATTCCTCACCGTCATAAATTGAACTTGCCTTCACCGGAGAGGAATGGCTCTCCCAGTCATTCCCGGAGGCGACAAATAGTTCAGTACCATCTGTTAGCCTGATATGCAATTCACAGATAAATTGCATAGTGTCGCCGTAAATATCGGTAAAGCCAGGCCGAAAAACAAACCGCCCCTTGTACCATCCTGGCCCAAGCATGGCACCGATAGTATTCGTTCCTTTTTGAAGATACTCAAGAATATCGTAGGTCTGGTATTGTACAAAGCTATCATAACTATGATAGCCTGGCATGAGGAATTCTTCGCTGACTTTGCGCCCGTTTATCTCAAGCTCGTATAAGCCAAGGCCGCACACATAAGCGCGGGCCCACTGTGCCTCGGCGGCAGAGATTGAAAAAGTTTTTCGTATATAGGGATGAATCTCTTTATCCAGGTTTGCGCAAATCCACTGTCCTTTCCATGGGTCTTTCAACTTGGCAGTCTCGAAAAAAGCCCAATCACTTTCCGCAAAATCATCGTTATCAGCCCAGACAAATACTTTCCAAAAATACCGGGTATATGGTTCAAGTTCAATGGGAAGTTCATAGCCCAGGCTCGATAGGGATTCGTTTTTTCCACTGTCAAAGATTAGTATTCCTATCTCGGCGTTTAGGCCTTTTTTTACCACTACCTGGGCTGCGATCTGTTTTTTTGCCCTGGTATTTTCAACTATCCATGATACAAAGGGTTTTACCAACTCATAACCCAAGGGATTGACTAAATGATTAGTTTTTAGATTGTTAATTTGCACGGAAATTCCTCTTAAATATGTTTTCTTTATTGTATGCTATATTTGCTATTTTCCCATCAAGACGATGATAGTTTTCAGATTTCTTTCCGTAATAACAGCAATGGCCCATAAAGTCTTTTTGTTCCTTATCATCAGTTCCCTGCATAATTTCCTCACAAAGTTCAATTGCCTCATCGATAACGGTTTTGGGAACCGGTGTTAAACCATGGCCGCTGTACATCACTTCAAAATATGGCTGGAAACTTTTAAAATGCAAAAGTGCGGATTTGTACTCCTCTATTGATGAGGAATGCGGAAAAAGAAGCAGCGTATTTGCATTACAGGCATCACCGGAAAAGACCGTAGATGTAGTTTGATCCAGAAGAACAATACTACCAAGAGTATGGCCGGGAACAGCTATTACTTCTATCTTTCTACCACCAAGATTAAAAATATATCCATCATTCACAGGCAGAGTCTTAATTGGACATGTATTTGAAAAATCAGTCTCCTTTAATGATACTTCTTTTTTTGTTATTTTTATCATCCTATCGACATACCTCTTGCGGTTTTTTACATCACATTCATAAATTAGGGAAATATCATTATAGTGTATAAAGCATTCGCCGAAATCAAAATTACCTCCTGCATGATCGGGGTGTCCGTGGGTATTAACCAGAGTTACCGGTAAGTCCGTGATTTCCCGAACAAAGGATTTCAAATTACCCGCACCGCTTAGAGAGTCAACAAGAAGCGCCTTTTCTGTACCTTCAATAAGGTAACACAATTCCGTTGCCAAGCCTGATATTATGGTAGTTTTTTCGCCAATTTTTCTGGCGGTAAAAAATTTAGAATCCATATATTATTCCTTTACTGCACCTATAGTAATACCTCGTACAAAATACTTTTGAAAAAAGGGGTATACCACCAGAATAGGGACAATGCCGACCGCAGCAATAGCCATACGCACGGTTGTCGAAGGTATCTGTGATGTATTGATTGCCTGCCCACCCATGCGTGACGCATTGTTTGCAAGAAAATTAATATTTTCATTTACCCGGTTCAGGATATTTTGAATATTATACAAATGACTCCCTCCACGCTCCGTAAGGTAATAAAGCCCATTAGTCCAGTCATTCCAATACATGATGGCGGTCATTAGGCCGGTAGTAGCAAAAATGGGCAGTGACAGAGGCACGACAATCATGAAAAAAACCGTTAATTCGCCGATGCCGTCAAGTTCGGCAACTTCAAACAGTGAAAGTGGTATGTTTGAACGGTAGTAATTCCTAACCAGGATGATATTGAAACCATTCATCAAGAGTCCCGGCACAATCAAAGCCCAAATGGTGTTACGTATTTTGAAAATATTGTTGTAGATAAAATAACTGGAAACAATACCTCCGTTAAAAAGCATGGTAAATATCACGATGAACATGAGAATATTCCTGCCCGGTAGATCATCCTTGGACAAAGCATAGGCCAGCATTGAAGTAATAAGGAGGCTCATGGTGGTCCCCAATGATGTCACTACAACAGTAACCCCATAGGCTCTTCCGATAGTTCTCCATTCCCTAAAAATATAATCAAAGGCTTCGAGGCTCCATTTTTTAGGGGTAAAGGAATAACCATAAATAATTGCCGTCTGATTATCTGTAAAAGAGGCGATTATGAGGAGTACAAAAGGCAGCAGGGCAAAGATAGACAGACATATCATCACCGCGTGGGCAATAAATTGGGTAAAATATTCTTCCCGGCTTTTCATTCTGCCCTCCTAAAACATGGCATTTTCAGAACTAAGCTTTCTGATTATCCCGTTGGCGCTGATGATCAATAAAAACCCTACAACCGACTGGTAAAAACCTGCTGCCGATGACATAGCATAGTTAGAATTGTTCATCAGTGCATTATATACATATACATCAATAGTCCGGGTTACGCTGTACAAGGCACCGGAATTGCGGGGTATTTGATAAAACAGGCCAAAGTCGGAATAGAACATCCTGCCCAAACTTAATATGATCAAAGTGATAATCGTAGGCTTTAGGAGGGGCAGGGTAATATGCCATATCTGTGCAGCCTTTGAAGCTCCATCAATACGGGCTGCCTCAAAATAATCCGTGTTGATCCCCATGATACTTGCAAGATAGATAATCGCTGAGAAACCAATCGTTTTCCACTGGTTCACGATGATCAGAATGACAGGCCAGTATTTGGGTGTACTATACCAAGTCACCTCTTCAAGGTCCAGGGGGTTTAGGATCCCCTTATTGATGAGCCCCATATCGGCGGACAACATGGCGTATACCAAATAACTCACCACAACCCAACTCATCAATTGAGGGATCAGGATGAGGCTCTGGTAAAACCGGGCGAATAGTTTCCGTTTAATTTCACTGAGTAGGATGGCTACAAAAATGGCGAAGATCATCCCAATCATTATAAATGTCAAATTGTAAAGTACCGTATTCCTGGTGATGATAAAAGCGTCCCGGGATTTAAAAAGATACTCAAAGTTAGAAAATCCTGCCCAGGGACTTTTTAATATACCAAGCCGGAAGTTTAAATTCTTAAAGGCGATAATCAAGCCGAACATGGGCATGTAATTGTTTATTACCAGATAGATGAGTCCCGGTATGACCATACAATATAAGGGGAGAAATCGTTTCCATCTGTTTCTCCCGGTCAGGATTTTCATACACATCATCTTTGTTACATTTACTTTTTTGCCGTCAGCCATGCGTCGAGCTGCCTCTGGTTCTCTGCGATCACCTTGTCTATGCCCGCCGCCTTAAGGGCTTCCAGAAATTGGGGCAGTACCACATCCGGGTCGAGGGAACCACTCTCAAGGCTCAACTGATATTGGCTAATAACATCGGTAATTGCCGCAAATTCGGTCCTGACCGTAAAACTGTTGAACGTATATCCAAGGGCTTTTGATATAACGCTTGCGTCAATAGTGGCGTTGAATTCCCTTAATTCATCAAAATAGCTTGAAGTAAGAGGTGGATATTGATACCGTTTGAGCTTGTCTCCCCAAATGCCAAGGGAATTAAAATAACCGGTATTTTCCATGGTAATACCCTCGGGGTAAGCAATAATACCAGGTTCGTCGGTTCTTACATAATGAACCCCCTCAATGCCGTTATGCAGGAGGTTGTTAATCTCTTCCGACTGATACATAAGGTTTAGAAATTTAAAGGTTGTTTCCGGATCCTTGCAGGTAATCGGGATAGTCCATACGGATATTTGATAAATTGATGTTATCGCAAACCGCTCTCCCGTATTGAAAGCCATTACGTCATTCCACCTGCTGTCCTGAATAAACTTTGCCTTCATGTCGGCTTCGACAGAATAAAGACTGCCTAAATAATGTCCGCCCCTCATCAAGTCCATATCCGACTCGGTCATGGTAGCGCAGTCCTGGGCAAGATAACCGGCCTGATACCATTTTCTGAACCATTTAAGGTGTTCCTTGTATTCAGGGGTAGCAAACACATTCACTACTGTTGTATTGTCAAGGCCGCCGTTCATGAGGCCCCCCGATGCCATGGTAGCGCCAAGAGTGTCTACCACATGGAAAGCCTGAAACGGCATTATGTTAGACTGCCGCGTAAGGGTAAGCATATAAAAATTCTCCCCCTCCCCCGCTTTTATCCGGGTAAATAGGGTGTCTAAATCCGTATAGCTTACCATATCCCATTCTTTTTTATCAAACCGGTATTTGTTTAGGATATCGTTGCGGACAAATAACCCAAATTGGCGCCCATATTTTTCCTCCGAAGGAATGGCATACAGGATATTGTTTATATACCCGCCGGCCATGGCAATGCCTTCCGCGGCAGCAATATCAGCGCCATACTTGGCGTACAAATCATCCAGCTCCAGTATCTGATTACTATTCACATAGTTTATCGGTCCACCCTGAAATAATACCATCATGAGGTCCAGCTTTTCTCCCGAGGAAATCATCAGGTTGGTCTGGGTAGCCGCCTGAAAAGCATCTAGGGGGTACAGGGTAACCTTAGCATTCACCGCAGGAATCGAAATTTTGTTAATGGCGTCTTCGATCATTTGCAGGTCCCTGGGTACAGTGCCGAAAAATAAATAGGTCATCACAATTTCATAGGGTTCTCCGGCTTCGGCTGCCTTCTGCTCGCTCTTTGTCTGAACGCAGGAAACCAATGTATATACCACTAATAACCCAGCAACCAATGTGATATTCTTTTTCATTCTACATCCTCCTAAGATCAAATGGTTAGCTTTTATTATAAAAGGCTATTCAGAAAAACAAAATGATCTTAATTGCCATGTCTATTGACTTTTTTTGATATAGTATGGTACTTTATGTATTAAGGAAGGGATTCATGTTTAAAGATAGCTATTTTTCGGCCTTGAAAAGTATATTCATCGAGCAAATTACGCCAATTCTCAAGACCCTGGAGACTTACAATGATGATGAACTATTCTTTCGGCACTGCCACGAGCGAAAATATGATAATGATACAATTCTCGTTAAATATATTAAAACTTTTGGCATAGACACATTGAATAGGCGTAATTTACTACACCCTCAGATACTCAAAAAAAATGGGCTTGTACGACTGGAGGAGGATTTTTTGTTTGAGTGTCATAATCACCCTAAGACAAAAAATGTTATTCTCGTCAAGCATAACCGATATTCTCCGGTTTTCGAACACTCCCATGATTCGTTTGAAACTATTTTTGTCTTTTCCGGTTATTGCAGCAACACCATACAGGGTAAGCGAATTAAAATGTCACAAGGACAGCTTTGTTTTATTCCTCCTAATGTCAGCCACACACTTGAAGTGTTCAGCGATAGTATTATAATCAATATAATCATTAGAAAAAGTACTTTTGATGAAATATTTTTCAATCTGCTTACAGCGAATGATATTTTGTCCAAGTTTTTCTTAGGGAACTTGTTTTTTGTAAAACCTATTGAATATCTCATCTTTGACATTGGCAGTGATCCTGAGCTTATAGAAATACTTTTTTCTTTGCTTATCGAGCAGTCCCGCAAAGAAAGACTTTCAGATCGCATCATGGATAACCATATTTATCTATTTTTTTTACTCCTGCTTAGGAAATATGGAAACAGGTATATCGCCTATGAAAATTCCGGCGCTAAGAAAGAACGATACTGGGATATCATCAGTTACATCTACAAAAACTTTAGAATTGTAACACTATCGAAGATTGCGGATCACTTCAATATTTCATTGGCGTACTGTTCCCGACTTATCGAATCTATTACAAACAAAAATTTTACTACCCTTGTCCGGGATATACGCATGAAACATGCCCAAGTCATCCTCGTTTCTTCCAGTGCCCGTATCTACGACATCAGTTACACCCTGGGTTATGAAAATCAGGAGACTTTTATTCGGACCTTCAAAAAGTATTATGGCTTAACCCCTGCCCAATACCGACAAAAGTATACCAGTGAAACAGAAAACAAAGCTGATGTTTTTTCTCCCGATATTTTCATTTTAAAGGGAGATCTTGATGCAATGCTTAATACACAAACATCCCGTTAAAGGCCTCTTGTCTTTATCAATCATGCCGGATCGGTATATCATTATCTGGCTTGCAACGGAATTTCCGCCTGTACTTTGTTACGGTACTGCCATTATCAAAGCGGTGACGGTTACCGAACTTACACCAAAAATGCTTAACATATCTTTGCATCCGGTTGAACTACTTGCTGCACCGGTGCGGACATCGGTACCGGCACTGCTTTTATCCGTAAAATTCATTATTACGTCCTTGCCGATCCGTTAGGCAGCGGATTGTATCTTCTTATAAAATAAACAGATAACCCAAGTCATAGGATGGCTACAGGGATATTATCGGAAACTACTACGCATTACGGCCTTGCGAGATCCGGTGGCTTATGCTGATAGAAAACAAGGATGCCGTAAGTGCAATATTTGAGGCGAGTTATGAAAATTCCCCACAATTCAACCGGGAATGTAAACAGACTGATTGAGGTGGAAACGACTAATAAAAGTGAGTTAGCTGCAGCTTTGTTTACAGGCTCAACCCCGGACATGGTGGCTAAGGTTTTAATGGTTGTCTATACGGAAAGTGGAGAAGCCAAGAAAATCATATCGGCACGGCTGGCTGGAAAGGCCGAAAGAAGGAGCTATCATGGCTATTATCAAATCGACGGCAAAGGCCGGGAGAGAGATTTCTAAAGAAGTAATTCAGGAAGTAAGGCGCGTAGCAAGGGAAGCGTGAAAACACCCGGAGGCATACGATCCCGAATGCCCCCCAGTTCCCCGGAGGCCTTGGCGGAATTTGCAGCCCAGGCTCGGGAACTACGGAAACGGAAAGCCTTCCCCGTGGTTTCCATCCGCGTAAAACCGGAGGCCCCGGCAAAATACAAGGCCCTGGGCCGGGGATATTCCGGCATAATGGCCGATGTGCTGAATTATGCGGCCGATAACCCGGAGATACTCTTAAAGGTTCATTAAAGCTTCGGCAGCCGGTTACTCAATAACCTGCCCCCTGCAATGTTGCAATTTAATCCGGCCGAGATAAACCCATTACAGGTCCCTCCGCGTGCGTCTTGGGGGCTGTTTTGCGGAGGGGCAGGGTAAAGTCAGGTTACTTAGGAAACGCTGATTAAATGACACCAATCAGCGTTTCCCTGTGTATGTGCTCATTTCATTGCGCACATACCGCATTAAAGCAGCACTGATTTATTCTCGATTGAATAAATCAGTGTTTCCTTAGATACCCATTTTATCAACTATAGTATATGTTAGACTGGAGCAGCACTCCAGTTTCATCTCCGCAATACATTTCCGGTTTATGATACGATGAAAGAAATCCCTGTCAAGGGTGCGGTGACATGGTTCGGGAAAACGGCGCCTAATCGAGGCTGTGCCAAAATCCGGTAGGGATCATAATTTTGGAACAAGTTAGATCGTCAAATTCTTAAAAATACAATTTTTTCACTTTTTTTTTCATTTTCATTGAAGCGCCTTGCATCCGAACACCCTATTAAGGGTATACGGAGGTGCGTATGAAGACTTTTTCCTTCCGGCTCTTTGCGCTTGTTTTTTTGGGATTGATGTCTGTTTCCTGCAAACATGAGGCGCAGGCCGGTTCCGGGGCGGAGAGGGCGGAGATACGGGATACCGGGGCGGCGGCCTTGAATGAGGCGCCTGCTGTCAGTCTGGAAGAACTGGCGGAAACGGAACGGGCGGGAACTTGGCTAAGCGGTATGGGGCTTCTGGAATCTTCCATCCGGGAGGCGGGTGGGGATTTCGGCGGGGCGCTTATTGCCGCATACAGGGAGTTGGCTGTTGCCTACAGCCGGGGGCTTATAGTGGAGGACGCTCTGGCGGAGGGGCTTCGCAATGTGTTGGAAAATCCGGAATTTCGGCGTGAAGGAAGAGAGGATGCTCTGAAAGCCGCCGAAGGGATCATGGAATTCCGGCGGGGGAATTGGCATGCGGCCGCGGAACGGCTTAAGCCTTTTGCGGCGGCGGAAGATCCCGACAGTTTTGTCCACTGGTTGCTTCTTGTATGTGAGATTGAAGGAGGATTAAACGGCGAGGGCCGGAGGGCGGTCTATTCTTCCCTTCGTTCCCGTCATGGGTTTTTTCCGGAGTATTGGCGGCGGGGTATGGATTACTTTTCTTCTTCCGTTTCCATCGCCGCTTCTTATGCGGAAAACTGTATTAATCTGGCGCCGGACGGGCCTTTTGCCTCAGACTGCCGCTATTTTCTGGCTGTTCAGGCGGGGCTAAGCGAGAATGACGGAGAGGCTTTGAAAACCAAGGCCGAGATGGAAACGTTGATACGAGCCGCCATAGCAGGCGGCAATCCTCTTCTGCTTGCAGATCTTTTCCCGTTAATTGCTCTGCAGGATAACTCCTATACCTTCACCGCCCTGGCGCTGCTCGATGAGGCGGCTTCCAGGCCCCTCTTCCGTGACTGGTTCAGTTCCGAGGCGGACAGGGCTCAGGGCAGGCTGGCCGACCGGCTTAAGTTTTTGTGCAGGGATCAGGGGAGGCTGTAGTGAAGGCTGTGTTTTTATGTGTGTCTCCGGGGCTCCTGTTTTTTTCTCTCCTTTCCTGCACCGGAAAAATGAATGAAACGGAATTGCTGGCCTATGTAAGGGCCGTGGAAGCTTACCGGGCCGGACATTTCCGGGAGGCAGCCGATGCGGCTTCGGGTATCGGGAACTTCGTACCGGTTCTCCTGCTCCGCGGGAAGGCGGAATATTTTTTGGGGAATGCCGCCGGTGCGGAAAAATATTTCCACAGGGCAATGAAGGGCCGGAACGGGACGGGAGAAGCGGCATTGTACCTGGTGAGAGTTTACCGGGAAGAGGGAAGGGATGAGGAAGCTCTGCGTCTTGCGGAAAAGATTCTTGAATCGGATCCTTCGAACACGGGAGCCCTGCGTCTTGCGGCTTCCCTGAGCCGGGACAGCGCCGCCGCAGTATCTCTGCTGGACAGGGCGGTTGAAGCCTCCGGGGAAACGGCATTGGTGTATCTTGACCGGGCCAGGTTCCGCTGGGCGGCGGGCAGGGCAGAAGAGGCTCTGGAAGATCTGCGGAAGACAAGGATTCTGCTGCCGCAGGAGAGTGTCCTTGTAAGATCCGTAACGAATCTGGAAAGGGCCATCCGGCAGGCATCCTATACGGAGGAGGCGTCAAAAGAATGAAGAAAAAAATCATTTTGATTTTGGCTATGACGGCGCTTCTTGTTTCCTGCGGAACCTCTCTCCCTCCACGGTACAGCATCCGGTCCTGGCGCGGCAGTAATCATGTCAAGGGAAGGGTAAAATTGCGGGAAATTACCGTTGACAGAACCGGGGGAACGGCATCGCTGGAAGAGGAGGCACGGGGACTGGTTTTTATGTATCTCCTGAAAGAAGGCTACTCTCCTGCCGGTGAGGACGATGATGAAGATTATCTGGTGGATATGATACTCCGGGAAAGGGAGTATATTGCAGGCTGGAAGACCAGGCGATCCCTTGCGGCGGATCTGTGTTTTTGGCCCGGCAGTCTTTCTGTCCCTTCTCCTTCCGCCGCAGTAATGCCCGTCTCTGCAAGCCGGGTAGTCTGTATCGGGGAAGCGAGTCTTTCTTCATCAAAGGTACTGGGGAAAATAATCAGGCTTGCCGTCAGACGGGGAATCAAGGCCCTGGAGAAGAACAGATGAAGAAGAGGGAAGCCGTGCTGACGGGAATTCTCTTTGGCTTTAGCCTGGTGTCCGTTTACACAGAATCTTTGAGTTTTTCCGGTGCTGCGGACATGGCCGCGGAAAATTCGGCGGAGATCCGTTACGAGAAAACGCGGCTTTCCATCCGCCGGGGGGCCTGGATGCTGGGCTTGAGGGCCTACTTTCCGTCTCTCAGTATTACTGCTTCGGAGGATGACAGGTTACAGGAGATAGATACAGACAGCTTTCTTAAAAATTACGGGCTTAATATTGAACAGTTAATCTTTGACGGAGGAAAACTGGCTGTAGAAAGACGGCTTGAAAAGATGGATATTTCCCTTTCCGAAGCGAAGCTGCAAAACCTGAAGTCGGAAACAGGCTATGAAGCTGCAAGGACGTACCGGAACCTTTTGAGTTCCCGGCAAATTCTGGAGATTCAGGAATCTTCCCTCAATTCGCTTTCCGAACAGCGGAGAATTCTTGCACGGGAACTGGAATTGGGATTGGCGCTTCCTGCGGATCTTGCCGATGCCGATCTCAAAGTGGGGGAGGCGCGTGTACTTGTCATTTCCCACAGTATAGAGCTAAAGGAAGCCGAGGAACAATTTGCAAAAGTTCTGGCGTTGGATGAGGTTCCGGAATTGATCGAGACGGTGGATACTGAAAGAAGGGCTATTCCCCTCTCACGGGAAAAGGTAAAGGCTCTGGCGGAAAACCGGAGTCCGGTTCTGGCTGAGGCCCGGCTCAGCATTGCCAGGCGGGAAGGGGAACTAAAGTATGCGGATCGTTCATGGATACCAACGGTGAAGCTTTCAGGAAATTTCGGCCTTGCGGGACGGAGGTATCCACTCGGCAGCTACAACTGGTCTGTCGGTCTCAGTCTTGATTTTTCAGGGCCCCTTCTGCGCAACACTACTTCTACATCCTTCGGCTGGGAGCCGCCTTACGACAGGACAGGAAGACTGCAGAATTCATTTACCCCCTTGCCCGATCCGGCCGGAGCTTTGGGGCGTTCCCAGGCGGCGGCTCTTCTCTTTGAGGAACGCAGTAACTATGAAAGATCTCTGAAACAAACGGGAAAGAATGCCGTCCAGCAGCTTGAAAAGTACGGTCTCCTTGAGGATAAACGGATGCTGGCCGTGGAGGCCGTAGAGCTGGCGGAAGAAAAATGCCGTCTTGCAGTACTCCGAATGGAACTGGGGCAGATAACAAGGACAGAACTCATGGAAACGGATATTGAACTTTCACGGAAGAAAGTCGAGGCAGTCCAGGCGGCAGCGGCATTGCTGGAGGCTGAACAGGAACTGGAAAAGATGTTGAATCTGCCGCCGGGGAGTCTGGAATATTTTGACTGATCGGCTTGAAAAAATGAAGGAAGGAGAGAGCATGATGCAGAAACATACCGGTATATTTTGTGCGGTTCTGGTTTTGCTTTCCTGCAGAACCGGTATCAAGACAGAGGAAGATGCGCCGCTGCAAGTCCGGGGAATAGAAGCCGGATTGCGGAAGATCCCCGACGAAGTTTCGGGATTCGGTTCCCTTTCATATCTTAGCAAGATAGATGTAGCCGCTCCCCAGGATGCAAGGATATTGCGTATCCGTTTCCGGGAAGGTGACCGGGTAAACAGGGGGGATCTGCTTGTTGAACTGGAAAATCCCCAATTCGATTTGACTCTGCAGCGGGCGGAGGACGGCTATGCGCAGGTAAAGGCGGATCGGGATCTGGCGTATTCCAAGCTTCTGGAAGGAGAATTCCGGGCCGAGGCGGAGATCCTCGGTATTGAAAAAGCGGAAGCGGAACTGATCCATGCACGGAAAAACTATGAGGAAGATGTCCGTAAATTCAAAATCGAAGAGACCCTCTTCGATGCCGGAGGCGTGACGGAAGAAGAAATAAGGAGCAGGAATTTTGAACTGGAAAGCCTTCTGTCGGAAATTGATCTCATGGAAAAGGAGCTTTTCATCCGCAAGGTTGGGCTTAGGGAACAGGATCTTTTGACTGCAGGTATCGTTTCCGGAAATGGGGAGGAACCCATGAAGCGTTTTATTGAGGTAAAGACGCTGGGACTCCGTGCGGAATTGGCTTCTGCGGAGGCGCGGCTTCTGGCGGCGCAGCGGGAACTGGAATCAGCAAAAATTGCCCTTGAGGAACTTCAGATCCGCAGTCCTGCCGCCGCAGTGGTAGGAGCCCGTTATCTTGAGGAAGGCGAACGGGTCAAACGGGAAGATAAAATACTTACCATTATGGATACCACTTCCTTTTATGCTGTCTTTCCCATCCGGGAATCGGAAGCAATGAGGATCGAAAAAGGTATGCCTGCACGGGTTCTTGTCGAAGGGGACGGATCCAGGATCTGGAGGGAAGGTTTGGTGGATCTGGTTTATCCACAGGCGGACAGTCAATCTCTAAGTCTTTTGGTACGGGTGCTGCTTCCTTCTCCCGAAGGCGAAGACCGGGCCGCATTTGAAAAATTAAAACCGGGCATGTTTGTCCGCTCGGTGATCAGTCTGGGGGAGGGCAGGCAGGCAGTAGTTATAAAGGAAACTTCTATTTTGAAACAGGATGAGGAGACAGGCAGTGTCTTTGTGATAAAGGGCGGTATTCTTTCCAGGCGGATAGTTGAACTCGGCATACCGATGGGTGAAGAACGGGAGATACGCTCCGGTCTCAATGCCGGGGAAGTGGCGGTGGAACGGCCCGATTCAGGTTTCCGGGAAGGTATACATGTGGTTCTTGAATAGGACAGCCGCCATTATCATTCCTGCCGTAGTATTGCTGTCATGCGGTTTTGCGGATCTCCGTCCGATAGGATACGGATATTCTCCTTCGGGAGCAGAAACAGTGCTGAAAGATCCGTACTCGCCGGTATCGGTACATTTTGATACCGAAATGGAAGAAAATGAAAGTTCCGGTATCCTGAAGGTTCACTATACCGGCGGAAATGTTGAGGGAGATCTCCATTGGAAAAACAATAGTCTCATTTTTACTCCGATCTCTCCCTGGACACCGGGCAGACGCTATACTCTCTCCGTTTCCGGAACTGTGTATTCAAGGGATAAGCGGGATATCAGGCTGGATAATCATATACCCTTTTATGCCCTGTCTCGTTCTCCGTCTCCGGTAGTAGAGGCTTCGTATCCTGAGGACGGGGCATCCGTTGGGATAAGCCCGGAAGAAGGGCGGGTGGAATTGAGATTTTCCATACCCATGGACAGGCTCAGTACGGAGAGGGCCTTTACGGTGAACGCTTTTTCCGGGAAGATTTTTGAATGGAAGGATGAGGACAGGATTCTTGTTGTCCGTACCGGAAAAAATCTTGAAGCGTGGAAGGTTTATCAATGGAGCATGGGAACAGAAGCCGAAAGCCGGGAAGGCGTTCCGCTGGCCAGGAAGGTTTCCGGACAGTTTACCACGGATCTTGAACGCCTCCGGCCTTCGGTTCTGGAATGTTATCCCCTGCTCTTCTCCGGGGGAAGCTGGTTCCCCACAGGAGAAAAACTTGAAGACGGATTGAGGCCGGGCCTCGCCGTCGCCATACGTTTCAGCAAGCCCATGGACGAAAATTTCCTTAAACAGATCCGGTTTGAACCGGGACTGAGCGGCAGGACGGAACGGCTTTCCCCTTCATCGCTTGTGTATATTCCGGATCGTGATCCGGAGCCTGAAAGCTTCTATGTTCTTACCGTTTCTGCGGAAGCCAGGGATACTGCGGGCCTTGAAATGGAAGCGGATTTCAGTCTCGGTTTTAAGACGGCGATTCCGTATCTCTGCATTTATTCGTTTTCCGCAAACGGCGGTTTAGAAATTTCAGGTTCTCCTGAACAACCGGTACTTGTGGAAGTTGATCCTGCCCTGGACGGGATACTTCGTTATAATATCCGGTTTCTCTATATTTTCGGCGAAAAGGCAAGGCAGGACACTCCGTTGCGTATCGGTTTGAGTTCTTTTTTTCCTACGGATCTTGCCGCACCCAGACTCCGTTTTGTAAGCTGGCTCTCACCCGATACCCTGAAGATGGAATGGGAAGGCCTCATTCCGGGAACGGCAGAAGAGAAACACTATTACAGACTGCTCATCCCGGGCGGCCGGAGCGGTATCAGTAATGGAAGCGGTGTCTATTTCCGGGATGATGTAGTGATCATGCTGGAGGCAATCAAATGAAAAAACCTATTTTTTTTCCGTTTTTGGCACTCATTTTGTCTTCCGTTTGTTTTTCAGACTGCGATCTTCTCCGCTTCTCTCCATTTGAAGTGCTGTCCTGGAATCCGGGAGAAGGCTTCATGGAAGAGCCCGGGAACATTGAGGTTTCGGTTCTTCTTTCCCATGATCCGGACAGGCTTAGTGTTGAACGGTACTTTAGCCTGAGTGAAGACGGTACAAATCTTGAAGGTGATTTCCTCTGGAAGGGGGAACGCATATATTTTATCCCCAGGGCGCCTCTTGAGCGGAATCATGAATATGTTATCAGTATAACTGCAGACGCTAAAGACAGCGATGGTCTTTCCATGGACAGGGGTTTTGAAGGCAGCTTTAGCACCCGGTCGTCTGCCTCACGTCCCAAGCTTGTTTCGGTGTTTCCCGAAGACGGCGGAACCATGGCACAGGTCAGGGGAAGTATCCGTCTTGAATTTTCAGAAGATATTTCCATATCTTCGTGCATAGATTCTGTCAAACTGAGTCCGGCGGTTCAGGGGATCTGGATTCTTGATAAACCTGATACGGCGGTCTTTATACCGGGGGAGAATTGGGAGCCCGGCACGTGTTATACCCTCGGCATTCAGTCTTCCCTGAAGGGAAAAACAGGCCTTTCCATGGGTGAGGAGAGGTCTGTGAGTTTTACAGCCGGAACCGACAGGGAGAAACCCTTCCTGACCGGAGCATGGCGGATTGACGGAATGGCAGAAACACTGTTGCAGGCGGATGATGGGGAAGGAAAGACCGTGAATTCAGGATGGGAAAAGACATCGGTTCTGCTTCTCCGCTTCTCGGAACCGGTAGACATTCTCTCGGTAAAACAGTGTCTCTCCTGCGAGGTTGTATCCGGTCTCGTTCCTGAAGCAGAGTCGCTGTACGGAACGGAACTACGGTTCACCTTAAAGGAAATGCCTCTCTGGGGAAGCCGTTTTATACTGCGTCTTGGGGAGGGTGTTAAGGATGCTGCGGGAAATACAAGTACGAACAGTTTTGTCTTTACCCTTTGTGCGGATGGTGAGTCTTCACAGTCACCGGTTTTTAGGGGTATCAGGTTTCCCCTGGCTCCCGGAAACCTCCTGGACTGCATGCCCCGCAGCTATACTGCTTCCGATGCCTATGCAGGCCTTCCCCTTACCGCTGAAGCTTATCATTATCCCTACATGGCAGAGGTTGACAGTTGGATAGAACTCTACTTTGAAACCTCATGCGGAGCCGCAATAGATCCTCTGGAGATAGCCCGCTGTTTCCGTGTGGAGGCAACAAACGGAGCCGTTTCCTTTAATCCCCGCATGGTAGTGAACGAAAACTTCAGTATAAGTGAAGCGGTTGCGGGATGGGAAAACTATAGGAGACTGGAAGTCCGTGGAATCCTTACCAACTCCGTATCCTCGGGTGTGGTGAGTTTTGTCATTGATTCAGGGTTCCTTGACAGTAATGGTAACACCGGGGAAGAGTACCGCCTTCCCCTTTTAAAGTAGGAAACATGAAAGGATTGATAAGCGCCTTTGCAGGCCGGCCCGTGGCAGTTATTATGATGCTCTGCGCTCTTCTCGTTGCCGCTGTTTTTTTCGCCTCAAGACTGCCCCTTGAACAGCTTCCCGTCCTTGCACTTAACCGGGTCACGGTGAAAACATCCTGGCCGGGAATGGGGGCGCAGGAGATCCGATCCCTTCTTACTATTCCTGTTGAAGATGCCCTCTCTCCGGTTAAAGGCATTGAGAACATGAGGAGTGTATCACGGGATAACTTTTCCCTTATCATTCTTGATTTCCGCTGGGGTATTGACGGCGCTGCCGCAGCGGTTCTTGTCCGTGAAGCGGTGGATGCGGTGTGGCCTTCCCTGCCTGAGGGAGTGAATAAGCCGGCGGTTTCTTCCGGCACTGTCGAGAACGAACCGTTCTGCATCATCGCTGTCCAAAGCCGTCACGGGGACGGTAATTTCGCCAGAAATCTTGCGGAGTATGAACTCAAGGCACGGCTGAGACGGCTTGGAGGTATAGGACAGGTGATACTCCTCGGCGGGGATGAAATGGAAGAACTGATAGAGGCGGATGTGAGACAGCTTGCCGTCCGGGGAATCACCGTTTCCTCTTTGGCGGAATTACTTTCTTCGGAAACAATGAATATGCCTGCGGGGATGGCAAGGGAAGGAGACAGGGAACTGGTAGTGGTTTCTTCGGGCCAGCCCGGCTCCGCGGAAGAATTGGCCGCCTTGAGTCTTTCGGGCGCGGGAGGATCCTTTAGGCTCTCCGATGCCGCCGGTGTTTCCCTGAGAAAGGCGGAAAAGAAGAGTCTCTTCATTCTGAATGGAGAAGAAGCCGCGGCGCTCAAGATATACCGTCGTCCGGGGGCGGATCCTTCACGCCTCTCCAGGGAAATCGGAAAACTGCTGGAAGAAGCAAGAGAAAGTTTCGGGAATGACGGGGAATTTTTTTCGGTTTATGATGCATCTTCCCTCATTTCGGGCGCATTGAAAAATCTGCTTGTCTCCGCCGCCCTTGGGGTTTTCGCAGTAGTCTTTTCCCTCTGTTTTTTTATCCGGCATCTGCGTTCCAGCCTTCTGGCCGCCCTTGCAATACCGGTTTCGGCTGCCGCAGGTTTATGCGCCATTGCCGTCCGCGGAACTTCCCTGAACAGCATGAGCCTTGGAGGCCTTGCGTTGGGAATAGGCATGGTTTCCGATTCGGCTGTCATCGTTCTTGAGATCCTTCACAGGCGTTTTGGAACCAATGCTGCCGCCCCTTCGGCTGCGGAGACAGGAGAGGCAGCGGCAACAGTAATGTTGTCGGGGGCTGCTTCCTTTCTTACTACCGCGGTAGTATTTATACCCATTCTCTTCCTTCCCGGCCCCCTGGGAGCGCTGTTTGGGGATCTGTCCATAGCTCTGGTAGTTTCCATTGCGGCAGGCTGGATCTATGCGCAGTTCTGCCTTCCTTCACTTTACAGGCTCTGTTTCAAAACCTGCAGGGACGTTTCTTCCCGGGGGCTTGAAGAATTCTACGGAAAACTCCTTCGTCTGGCAGCTTCAGATTCTCTACGCATGATCCTTCTTGCCGTCGTACTGGCCGGCGCCGGCATTTTTATCCTTGTATCAAGGCCCCGTCACTTTGTGAGTCCTGATGAAGAAAGGGAACTGCGTCTTTCGGTTCTCTTTCCGCCGGGTTATATGCTTGAACCCATGCTGGAAAAAGGCAAGGAACTGACGTTGCTTCTCGGCGGGCTTCCCGGTATCCGCGGAGTCTTTGCCTACGCGGGCGCCGAAGACGAAGACCTGATACGTCTTTCGGAAAGCGGCTACCGTGAAGAGGAGTTGATCTTCCGCTGCTTTATCAGTCCCGGAACAAAGAGTCAGGAAGCCGGGGAGGAAATCAGACGGCTTCTTGAAAACTATTCCGAAGGGGAAATTAATGTATTTTCCCCGCAGAACAATGTAGAAAAACTGTTGGGTCTTTCCGAATCCAGAGTCATGGCAATCCGGGGAAGAAACCCCGAAGAGACAATGATTAGGGCAAAAGAATTGTCCGGCTTTCTCAGGGAAAAACTTGGGGAAGGAACGGAGATAATTCTTGATCCTTCCCATTCAAGGCCGGAATTCCGTATCTGTCCCAACCGCGAGGCTTCCGCACAGCTTGGTATACAGGCGGCGGATTTGGCAGGACTCCTCCATTCGATCACGGACGGCATGGCAACAGGACAGCTTGAGCCCGGCGGAAGACCCATACCGGTAAGACTTAAGGGAAAGATGGAAGATGATCCTCTGGGCACTGCGGCTTCTCTCCAAAATATCCCCATAACCCTTGGGGAAGGAAACTCTGCATTTCTGGGAAGCCTCTGCAGGATAGAGCGCCTTGAATCCCCGGAAACTCTCTCCAGGCTGAACCGCTCCGATGTAGTGTATGTAAGCGTTAAAGACGCTGCGGGAGATGTTTTGAATGAGGCCTTCAAATCTGCCGGCGCCTGGAATTTGATCCGTTCCGATGAGTCGGTTTTTACCCGTTACAGGCAGAGTCTTATCATCACACTTATTCTGGTGATCCTCCTTCTCTATCTGGTGATGGGTGCGCAATTTGAGTCATTCTTCCTTCCGCTTGTCCTTATGTTCAGCATTCCTTTTTCGCTGGCAGGGGCAGGCCCGGCTCTTTTTTTAAGCGGCGCTTCTCTCGATTCAGGCGCTGTTCTCGGCCTTGCGGTACTTTTTGGTTTGTCGGTAAATAATGCCATCATCCTTTACGAGATAGGCATGGAAAAGCTGAATGGAACCATGCAGGCCAAAGAAGCTTTCCACAGCGGCGCCATTGAACGTTTCCGGGCAATATCGATCACCACTATAACTACAGTCTTTGCACTTCTGCCTCTGGTCTGTTTTCCCATGGGGGCCTCCCAGCGATCCATGGCCGCCGCCATGCTGGGCGGAATCACTGCCTCCACGTTACTATGCCTGTTTGTCATGCCGCATGTATTAAGCGTTCTTGTCAGGAGAAAGACTTAAATGAAAGTAAATTCCTGGCTTGAAAGAAAACATGCCGCCTTCTGTATCCTGATGATGGCCGCCTCCGTTTCCATTGCCCTTCTTGCCACGAGGGATAACCGGAGGGAATACGACGCCGCTTCCTATACGATTACCTTCAGACACTATGGAGTTGACGCAGGGGAAATGGAGCGAAGTATCGCCATTCCTCTGGAAGATACCCTGGCGCCTCTGCCGGGACTTCTCCATATTACCAGTACCAGTGAAAACGGAAGAGTGAGGGTCTTCCTTCGCTTCGATCCTGATTTTGCCGCCTACGGGCGTTATGAGGCTGTCCGGGATGCAGTAGAAGAAGTGTATGAAACTTTGCCCGGATCGGTACAGCGGCCTGAGATCCTTTCGTCAAGCAACTCGCGTATTCCTGTCTGGTCAGCGGCTGTATTTTCACGCGGGGAAACGGGAACGAAGAGCGGAAACTTGTCCGAAATGCTTGAACGTTTTGTAAAACCGCGCCTTGAATCCCTTGCCGGAGCCGGAGAAGTGGAACTTTCGGGAATTGCAAACCGGGAGATCCGTGTTGCGGTAGATTCCGAACGTTCCGCAGCCATGGGAATCAGTCCCCTGGATCTGGCCTCTTCCCTTGCCGGCAACGATCTCGTTTTACCTGCAGGCCGGATTGAAAGCGGAAACCGCAAGACTCTTCTGGTTCTTGACGGCCGTTACCGGAAACTTGAAGACCTCAAAAAAGCATCGTTCAACATCAATGGCGTCCGTATCAATCTTGAAGATATTGCGGAGATCCGTGAAGGGGAAAGGGAACCTGATAATTATTCCAGGCTCAACGGAGAGAGGGCCGCAGGTATTATGGTTATGCCCGCATCGGGGGTGAAGCTTGGCAAACTTTCCCGGGAAATAAAACGGGAACTGGAAGCCATTAAAGATCTGCCTCTTGATTTTCAGGTATTGCTCGATCGGGGAGAGGAGGAAACGAAGACTTTCAGATCCCTTATACTGGCGGCTCTTGAAGGAGCTCTGGCGGTTTCATTGATGACTTTTCTTATGATGTCCGGAGGGAAAATTTCTCCCGCAGTTTTTCTTTCTGTACCACTTATCTCTGTTTTTTCTTTGGGCCTCCTCGTCTTCTTCGGCTTTTCTCCGGACAGGCCTCTCCTATCAGGCATAGCCTCAGGACTCGGGGCGGCAGTTGATGCGGTGATCATCCTTGCATGGGAACTGAGGAAAGCGAAAACGGCGGCGGAAGGCTTAAGGGTACTGGGTTCCCTGGCGCCGCCGCTCATTTCATCATCATGTACTACAATTGCCGCGCTTATACCCCTTGCTCTTATGGATATTAGTGAAGAGTGCAGAACTCTTGCCTGGGGATCGGGAACGGTCACCCTTGTCGCCCTGCTTGCCTCTTTCAGTATTCTGCCTCCCTTCATATTCAAGGGCGGAAACCACGGAGAGGCCGTGAACAATGGTTCTTATCATCCTCAAAGGCAGGGTATGGATCTGTTTTTGAGGCGAAACCTTTTAGCATTACTGCGTTTTATAAAACGCAGGAGTTTAAGGACATTGGCTTTTTCTGCAGGATTGATACTGCGGCATCCTATCCTTCATCTTGCTGCGGCCTTGATATTCAGCGGAGGCGGCATACTGGCTCTTGGATTTATCCCCCTTGATTCGGGAGGAAATGAAAGTCCCGGTTCCATCTATGTCCATATAGAATTTGAAGGGGGTTTCCGTGCGGAAGAAGCGGACAGACTCCTGGGAATATTTTCACAGAAGCTGAAGGAAAATTCTGCGGTAAAACATATTCAGAGTTCAGCACGCTCCGGTTCAGGTTCCCTGCTCATCAATTTCGATCCCGAAAAGGAAAAACCTGAAGACTTAAAAGAAGAAATCAGGCGTATCGGTATAAAGGGGGCTTTTATCTATTTCCCGGAAACCGGAAGCGGTGAGAGGAGCTGGACTATCAGCGTCTTCGGGGAAGATTCATCCCTCTGCAGAAAATTTGCCCGTGAGGCCGCCGGGCTTTCGGCATCTTCAGGACTTGTAAGCGAAACGGTGCTCAATTTCAAAGACGGCGGCGGCCGTATCGATCTTTACCCTGACAGGGAACGTTTCCGTGAAGCCGGAGCATGGTTCTATCCTGCCGCAGACACAATACGCCGGAATGTTTACGGCCCTGTCGCCTATAAGCGTCTTGAGGATTCAGGAGAGGTAGACGTCCGTGTCCTGGGAGCCGGTAGTCCCGGCAAAGAAAAGGTCTTTTCCATTCCGCTGACACTTAAAGACGCATACCCGGTCAGAGTTGATTCTCTCATGAAGGTTGCAGAAAGCCGGGAAGGAAACGCCATTGAAAGGCAGGGAAGACGCCGCAGCGCTTCATTTACGATCCGCACGGAACCGCTTGATCCGCGGCGGCTGCAGAAGCTGATCATGCCCCTCTTCAATACAATGGAACTTCCGCCCGCTTACAGTATTGTCTTTGATCAGGATGCCATAAAACAGGCTGAAAATTTTTCCAGGACGATACTGTGGTTTCTTCTTGCCCTGCTCTTCTGTTCCATGGTCATAGCCGCATCCAATGAATCACTCAAGGCTCCGCTTGTCATCCTGCCGGTGATCCCTCCTTCCCTGGCATTGCCGTTATTGATTCTCCTGATGCTCGGATATCCGCTGAATGAAACGGCGGCTGCGTCATTTATGGCGCTGTCGGGTATTGCGGTGAATGCCGCAGTTCTTGTTGCGGGCGCCCTGGCTTCCCTGCCCGGAGGGAAACAGATTTCTTCTCAGGACATATACTTTATTCTCAGATCAAAGTCTCCACTCCTTTTAGCCACTGCCGGTACCACCATGGCCGGAGCATTTCCCCTGTTTTTCAGCGCCGGAAAACCGGGGAACCTGGTACAGATCTTGTCGCTTGTTATTTTCTGGGGTGTACTGGCTTCATTTATCTGTTCCATTACCCTGGTGCCGGCGCTGTTCATTTTGTTTGAAAAAAAATTAATAAAAAAATTGATAAATGGAAAGAACTAAAGTGGTCATGGTAAGAAGTCCTGCTTGTGCAGGGCGGGTATCAAGATTCGGGGCCATGTATGCTCACTCTTTCTTCTCGTACCGTAAGGAACATCTTCATAAAGGTGTACCTGTTTTCTTTGACTCTCTGTCTGTTTGCCCAGACAAAACCTGATGTCAGGGGTTTTAATCAACCGGTATTCGATTACCATTTTAGTACGGCGGATATGGAAATGAGTCCTGAAGCCTGGATGCAGGCCGCGGAGAGAGGCATAAGCCTTGCCTCCGAATCCTGGGAAAAACTCGCATGCGAGTTTTATGATGATCCGCTTCTCTTTGCAGAAGCAAAAAACCTCCTTAAGGACTGGACGGAGGATGAACTGGAGAGGCGATTTACCAAATGGCTCTTTGAACGGTTCTTTGTACAGGCCGGTATTCTGGATAATTTGTCGGAGAGGCTGGACGAGGCCCAGCTGCATTATACCTGGCATCTCGATGAAGACGGGAATGTCATTTTTGATCCGGCCTCAGGAGATCCCGAACCTGTAAGGCCATGGGAGGAAGGACGGGAAATTGAAAGCGACCGTTATCTTTGGAGGGACGAAGTCCGGGCGGCTCTTGAGGGCGGGGAGGCGGCATATCAGGAATTCATCCTCTACATGATACCTGAGGTACTGTGTTACATCGGTGAAGACGAGAGGAGCGGACTGGAACAAAGCATCAGGGATATGCTCGCGGAGAAAAAATTCAACCTGCGGAAGGAATTCGAGGAACTTGCCTCCAGAGAGGAACGTCTGTTTCTTGCCCGGCGTACAGGGGATTACTACAGCCTAAGGAGGAAGAGCGAAGACAAAGCCGCCGCCGAAATTACGGCGGAATTAATCGGCGCAGCACAGGCGGTATGCGATGAAGGAATAAGTGCGCTAAAAAGCCGTATTGACGCCGCAGAGGCGGGAACCGGAGATCTGGCGCTCGCCGGAGAGGAATGGCTTGAACAGTACCGTATTCAGTTTGAACGGGGACTCAATGCATGGACTGAAGCAGAGGAACGTTTCCTTGTCCGCCGCCTCGAATGGCAAAGAGATGCGGATGAACGCTACGATACCGGCAACGAAGAATGGAGCGAAGCCTTCAGGCAGTTTGAGATCGCCAGACTGAAATGGGAAAGAGATGCGGACGAACTTCTCAAAGCCGGAGAACTCCTTTTTAAGGAAGCTTCACAGACTCTCGAAAAGGCTATCGCTGAAGCCAAAATCGAATTTGCCCAGGATGCACAAAAACGGATCGATGCGGGAGCCTCAAAAGCCAAAGCCTATGTGGATATCTATATTACCTCATCCCAGGTATTGACAGGCGCCAGGGAGAATGTACGATTCTGGGGACAGAGATACGATGGCGGCGCGCCGGATATATTTTCAAGTTATTTTCCCGCATGGATAAACAGGGAAATAGAATTCTATGAAGAGGAAACGAGTGTTTTAATCGGGAGGGATGAGGAAGGCGAAGATATATTTGCCGATATATCAAACAAGGAAAAGTATGCGGCAAAGTATGAAGTATTTCAGATAATTTATGAATGGTGGAAACTCTTTATGTCATATTACGCACGGGCGCTTGAGGCCAGGACCGCGCTGGCGGAAGATTTTGCCCTGGTCATGGGTTCGGGGGCCCTGAAGGATATTCTTGATGAAGGCGTAAACACCGAGGATTTTAATCTTGATGAATACCAGATTGAGCTTATAAAGGCCAGGGCGGTTGCATCGTATTGGGAAAGACGGACGGAAATAACCAGGGCGGTGCTGAATTATGCCGAGGATCTAAGTTCCGGACGAGTTACCGAGGCGGAGGGCATAGAAGCCTTTGAAACGGCGAAAAAGGACTATCATGAGGCCATCGACGCCTATGAGAAGGTTCAGGCGGAATTATCCGATGCGGGTCTTGATGTCTTGGATGCGCAAAAAAAACTTCTTGAATCTTCCAAAAAACTCAACGAGGCCGAGGCCCGCCTTGAGGAACTCAATCAGGCATATTCGGTATTGCTCGGCGTATATAGGACCAGCCGGACGGATATTATAGAAGAACAGCTCAAGAATGAATACGAAAAACTTCTTGAAACAGTGGAACAATTGGACAGGAACGGTGCCGATGCGCCGTATATCAATTACCTTGAGCGGGCAATTGAACTGAGCAGGGCTCAGGATCTTGAAACTCTGGGTACCGCCCTGAAGATGCTTGTCCTGGGAGATGGAGGGAAAAGCCTTGAAACACTGCAGGAAGAAGCGGATGCCGTCAGGGTTTTTGGCGCGGATTCCGTTCCCGTTTCGATTGCGGCGACAGGCATTAAAGAAGACAATCCCCGGTATGAAACGATTTCATATCTTTTCCGCGGCAGGGATGAGAATCCCGAAGAGGCCGCCGCCTATAATGTTCTCATTGCAGGCTTTACGACTCTGGCAAAGGAAGAGGCCGATGCCGCCCTTGAGATCCGTATGGAAGGACTTAAACTGCTCCTGGCAAATTCATTTTCCATGGAAGACTGTTACATCAAAGCCGAACAAAGCCGCCTTTCACTGATAAAGGCCAGGGCCGAACTTGAATACGATGCCCTGGGCTGCCTGCTTGGCATTGAGGAGGATAACGAAGAGGCGGATAACGAAGAGGAGGATAACGAAGAGGAGGATAACGAAGAGGCGGAAATTCTTTCGGCGTTTTATTCAGGCGATCCTGCGGATACCGTTTTCATTAACGGTCTCATGGAAGTCCTGAATAACCTGATACAGGCAATACATGACAGTGATGAAAGGAGAATTACCGCACTTGCGGATGAGAATGAAACGATCCGCCGTTTTTTGAACGGAGAGAATTTATTTTTCGGAACGGAAGCCTTTGTTCATGAAGCGCTCAGTTCATATTATTACCGGCAGGGGCTGTTTGAGATCTACCAGTCAATTGCGTTCATGAGCGATGCGGGCAGGAAGATGTCATGGAACAAAAGTACTGCCGAATTAAAGCTGCTCTTTGAATCCATGAATATTGAAGCCGGCGAGGGATACCTCCCCTCTGTCGATAAGCTTGCCCTGTATCTTCTGGATGATCCCTCCAAAACCGAAGAGGCTTTAACGGAATTTCTTTGCCGGTTTGATCATTCCCTGAATCAGCTTCCGTCATGGATCAAGGCGGAGATTGAAGAATGGAAGTCGGCCATCATCGATCTTGCGGCGGCCGGGATGATTGATGCTTCGATTAGCCCCGCATGGACACGGGAAGATATTGCAAACAAACTTGAAGAAACCACCGGAAAAATAGATACCCTCAGACTTATGTATGAAGGACTTTCGTTCAGCGGAAAACAGGCTTTTGATGAATTCAATGAAGCGTACCTGGAACTTGATGAAGAATACAGGATCCTCAATAACACCCTATTGCTGATCGGCGCCCATGAGACGATGCGGGAGGCCATGTCCCGGGACGGGAGTGATAATAAAAAACACTGGCGGGAATACATTACCGAAGAGAATACCGGGACGGATGATCCCGGAATCATCACGGCCTTCTCCTATCCGGAAGGACTTCTCATCGATGCAAAAGAAAAAATCAGCCGGATTACCATGCTGCTAAATGACGCATTTACCGTCTGTGATACAAAGATGGCCGAAGCCCTGAATGTTGATTTTATTGCAATCGCCGATGCCTATATCAACGATACAAAACTGGCCTGGGATGAAAATAACATAAAGGAGACTCGGTATCTTCTTGTCGAAAACTATAATCATGAAAAGCGGGAGTATAAAAAGCTCTTTTCATACGAGGAAATATACCGGAAAGATATTGCAATCGTCGCCTCCATGCTGGACATCGCAAAAAATCAAAATACAAATCTCGCCGAAGAGATCAGGAAAATGATGAAGCAAATGGAAGATCATGCAAATGAGATAGAGGCTCTCAGTATAGAATACGATAATATCGCTCAATTGTTCTTGCTTTCCGGTGAGAAGTATGATATTCTGTATGCGCAATCCAAGGAGTTTTTTGAGAAGATGGAAGACGCCAGGTTTTCCTACGAAAAAAAGGACGCCGTTAACCGCTGGGCCGCCACGGCCTATCTCGGAGTGGAGGATGAGCGTGAAGAACTGTCCCGTTCCGCTGAGCATCTTATGAGGGCGAAGGCGGCTCTTGAGGCCCTTGCGTCCCTTTATGACGGCAATGCCGAACGCCGTCCCTATGTTGATGCCGAGTACGAAAACCTGTATCAAAAATACAGGGAAAACTTTTCCAATATGCTTGTTGCCCTTAATACGCTTGACCGGCTGGAAGAGGCAATAGCAAACGAAACGATCGTTAACGCCGGATTATATATGGATTATATGGCTACACTGAAAACTTTCGGCGGAGATCTGTCTCTGTATGAAAAAAACGATTATGACTATGTTTCTCCCTCTGATAAATCCGCCTGGGGAATACAGGATATCATTACCGTAAAAAACGGAAAGCTTGTCTTTAATTTTGAAAGCGGCTTCCGCCTGAAGGGAACGGATTATACAAACAGCGCCCTGCTTGCCGCCTATTTTAACGAGGGACAAATCATCGGCAATGAGACGAATGATGCGACTGATTTTGAACTTGGCCTGAGAAATCTTGAAGCTTTTTTTCTGTCAATGGGATTGAACCGGGCCAAGTACGAACGACTTGCCCTGGCCAGGGATTTTCTTGTTGCCTGTTTGACCAATGAACATTATGCAGGCGGGAATTATGTCTATGGAGATCTTCCATATTTTACCGGTTTTCCTCCTGTTCCTCTTGTGTCTTCAAATGAGGATATAGCTTTCCTCAAGGATTACTATGACGATGCGGATAATATTAAGAGCGGTACATTTCTGGGTCAGCATAACATGTCCGAATATCAAAACGCCTATTATGGCAGATATGTGAGCGATTATATCAGCAGTCAGGGAGGAAAGTATATTGCGGCGGGCAAGAGCGCCTGGGAAAGCTTAAGCGCCGAAGAACAGGAAAACCTGATGTTCTATCTTATCCTCACCATGAACGGAAGCGGCGGAAGCGGCGCCGGGGCATTGGAGGGTTTCAGGAAGGCTACCTCGTATCTTAAATACAGGGAAGTCTACGAATATTCGGAACATAATCTGAATTATGCAAACGACAGGACAGGCATCTGGATAATCGGCCCCGCATATTGGCAGCCCATCGCAAACAGGCTTAACAATGTGGTTAATGATCTTAGGGTTCCCGTGGACTATACCAGCAAAGAAATCGACCAGGCTATGGAATCGCTCATTTCTTCCATAACGGATATGGACAGCGCCTATGCGCGTTATTTTGCATCGTGTGAACGTTTGGCCGGTCTTAAAGGGGAAAAGAAAGACGGCGATTTTGTAAGAGCGGCGGATATTCTCTATTCTTTCAGCCTTGTTGGAAACATAAGTAATTTCGATACAAGTATCGTAATGAATATTTGGGACAGGATGCTCCTGGATTCGGGAGAAACATATTCCAGCGTCCTGGAAGCTCTGCAGGCAGTTAACCGCTGGATAAAGAGTGAGAAGGAAGATTCAAAACGGAGTCTCGAAAAAAGATACAGCGATGATCAGGCAAAACGTCTGGAGGCGGAAGGAAAATATCATCAAGGTTTAGAAGCGTACATGAATGGTAATATAAACTTATCGGATTTGAAAAGTGATATGGAAAAAGCCTTTGGGGAAAATGCGGCGGCCCTGAAGAACCATCTTGAAAACCTTGACCGGGTAATCAGGGAGGACATTGAAACAATGTTGACGGGCGGCAGAAATTACAGGAACGAATACGGCCTTCTTCTTGGTGAAATGGAGGCTATACTGGAAAGGGTTTATTCAGGACGTTATCAGGCGGAACTGGGCGCCCGCGAAGCCGTCTGGCAGGAACAGCGCAGGGATCTGGTTTCAAAGTTGAGCCAATGGCGGGAAGATGCGGCGCTGCTTATTCAGCGGGGAAGGGAGGACTGGATCTCCGGAGCGGAAAAGATGAAGATTGCCTATAACGAGTGGAACAGGAAATTTCTTGCCGAGTATGAACGTATCGGGGAGGAATGGAACGGCGCGTATCTTGCGGGTCTTGAAGACAAGGAGGCCTGGTTGAAACAGGCTGAAGAAGCGGCGAATCATGCCCTGTCCGGAGCCGCGCTCGCCCTGTTGGGAGAGGATGCGGAAGCCGGAGCGCGGAAAATAGATACCCGCGATCCGATGTTGATACGGATACATGCCGGCGAGGACATCAGTTTTGTAATGGACGAAATCATGTCACTGGCCGGTATTGCCGCTACAGACAGGGCTTTTGCGGCCATTAACGGTGTAACGGGCACCATAGCCAGTCATGTTCAAAAAGGCGTGGGAGGTCCTTCTTCCTGGAATGCGGGAATACTTCAAAGCGCGGCAAGACAGTTTGCCAGAGAAGCAAATGAAAAGACCGCTGAACTTGAAGCAAAACGTCTTCTTCAGGAAGTCAAGGAAGCGGCTGAAAAAAGCAGCAAACAAATAGCGGAAAACATAGATAAGGCCAATAACAGCTTCAGGAAGAATATGAACCGGCTGTTTGTCATTGACAATATATGGAGCCTTGCCGACGGCAAATATACCAAGGATGTAGTTGTGTATTCTTCACTTACAAAAACAGAATCAGAGTATGCGGAAGTGGAAACATACAGGGATTACATCGTGGATCCGTTTGAATTAAAGACCGATACAAGCGCAAGCGCCCTTAACGGCTTAAACTATCTGGCAATCCAGGGTCTGATCAGGAATATAGAAGATGAGATTAAGAGGGAAATGGAAAAACATTTCGGCAGGAGCGGAGAAGGAGGAAAGGAGATAGTCCGCTTTATCATATCGGAGTGGGATGCGAGGCTTTTCTTTACGGAGGTTATGGTTGACGGAAACATGGCGGATAGCAGTGGAAACATACATGCGACATCAGGTGACGGTGTATTGGCAGTTGAAGAATTGAAACGTGTCCAGGATCCGGGAAAATTCGGGGAGCATATCGGATATGAACCTCTGTTCCGCTCTTCCGATACCGGTTCAAAAGAGGCCATGTTCTGGGATCAGGGAAGAGGCGAACTCGGCAGGCTTATGACGGATTATACCTGGTGGCGGACAAAGGAAGGAAAGGGTATCGCCATGGTAAATGCCGCCTTTTGGGATAAACCGGTTTGGGATGATAGAAACAGTGCATTCAAGGCATTTACGATACGTGAAACGGCTGATGTTGTCGGTAAGGTAGCCGCCACTGCCACCGCCGTTGCATTAAGCCCTGTTTCCGGCGGATCAAGCATGGGCCTTGCGGCCATGGCTTTCACCGTAGCCGCAGTGGAAACCGCCGATGATCTCATCTTTTCCGTTATGGATGTCGGCGGAGGTTACAAGGCCGCCGACACGGCCCTCTTTGATTATTCAAAATCATTCGCCGTTTCCCTGGGAACCAATTTAATAAGCGGCGCCTTTAACGGACTCTCCGGTCTGGAAGGAACATTTGGAACAACAACGGGAGGAGGCATCAAGGGTTTGGTAAACGCGGCATCGGCATCCGACGGTATAGGACGCTCGTTAAGCCTTGGTGTTCTCAGCGGCATGGAAAGAGCCCTGAGCGGAACATACGCCGGTATGGTTAATGCCGTACAATATACGGGCGGCGGATTAACATTCTCAAACGATGTCTTCAATCAGAGCATGAGCGGCCTTGGAACCGGCATGCTAAGCGGGATGGCTTCCGCCTTTACCGGGGGAATCCTTAATTCTTATGCGTCGGGACTGTATAATGATTTGGGAATAAACGGGAACAATCTGAACAACTTTATTGCCGGCTCAACGGCTGAGTTGATTGACTATGCATATACCGGCGACTTTACATTCAACCTCTTAAACGCGGGCATCATTCCCGGACTGCGCGAAATGGGTTTGCTGGAACTCCATCTTGGCGATGAGGGTCCGTTCATGAAATTCGGCTCCGATGGAGTTGATGTAAGCATGCTGGGGACGCAGATCCTGAATGCAGGCATCAGTTCACTGATAGATGTGATTACCGGCATTAACAGGAGGGAAGAGATTATCATAGAGCGTCCGGTATACCCGGAAGAAGAGTTGGAACCTGTGCCTGATACCGAAGAGAGAGCTGCCGCATTGCTTGAAAGAGATGAGGCCGAAACAGAAGAAGAAGAGAGAGCTTCCGCATTGCCTGAAAGAAATGAGGCCGAAACAGAATCTGTACCTGAAACACCAGAACTGAAAGAGCCGGAATTGGATAAAAGCGAACTGAAAAAGCGGGAAGCCGAAAGACTGTATAATGAGAAGAAAAAAAATGAACGGGAAAGCCTTGAACGAAACGGGGAGGAGCAACTGGAATTTATTCTTGAAAACTATGCCGATACTATTCAGGAGATTGTTCATGGTCACAAAGGACTATTGGATCAAAAAACACTGGCCAAAATCGTTGGACTGTATGAAAATGAAACCTGCTTTGTTGATGCAGTGATGATCCTGTATCTTTTGAATGCTTCAACCTATGAGGCAAAATATTATCTTCTGCAGGGAATTGTCAATTCAATAAAAAATGGAAGTGTCAATGGCGCCAAAACAAAGGAAAACTCCAAAGTTGAAGATTTTGACAAGTACAGCAAAACGATGGCTCAGACGCTTAATGGAAAAGATACCAAAGAGATTTGGGAATACGGCAAATCCTTCACCGATGCGGCGGCATTTTTCAATTCCGGTTATGAATATGGAGTTATGGTGTACGAAAAAAATGGAGCATGGGATATTCCGGATGAAAAAAGATCAAGACATTTCCTGTTGGTTGACAACAAGAATGACAAGATCTATGATCCGTGGCCCGGAGGAATTGGAAGTACATGGAAGAATGATTATTTCCTGAAAGAAATTCGTTCGTTAAAAAAAATAAAAAAGGAGAAATGAAGAATGAAAAGAATGATTTTTGCTTTGGTATTGATGATCTCAGTGAATGTTTTTCCGGAAAATTACGCGGTCCTGAGCCCTCAGGAGGTATATGTGGAGGGAAACGGGAAGGGCGTGAACGATTTTTATATGTTCCGGTATGAGCTGACCGTAGGGGAATACAGGAAGTATCTGGAACTGTCGGGAGAGAAATATGATTTTGATGAGGTGAGGTATTATGACGGCCCTATAAACGACAAGATAATGGGCGAAGACAGCGCCATGATAAACGTTGATTTTTATCAGGCGGTACAATTTGCCAACTGGCTGAGCGGGCATCATAATCTACAGCCGGCATATACGATCAGCGGAAAAAATATCGAATGGGACAGGAAGGCAAACGGTTACAGGGTGCCTACCTCGGCCGAATGGGGCTGGGCGGCCCGGGGAGGGAAGCTGTCGAAAGGCTATAAATACCCCGGCTCCAACAACCTGGACGAGGTTGCGTGGTACAGAAGGAATTATGACGAAATTGAAAAATCGAGACCTGTTGGACAGAAAAAACCGAATGAACTGGGGATATACGATATGTTTGGAAACGTATCGGAATGGTGCTGGAATCCTTATGTTGTACCGGGCGGTTACAGCAGTTATGGGATTGAGGGGGAGCTTAAATTTTTTAGCGGGAGATATGCAGTACCCATGGGGAAATGGACAGGAGATACAGCTGAGAAAGAAATTTGCAGGGTAATACGGGGATGGTATTTCCAGGCGGATGAAAACTATCTTCAGTACGGAAAAGAAATTTATCCGGAATATGAAAGCATAGGTGAATACATCGGAATACGGCTGGTTCGGAATGCCCGCTAGAATCATTCCAGCCAATGGCCGACCCTGCGGATCTTCTGGTTGCGGTAACGGACAAGAACCGAAGGGTTGCGGTTTGTGAGGTTTTTGATTTCTTTGATCAGGACTTTTTTGATGTTTGCGGCGGTTGCATCGGGATCGGCATGGGCGCCTCCGGGGGGTTCGGGGATGATGCCGTTGATTACCTTGAATTCAAGGAGATCGTTGCTGGTGATCCGCAGCATGACCGCCGCATCTTTGGCCTTGCTTGAATCCCGGAGGAGTATGGAAGCGCAGCCTTCGGGGCTGATAACCGAATAGATTGCGTTTTCCAGCATATAGATCTTGTCCCCCACACTAAGGCCCAGCGCGCCGCCTGAGCCTCCTTCTCCGATGATGATACAGACAATCGGAGTCTTGAGCTGGCTCAGGTCACGGAGATTGCGGGCTATGGCTTCCCCGATTCCCCGTTCCTCGGCTCCCAGGCCGGGATATGCGCCGGCAGTATCAATAAAGGTGATGATGGGCCGGTAAAATTTTTCGGCTTCTTTTGCAAGACGCAGGGCCTTGCGGTAACCTTCGGGGTTTGCCATACCGTGGTTACGGTATACATTTTCCTTGAGTGTTCTTCCTTTCTGATTTGCAATGATTGTAACAGGCCGCCCTTCGAGAAAGGCAAGTCCGCCGACAATGGCAGGATCATCGCCAAAGGCCCGGTCACCGTGCAGCTCGATAAAACCGGTAAATATCCTGTTTATGTAATCCATTGAATAGGGCCGTTCAGGATGCCGGGCCAGTTCCACCTTCCGCCAGGTTGCCTCAGTCCGGGAGACGGCCTGAATTTTGTTTTCGATGTTTTCAAGATCCTGAACAGCATCGATGTCTGTTTTAGAGATCATCTTTTTCAATTCGTCCAATTTTTTTTGCAATTCCAAAGTATCCATCATGTATACTTCCTGTGCAGATCGATAAGGCAGGCAAGAATTTTTTTCTGCTCCTGACGCGCAACGACAAGATCCACAAAACCCTTGTCCCTCTGGAATTCGGCTCGCTGAAAACCTTCCGGCAGGGTTTGACGGATGGTACCTTCAATAACTCTGGGGCCCGCAAAGCCGATAAGGGCGC
The DNA here is from genome assembly GCA_031278095.1 of Treponema sp. Classification (GTDB taxonomy): domain Bacteria; phylum Spirochaetota; class Spirochaetia; order Treponematales; family Breznakiellaceae; genus JAIRNJ01. Next base: position 35,648 of record JAITLC010000058.1, read on the forward strand.
CGGGTTCCGCAATGGTGATGTCCGCCAGCATGGCAAAAGAGGCGGTTACACCGCCGGTGGTGGGATCACAGAGCACGATGAAAAAGGGAATACCGGCCTTGTCCAGTTCCGCCGCGGCGCTGGATGTTTTGGCCATCTGCAAAAGTGAAAAAATTCCCTCCTGCATCCTGGCGCCGCCTGAAGTAGTATAAATGATCACGGGAAGTTTCCTGTCTATGCCCATGAGTATGGCTCTGCAGACCTTTTCGCCCACAACCGAGCCCATTGAGCCGCCCATGAATTTGAAGGACATGAGTCCCAGAATTGCAGGCCGCCCTTCAATGCTGCAGGTTCCCGTGATCACCGCGTCCTTCATCTGAGCCTTCACCGCCGCTTCAGAAAGCTTTTTTTCATAACCTGCAAGATCAATGGGATTAATGGAACTCATGCCGGCGGAGAATTCTTCAAAACTTTCCGGATCGGGAAGATAGAGCAGCCGTTCATTGGGTTCCATGCGGTAATGGTAGCCGCAGGACGGACAGGTTTTTAATGCGGCGTCAATATCCTTCCGGGAATGCCGGGCGCCGCAGAGCGGACAGGCATCTATCTCTGATGGTGAAACTTCGGTTTTTTCACTATTCATGTTCGGCCTCCTTGGCTATGGTTTCATACCAGGATGTAGCAAAATCGCCTGATTTGAAAACATCACTCTGCATTATCCATCTCTGTTGATTGATATTTGTTTTGATCCCTTCTATACAAAGTTCATTCAGCGCCCGTATCATGCGGGCAATGGCAGCTTCACGGTCTGTACTGTGTACGATAAGTTTTGCCACCATGGAATCGTAGTACGGCGGAACAGTACAGCCCTGATACATGAAGGAATCAAAACGCACTCCAGGTCCGCCGGGAATTTCAAGACGGCTGATTTTACCGGGACTGAGCGCATTGATCCTGCACTCGATGGCATGACCCCTTAGATTTTTCCCGCTGCTTTTTCCGTTGAACTTTTCAAGCTCCTTGTCTAGTTTCCCTTCGGTACACGCGAGTATCTGCTGGCGGATAATGTCCACGCCGGAAACAAATTCGCTTACCGGATGCTCCACCTGAACCCGTGCATTTACTTCCATAAAGTAAAATTTATCTTTTTCTACGAGAAATTCAATAGTACCGGCGCCCCGGTATTTAAGCTCCCGGAACATGGCCGAAGCGCCTTCGGACATCCGCCGCCGCATGTCATCGTTTACCGCGGGAGAGGGACTTTCTTCAATAAGTTTTTGATGATGTTTTTGAACCGTACAGTCCCGTTCGCCCAGAACCGCCACGGTCCCGCCGCCATCGGCGACGATCTGCAATTCTACATGCCGGGGATTTTCCAGATAACGTTCGATAAAGACCCTGCCGTCCGCAAAATTTGCCTCCGCTTCCCGGCCTGCGATGGAAAGATTTTCCGCGAGATCCTCTTCCCTGCGGACAATCCGCATACCCTTTCCGCCTCCCCCGGCGGCAGCCTTGATAATTACCGGCAAACCTATTTCCCTTACCGCTTCAAGGGCCTTTTGCGAATCGCCGACAGCTTCTTTGGTACCGGGTGTAACGGGAAGGGTGAAACGCCGGGCCGTATCCCTGGCAATAACCTTGTCGCCCAGGAGTTCTATCACTTCAGGATCAGGGCCGATAAAGATAAGTCCCCTGTCCCGGACAAATTTTGCAAAGGAGGCACTTTCCGAAAGAAAACCGGCGCCGGGATGTATTGCCTCACATTCGCTGTTAATGGCCGCCATGACAAGGTTGTTACAGTCAAGGTAACTTTTGGCGGAAGGGGGCGGCCCGATACAGATTGCCTTATCGGCAAGCCTGACATGAAGACTGTCTCTGTCCGCAGTTGAATAAACCGCCACCGCCTCTATTCCCATTTCATGGCAGGCCCGTATTATCCTTACGGCGATTTCACCCCGGTTGGCAATCAGGAGACGGTTGAGATGGACAGACTTTTTCACGCTAGAGCCGTTTTACCCCAAAGAGAGCCTGGCCGTATTCAACCAGGTCTCCGTTGGCAGCCTTTACCGAAAGTATCTCGCAGTCAAATTCGGCTTCCAGATGGTTCATCATCTTCATTGCCTCAAGAATACAGAGACTGTCGCCGGCTTTTACCCTGGTTCCCGGCTTGACGAAGGGAGGTGAGTCGGGGCCGGCCGCGGCATAGAAGGTGGCGACAATAGGACTAATGATAATTTCTTCCCCCGGAACGGTCTCCATTGCCTCGGGAGCCGCCGGCAGCCCAAGATGCACCGGTACCGGAGAATTCGCTTCGGCAGTTCCGGCTGCGGCATGTGTAACAGGGCCGGCGGCTGGAGGAACCGGGCCGCCTTTGGCAAAAGCCGCTTCCTTCCGCAGTATGAGACGGGATGTTTCATCACTAAAAACAAGTTCGACAATGGAAGAATTATCAAGCTTCTCCATCAAAGAAAGTATAACTTTATCATTCATATACAATCCCTCTACTATACTATTCGATCCCGGCAGGGTTTATGTCCGCATCATAGTCAACACCCTCTACATCAAAACCGTGGGCTTCCAGAAAATCATGCTTAAACCCTTCAATGTCGGTCAACTCAAGGGCATTCTCTTCGGTGGTTTTTGCCATCCTCTCAAGTACGGCTTCCTGTACGTCCTTCCGCATCTCCCAGTCGTCAATACGGATACGGTTTTCGCTGTCAACAGGAACATTGCCGGGATCTTCCCTTCCTTCGGCAGAGTAGAGCCTGTCCTTATAAAGCCTGATAATCTGTTCGATACAGCCTTCGTGCAGTCCCTTCTCTTTCATCACCCCGAACAGGCATGAAACATAGAAGGGTATGATGGGAATTACCGCGCTGGCTCTGGTTACCAGAGCCTTGTTCACCGAGATCCAGGCCCGGCGTTTTGAATTTCCGCCTACGGCAAAGGATCTGTTGATCTCCTTCCCGGCCCGTTCCAGATCTTCCTTTGCCCTGCCTATGGTACCGTTTTTGTAGATTTCCCAGGAGAGTTCGGGGCCGATGTAGGTATAGGCAAGGGTTCTTGCCGCGGGGGCCAGCGTCCCTGCCTTGTCCAGAGCCTCAATCCACAGTTCCCAGTCTTCTCCGCCCATCACCTTGACGGTATTGGCAATTTCTTCCTCCGGGGCAGGTTCTGCGGTACATTCAATAATCTTCGCAGTCATCATGTCGATGGTTTTTCCTGAATAACTCTTACCGATGGGCTTGATTACCGATCTGTACACGATTCCTGTTTTGGGATCTGTCCTCACCGGGGAAGCCAGAGAGTAGATCACGAGATCCGCCTGAGCGGGAATGCCTGCCTCTGCGGCCGCCTCTTTTATGGCGGCAATGGCCAGATCCTTCATTTCGCCGGAGAAGGCATCCCCATCCAGGGTTTTTGATACCAGTCCCGCCCCGGCAGCATCCCTGTCGAAACAGAGGTTGTTGTAGTAACCGGGTGTACCGGGCTTGCTGTCCGTGGCGGGTTTCTCAAAGGAAACTCCAACCGTAACGGCTCCGTAACCAAAGGCCGCAGCGATTCTGCTTGCAAGTCCGTAACCCGTGGAACAGCCCAGGATCAGCGCCAGTTTCGGCAGCCCCGGAGCGGAGGACTCTTTGGCCGGCTTTCCTCCGGCCAGTATCTTTGTTGTATAGGCAATCTGTTTCCGCACCGATGCCGCGCATCCTGCGGGGTGGCTGTTGATACAGATATTGTTACGAACCATGGGTTTAATTATCACTATTTTCTCCTACAAGACACATCCATTCCGCCTCTGCAGCCAGTTTATCGCCTACATAGGCCTTACCCGACTGCTTAATCATATGCGTGGATACCCTTAAATTTTCGATCTCCGAACGGACTTCATCTCCCGGCCTCACCTGGCAGCGGAACTTTGCCTTGTCTACCGTGGCGAGGAAAAAGAGGACATCGTCTCCGAGAATGCCGAGTTTGCGGAGACCCGCTCCACCCGACTGGGCCATGGTTTCCACAAGAATCACGCCGGGTACTACCGGATACTGTGGGAAATGGCCCGCAAAGAAGAATTCCTTTTCGGTAAACACATGCCGTGCAATAATTTTACTGCTGTCTGCAGAAACAATATCGTCTACAAACAGGAAAGGCGAACGGTGAGGCAATAGCTCTTTGATTAAGTTCGGCTCGTGTTCACTCATGTTTTCTCCCTGTCACGCATCATAGGCACGGAAGATTACCACTCCGTTGTGTCCCCCAAAGCCCAGAGACCCGGAAGCGGCGGCTTTTATCTCTCCATACTGAACTTTGTTGGGAACATAATCAAGATCACATTCCGGATCGGGATTATCAAGGTTAATGGTGGGGGGATAAAACCCCTTTCTGATCGCCAGAATACAGGCAATGGCTTCAATGCCTCCCGAACCGGCAACGCAGTGCCCTGTCATGCTCTTTATTGAAGAAATTTTCATTTTTTTGGCATGATCCCCGAATGCATACTTGATCATTCTTGTTTCCGTAGGATCGTTGACCTGCGTGGAAGTACCGTGGGCGTTGTAGTACCCGATGTCTTCCGGTTTAAGCCCTGCGTCTTCAAGGGCTTTTTTGATGGTAATGCCGCCGCTTTCCCCGGAAGGATCCGGAGCAGTAATGTGATAGGCGTCGGAAGTAACACCGTATCCTGCAAATTCCGACAGAATCGCTGCGCCCCGTTTTTTGGCATGTTCTTCGCTTTCGAGGATCAGGATGCCTGCGCCTTCACCCATAACAAAACCGTCCCGGTCTGCGTCAAAAGGCCGGGAAGCCTTTTCAGGATCATCGCAGCGTTTGGTGGAGAGAGCCTTGAGCATCTGGAAGGCGCCGATTGAAAACGGAACTATGCAGGCTTCGGTTCCGCCCGAGATTACTACATCGCAGCGGCCTCCGCGGATAAGATCCAGGGCCTGGCCCAGGGCGTCGGTTCCGGAAGTGCAGGCTGTCACCTGGGTAAACGAAGGGCCATTGAGCCCGTACATGATACTGATATTGGCGGCCGCTTCGTTGGAGATCATCATGGGTACTGTCAGGGGCAGCATGCGCCGGGGGCCCTGATCAAAAAGTTTGCGGAAGGATTCAGAAACAACCTCATAGCCGCCGATCCCGTTTCCCATAACGACGCCCGCCTTCCCCGGATCACCGGTAATGCGGCGCCTTCCCTCTTCACCGGCCTGTGACAGTAATCCTGCCTGTTCCATCGCCTGGCTTGCTGCGGCTACCGCAAACTGAGAGAAACGCGCCATCTTGCGTGCATCCCTTTTGTCGATCCATCCGGAGGGATCAAAATCCTTGACTTCCGCAGCAATGGTAACATCGAAACCGGCAGTATCAAAAGAAGTAATTCTGCCCACTCCGCTTCTGCCTTCTTTGAGGGCTTTTTCAAATTCATCCACCGAATGGGCTACAGGAGAGATCAACCCCATGCCGGTAACCACAACTTTTTTATTCATCAAAACCTCCTGCTATATAGTGTCTGTTCATAATGTAGACACATTATGAACAGACTTCCTTAAAAACCGCATTTGCGTATACAAATGCAAAGTCTGTCCTCAAAGTAACCGATTTTGTGGACAGACACTATATAAACATTCCGCCGTCGACGGAAAGCACCTGTCCTGTTATATAGGAAGAATCACCGGAAGCAAGAAAAAGCGCCGCGGAGGCAATATCCTCCGGTTTTCCGCTTCTCTTAAGCGGGATAATCTCCATCATTTTTCCCTTTGCCTCTTCGCTCATGGCGGCAGTCATGTCGCTTTCGATAAATCCAGGCGCCAGGGCATTTACCCGCACGCCCCGGCTTGCCATTTCCCGCGCGAGACTCTTTGTTATGCCGATGAGCCCGGCCTTGCTGGCCGCATAGTTGGCCTGCCCCCCGTTTCCATGGAGGCCTACAACGCTGCTCATGTTGATGATGGAACCGGAGCGCTTCCGTATCATCTCCCGGCCAACGGTTCTTGCGATGATAAAGGCCGAAGTTAAATTCACGTCGAGTACCTTCTGGAAATCCGCAATACTCATCCTGAACGAGAGGCCGTCTTTGGTGACGCCTGCATTGTTTACCAGGATGTCAAAACCTCCCGCTTCCTTCTGGACAGCCTCGATGATCCCTTCGACAGCATTGGTGTCACCCAGATCGGCGCTTATCCAGTGGAGTTTGCCGCCGGCTCCGGCAATACGGCCGGCCAGATCGGCAGGTTCCCCGGCGCTCAGCCCCCAAAGTTCGGCGCCTTCTGCGAGGAAACGCTCGCCGATCGCCTTGCCGATGCCGCGGGAAGCCCCGGTAACCAGCGCCTTTTTGTTCAGCAGCCTCATAGTAATTCTATCTCCTTTGCGGTTCCTGCCCCGAGACAGGGAATCCCGCTTATCTCTTTCCAGAGACCCTGCAATACTGTTCCGGGCCCTGCTTCAAGAACCTGCGCAAAGCCTCCGGCAGCATTAATGGCCTTCTCTTCATCGACCCAGCGGACAGGGCTCGTAATCTGGAGCAGAGCCAGCCTTTTTATTTCTTCCCCGTTTTTAATTTCCGTTCCTGTTACGTTTGAATAGAAGGGGATGACAGGATCCTTAAAAGTTACCTGTTCCAGTACCGGACGGAATTCTTCCGCAGCTTCCTTCATGAGAGGGGAGTGAAAGGGCCCCGCTACCGTAAGCCTGACCACACGCCGGGCCCCCGCCTCCTTGAACCGTTTTTCCGCTTCCGACAGGGCTTCTGCGGTTCCCGAGACCACAAGCTGTTTGGGAGAATTGATGTTGGCCGCATAGAGCCCTTCCAGCCCTGCGGCGCTCCACGCGGCAATAAGACTCTCAACTTCTCCGGGAGGAAGCCCCAGAACAGCCGTCATACCGGGCGGATCGCCCACCTCCGTTTTTATCCGTTCTGCAGTCTTCTGCATGGCCTCCCCCCGGGCCTTTACCAGACGGAAGACATCTTCCGCAGTAATGCCGCCTGAGACAACAAGGGCTGCATATTCTCCCAGACTATGCCCTGCAGAGGCGCAGACTTCCATGCCCTTTTCACAGAGGAATGCAGCCGCCGCAAGGTTTGTCAGGGTAATGGCAGGCTGGGCAATATCGCTGCGTTTGAGGCTTTCTTCATCCGCAGTCCGCAGCAGTTCTTCCATATCCCTGCCCATCGTTTCGGAAGCGGTTTCAAAGAGCCGTTTTGCCCCGGTGGAAGCCGCAAGAAAATCAAGACCCATGCCCCGTTTCTGGACTCCCTGACCCGGAAAGAGCAGGACTGTCTTTTTTACCATATAATTAAATTCCCTCCGTAGGTGAGACCTCCCCCGAAACCAATGCTCATCACCAAATCTCCACGGGAAAGTCCGCCTGCGCGGTTGAGTTCATCCAGTGCGATGGGAATGGAAGCCGCGGAAGTATTGGCATATTCTTCAATGTTGAGAAAAAACATTTCTTCGGGTATTCCAAGCCGTTTTCCTGCGGCCTGTACAATCCGTGCGTTTGCCTGATGCGGTATGATCCGCGCCACTTCTTCAATATCCATTCCCTCTTCCTTCAACAGGCTTTCTATCGTATCCGTCATGGCCTTGACGGCAAAATTGTAAACCGCCCGGCCATTCATTTTCAGATAACCGGAGGTATCCATAATTTCCCCCGGCTTCCAGGGATAACGGCTGCCTCCCCGTTTGATCATCAGATACTCAGCCCCGGAACCGTCTGCACTCAGGATACTTCTCAACAAACCCCGTTTGCCGGGACCTTCGGAGGGGGCGTCGGTCTTTTCAAGCACCACAGCCCCTGCTCCATCGCCGAAAAGCACACAGGTTCCTCTGTCATTCCAGTCCGTAATACGGCTGAGAACATCGGCCCCGATAACCAGGGCCCGGCGGCGCCCAGCCTTGATGCTGAGGAGAGCCGCCGCAGTTTCCAGTCCATAGATAAAACCTGTGCAGCCTGCAATCAGATCCATGGCGCCTGCATGTTTTGCCTTTAGCCTGTTCTGAACGATACAGGCCGTGGAAGGGCAGCCCTGAAAATCCGGGGTTGCAGTCCCGATTACTATCAGGTCGAGGCTCTCCGCTTCCAGTCCTGCCATATCCAGCGCCTGCCGGGCCGCTTCCACAGCCAAATCGCTGGCGGCGTTTTCTTCGGAGGCTATATGCCGTGCGCCGATTCCCGTATGGGAACGGATCCACTCATCGCTGGTTTCCATCTGCCGGGCAAGTTCTTCATTACTTACCCTCCGGGAAGGTATGCCCTTTCCTGTACCCTTTATTTCAATAGCCATTCATTCTTTTATGACAAAATTCATGAATTTTGTCATGCTCCCAATCTAACAAATTTCTCGAAAATGTCAAGATAAAATTTCGACACTTTTAACGGAAGAACGGTTGCAGGGAATGATCAAAATGAAAACCCAAGGCGGCGTCATGTACTTTTTCCGACTGAGGGAAACCGTGATAAGATGGAAAAGGCATGGGAACCATGGAAGCTGAATTGACCTGTCATCTTGGGTACAAGAAACATGACCAGGGTGAAAAAACAATACCAAATCGGTTTAGGGTACTGCTTCTTCGTTTTAGGCCCCATCAACCGTATCAGCACGTCAGAGAGTATCGCCCTGTCCTTTTCATGCGGATCGTTTTTTATCCGTTTAAAAGCGCCGTTGCTTTTTATCCGGGTTACGAAGGTTGGCCCTTGCAACTCTATGCCGTATAAGGAGTTATAATCAACATACCCACGGTCAAGCACGTAAATCACCCCGCTCTCATCGCACAGTTCGTCCATGCCGTGAAGGTCACGGACGTTTCCGGCGCTCAGATATGCATCATAAGGGCATACGGTTGTCCTCGTCCAGACTCGGATGCGGTTTAACCGCTCCCTTGGCTTTACGGTATTTTGCCCGGTCGTATCGTTTAAGGCATAACGAAACAACCGATGCGTCAATGATCCGCAGGGGGTTCTTGAACGGTTTCTTCACCCTTCCGGCAATGCCTTGCGCCTCGTTCACGACCGTCTGAAACACATCCTCAAAAACACGGCAGTCCCGTTTTTCCATGGCGTCGCAAAAAGTGGAACGTTTTAACTGTGGCAGGCCGGCGAGGAAATGTATTTTACTCTCCCCGCGAACCGGTGAGCGGGTTCTTAGGTCCATACCCCGATTCGAAAATTGGTTTACAACTTTTTTAAGTGGTACTGATTTTAACCGAGACAAGACCCGGAGTATGAACCCCGCCTTCCAATCAATATCATTCCGTAATTCTTTGTATTATAAAGACTTGAGCCTGTTCCAAAACTAATTGACTGTGCGCTAATGCGCACGGTTTTGGAACAGGCTCTTGGAAAAACCGGTCAAAAGCCCCGGTTTTCCCTCAAATCCAGAGAAGCTGTTTCAAAAACTGAGGTTTTGGAACAGCCTCACTTAAGAAAGTTTGATTTAGCCCCTAGGAGAATCGAACTCCTCTTTTAAGATTGAGAATCTCATGTCCTAACCGATAGACGAAGGGGCCGCGTAAAACATTAAAGTTGAGGCTGTTCAAAAAAGTGAAAAAACTTGTTCGGACAGCCCCCTTAGCTCATTTTTCCCAGGGAGGATTCGAACCCCCACAAGCAGATCCAGAGGCTCCCTAGAGATAAAAACTGCCACAATGATCTGAATTTTGAGTCAAAATGACCCGTTTTTTCCGGTCATTCCGTGAAGTAAAAGTCATGGAAAGAAATAAAAACCTGTCCATAAGTCCTTATACCACAAGGAATTACCGAATTTTACCTACATTATATCAGATGCTTTGCGGTTATACAATATGATTTCAAGTCAACGGAGCAAAAAAATTTCGCAATTGTATATTTACGTACACATAAACATCTATATATCTTATCCTACTAAACCTATAATTAAAATTGGTAAACCCCCGGCTTTGCCGGGGTGACTATAAGAGTTTGACATTTCCGGGAGTATCAAGGATGCTCTCCTATCAGTGAACCGTGCAAAGTTCAACAGATAGGAGG
>JAITLC010000086.1 GCA_031278095.1 Treponema sp.
GAATTCATCGACACCAAAGAGGATGTCATTGCGCACCTCGGAGTCGCCCTTGAAGACGGCGATATGAAATTTCTCTTAAAAACGATGGGCCATATCGCCCGTTCTGAGGGTATGTCCCAAATTGCTCGTGAATTAGGGGTAACCCGTGAAGGACTATATAAATCATTGGCTCCTACTGGGAACCCTTCTTTTGAAACCGTATTGAAACTGCTTGACATCCTGGGATTCCGCCTCAAAATAGAGCAGAAAGCATCCGCATGAACTCTCACCGGGGATGACAAAGATGATCCCGGAGTTCCGGGCGCGTATTAACCAGGCGGTGCTGTATGCCCCAGGCCCCAGGGAATGCTACCGCTTCCCCCGCAATTCCCTTTTCAGCTTCTCCGCCGCCCGCTCAAATCGCCGCAACTCCTCCCGGTCATAGAGCCGAGTGGTATACAGGACTTCCCCGGCTTCCAGGGCCTCCCCGGCCTCGACTATGACCCCTTCAAAGTAAGCCCTGGTTTCGGGGTCCAGGCCCTCGTCCAGGGTTACGGCCGGCCGGTCCCCGATATAAACCTGGTTTCCCTTCACCCGGACGGCGGGCTCTTCCGTAGTGGCCGGCGCTTCCCCCCGGGAAAAGCCGATAAACTGCCGCAGGGACATATCCTTGACGGCCCGGAATACGTCTTTTTTTGGTAAAGCGCCAGGGCCCTCTCCACGTAGGGGAGCTTGGTGGGGCCGTCCTCGTCGGAGAACCCTACCTTTTCCAGCTCCCTCCGGTACTTGAGGTATGCCTCCCCGATGTAAAGCCAGTTGCGGAGTCCGCTCCGCTCCATCTGGAACTCATCGCAAAGGGATTCGATGTACTTGGCCATGCTGCGGTACTCGAGGTCGATATAAAGCCCTTTGGCCTTTATTTTGGCAAGCCCGATACCCATAGCAAGGATGGACAGCCGTATACCCTTGATGGTCTCCCGGATGCCGACGTCAATCTCTGCGGCATCGTCCGAGTTGGCATAGTCCAGGCTGAAATGCCCCGCGGGAAGGCGTTTGGCCGGGGGCCGTCATACTGGTATGGAGATTGCCGTCTGTGCCGTCATGTTCCTTTCGGGTGGAAACGTTTCATACAACGACGAAATCACATGGGTATTAAGATTATCCGTTACCACTACGACTTTTCCGCATTCGGATACCGATTGTCCAAAACCCATTTCACCCGATGCGCCCACTCCTTCTTGGTATTGATTAAACAGCTTGAAGAACGAATCGCAAGAATGCAAGTTCGGCTTAGCGAAGTAGAAAAGAAAAAGAGGATATTGTTAAACTGGAACATGGACAAGCTGGTTATATTTAGTGTCTGCCCATAAAGCCGGTTACTTTACGGACAGACCTTGCATGTGCGCATCTTTTTGTACCAAAACGGTGGCAAAATGCCTGTTTTAAGGCAGTCTGTCTATAATGTGTCTGCATTATAGACAGGCCCTAGATAAAAAGACATTATATTACATGCCTGAGTTTAGGCTCCCTTCCCCATACGGCTCAAGGCTACAAGTTCCGTGCCGGCTGCGAACAGGAATACTGTCCATGAATAGAGCAGCCCTGCAGAAAAAGTGATGATGAAAAACAATGCCAGCGCGAAGATCCAGATCGCCCCTGAAACGAGGCCGAACTTCCGTACCGCATCGGGATCATTAAAGGCCTTTATTTCCTGTTTTATCATTTCTTCCCGTCTGGAACGTACCCATGGTTTGCTGCGATCCTTTTCCCGCAGTACAAGAAAGGCCAGGAGCGCAGCTCCGGGAAGGACGAAGGGGATCAGTATGGCAATGGCTTCCATGACGCCGCCTGTTGAAACAAGGATAAGGGGAAACAGCAAGAGGCCGAAGCTGATAAGGGCCGCCGCAAGGGTGTAGGGAAGAGCGCGTTTTTTCTTCATGGGGTAAAGGGCTGCGCTTTCCTGGGTAAGGCCGAGGAAGGTAAAGCCTGCAACAGAAATGGTGATAAACACAAGGAGTACGCCGAAGACTCCGCTTAGGTTAATGTAGGAACCGATGTCTTGCGAGTTCATACGTTCCGCAAAATAAACAACCCCTGCAATGATAATACCGAAGGCGGCAAGCAGGCCGCAGGCCACATAGAGGAGCACCCGCGGGGTATTCATGTATGTTTTAATATCCATGTATGCTTCTTCAAATACTTCCCGCCTTTTTTTAAGGGCAAGTTCATCCGCCAGAGCCGATATGTCTCCCAGCTGTGAAACTGCTTTTTGATAGGCTTCCTCTTCGCTCATGTTTTTCTGCATGAAGTTTGAGATTTTTTCATCGAGATTACTCAACAGTTCTTCCTTGAAGTCCCTGAGTTCGGCATTTTCTTCGTAACCTGAAAACAGGGAATCTACATAGTCCTTGGTATGCGCCTTGGAATTGTTCATCTTCTTTCTCCCAGTAAGTCATTGAGAATTTTTTGTGTAAACTGCCAGTCCAGCATGTTTTGTCCGTACCGTTCTCTGCCTTTTTCGGTAATATGATAGTATTTCCGCCGGGCGCCCTGGGTTTCGTCCCCCCAGTAGGAATTGATGCAGCCTTCCTGTTCAAGCCGTTTGTAGCTTGAGTACAGGGTAGTTTCCCTGAGTTCAAATTTCTCCGAAGTCCGGCTTATTATCGTGTTGTAAATTTCAAACCCATAGGCGTCATGTTCCATGAGAATGCTCAGCACGATGGTATCGGTATGTCCCCGCAGGAGATCCGAAGATACTTTTGCTTCCATGTTTATCTCCATTCAGCCTAATCCATACGGATTTCAAAATTACCCGATCTGACCCGGCTCCTGATCGTATACATGGGATTCGTGCCGAAAGATTTTACAATGATGCTGTTGGAACTCCCGAATCCTTCCAAATCAGAATCCCTGATCTTTATGTTGCCCGATTTAGCCGCCGCATCGAGATTGTAGGAAGTACCCTGAGGCAGCCTGAGCGTAATATTTCCGCTGCGTACCTCAAAGCTCTGGTTCCCCGAAAGTTCCTTCAGCCTTAAGTTTATGTTTCCCGAAGTGACGCTGTACGATCCTTTACCCGCCATGCTGCCGATGACCACATCGCCGCTTTTTAGTTCCACCGTGCAGTCGCCCTTAAGATCGTCAATGTTCAGGCTGCCGCTTTGTACCGAAACGGAAGTGTTTCCGCCTTCCAGTCTCCTCATGCGGACATCGCCGCTTTTTAGTTCCATGCTGATGGTTCCCGCGGTGGCGATCCTGTTTTCGGCTTTTATGTTGCCCGAGGAGACCCGAATATCAAAATCGCCCTGGAAACCGGGAGGTATATAGATTTCCGACTTGGGTGTGCGGGTAAACCAGAAGAAAAAGGGCAGGCGTCTGTCCGCCCGCCCTATCGCAAGTTCTCCGCCGGGACCCGGCTTTATTACCGAGTAGTGGTCTTCGTTATTCCGGAACATAAAGTCCCGTATAACGAGGTTTTCCCCGCTGCCTTCAACAAAGACCAGATCTCTGGCGCCATAATCAATGACGAGTCTGTTTATGTCTGTCAGGGGCCGGCTTTCTTCGTTGACCAGTTTCCGCCAGTCTTTAGAATAAAGCCCCGTACTGCCTGTAAGAACCAGAAGAATGCCGGTAAGCCTTACAAAAATTCTTGTCCGGTTGGTCATAATTCCCCCTTGTGAATTTGTCTTTCACGGTTGAGGCTGTTTCAAAACTTCAGTTTTGAAACCGGCTCTGTCATATATATGTATATATCAAATTACTACGACTGTCAATATAAAAGTACAAAATTTTTGACTTTTTTTTGCTTGCGGAAAATCTTCACTCCATACATACTTATTGGTATAATCCATCATAAAAGAGGAAGAATATGACATTTAATCCCCAGGAACTTTCCGATTTTGCCCGTTTTTACGGTTTTCATTACAATAACCTCAATCCGCTTTCCCTGGCTCATGATGTGCTTATTGATATGGAGCGGGGACTTAAGGGAGAGCCTTCCAGTCTTCCCATGATTCCGTCATGGATACGGCCTGTAACCCGGATTCAGGCCGGGAAAACGGTGCTGGCCCTCGATGCGGGAGGGACGAACCTTCGGGCCAGCCTGGTTCACTTTGACGATCAGGGTAAGGCTCTGGCGGAGGGGACGCGTAAGGCTCCCATGCCGGGTACCAAGGGCCAGGTGAATGCCGTACAGTTTTTTGACCAGATAGCGGATCTTGCAGGCCCCCTCCTGGAAGAGGCCCCCGGTATTGAAGGGATAGGGTTTACCTTCTCCTATCCCATGGAGATAACCAGGGAGGCGGACGGCATACTTTTAGCCTTCAGTAAGGAGGTGGACGCTCCTGAGCTGATAGGGAAGTCTGTTGGCGCAGGGTTGAGGGAAGCGCTGGGACGACGGGGCCTCAACTACAAGGGTCGCATCATCATGCTCAACGATACGGTGGCGACATTGCTTTCGGGCCTTGTAGAAATTCCCGCGGACGGGGAAGCGGAGAGAACCGAAAACAAGTACGGCGCCGTAGGCGGGCCTGTAATCGGCTTTATCCTGGGAACGGGTTTTAACACCGCATATCCCGAAAAGAACATACCCAAAATCGGTTTTAATTCGGAAGATCCCCAGATTGTCGTGTGCGAAACCGGTACCTTCAACTTCCGCTACCGGGGCCAGCTTGACCGGGAATACGACGCCACCACGAAGACCCCCAATGTTTACACGCAGGAGAAGGCTACTTCCGGCGCATACCTTGGGCCTCTCACCCTCCATATTCTGCAGCAGGCCGTGAAGGACAAGGTGATAATGTTCAAACGTTCATCCGAATTCCTTGCCATGGATACCCTGCAGACCAGGGATCTCAACGACTTCATGCACCATCCTTTAGCCGCCCGGGAGCCTCTGGGTAATCTCATCGGCCTTGACGAGAAGGATGCCCTGGCCGCTTTGCAGTACCTCACTTCCATTGTTACCGAACGGGCCGGCATGCTTTCCGCCGCAGTGGTGGCCGCCCAGGTGGAACGGGTTGCCGCAACGTATGAACCCTATACCCCGGTGCGTATTGCCGTGGAGGGCACCACCTTCATGATCTATAAATACATGCGCCGTGCTCTGGAATCCTGGCTGCATTTCATGCTCTATTCCGATAAGCCGCGGCCTTACGTCATCGCCCCTGTGGAACAGGCAAGTCTCTTCGGCGCTGCGGTAGCCGCCCTGAGCGAATAGTTTCAGAAATTTGAGGCTGCTCCAAAGCCGGCCGAGTTTTGAAACCGGCTCATTTTACTGATAGCTTATTGCTCCATAGTAAACGGTGGTATTTTCCTCTCCCTTGGCGCTCAGCATGGGGCCGTTGGAAGGGGCAAGGCATGCCTTTGCCTCAAGATTCTGCACAAGACCGCTTTTCAGGAGGCTTGCGGCCAGCGCTCCTCCGCAGGAACTTACGTTTCCCCGGGAGAGGGCAATACCGAACTGCCGGGGATCCTTGTTCAGGAGAAGTTTCAGGGCCTCTTCCGCCTGGATGCGGGCCAGTACGGGATCCGGATTAACCGACAAATTACAGGAAACTATACAAAGCGTGCTGTCCATGAGGGGGCCGAAAACCTTCCCCAGGGTATCCGCCAGAATCGAAATATACTCGGGTCCCAAGCCTCCCAGAAGAATAGGTATGATGAGGGCCCGGGGGAAACAGTATTTAACCAGCGGGAGGAGTACTTCCAGGGAGTGTTCCTTGAGATGGGGAATATCATCCACTATGAAGGAGGGTGAAAGGGCAGCCAGGTTGGCCGAATACAGATGATCCACCGCGAGGTTGCCCAGAGGGGTACTGAAATAGTCCGATTCTGAAAGGAAGATCCCCTTCTCGGTTTCCCCGTGAACGGGCCCAAGCATCAGAACCCGTTCAACCCGGTCAGGGCCTTCCGTTCTGCCCGCCGCAGCGATAAAGGCCCCTGCCGCAACCATTCCGGAAATGTCCCAGGAACCGTGAGGCGCGATTATTGCCTTTGCCTTTCCGCCTTTACCCCTTTCGAGGCCATAGGCATGAAGCCGGGCCGCCACTTCCGCCGCATCTTCCGGGTAAAACAGACTTGCAACTATCGGGAAGCGTACGCGCCTGGGAAGCACAGTAGCTTTCGGCATGTGTCCCGGCCAGCGAGCGTATGGAAATTGATAAGACGTCGCCGCTTTCGGCAGCTTGTACATACTACAATTTTAAGATCCGGACTCCCCTCTTGCAAGGGATTTTACGAAAAAAACAACATGATTTGACTTTCCCCGGGGAAACGCCGATTAAGTGACGCCAATCGGTGCTTCCCCGCAAACTGCGTAAGGAGCCGCATAAAGCGCGCCGGTCTCCTAGACTTGTCCGGGAACCCGGTTGGTTCTCTATTATGGACAGACACTATGTAAACACTCACTTCTCAACCCGGCACTGTTCCAGTTCCCTCAGCCGAACCTCGTCGGTCTTTACATGAAGATTTTTTTCCTGCGTGGGGATCACGAGGCCTTTGGGACCGCCCTTGGCCCGTCTCAGGTACTTGACTTGGGTATAGAAGAGGTCTCCTTCACCGTTGTTCCGTCCCTTTGAATAGAAGAGCGCCAGATTTCCCGCATCAAGCAGTATGTCCAGGGGAACAGTCTTGCCGGATTTCTGTTTGATAAATACATAGGAACCGGGAAAATCCCTCACATGAAGCCAGAGATCGTTACCCTTCACATGACGGCGGAGGAGTTCATCGTTTTCCGCAGCATCCCTGCCCACGATGATCAGCCAGTCCCTGCGCCTGAAGGAGAGTCCCGTCCGCTTGCGATCCTGTTCCCGTGCGGCAGATGTCTTGACTCCGCCTGTTTTAAGGAACTTGTGGAGAGCAAAAGGATTCTCTTCTTCCATGAGACGGGACAGCGTCTCTTCAAGCCGGGCCTTTTCCTTTTCTCCCGCTTCAATTTCCCGGCGCAGGTCTTCTAGGCCGCTCTTCTGTTTGCGGTACTGTTCATAGTAGGTTTCCGCCTGAGCCGCCGCGGATTTTTTTGGGTCAAGTTTTAGCCGTATCCTTTCCCCGGTGTAGAAATTGTCCGCTTCCAGCCACTCGTCTCCGCTTTTAACGGCGGAAATATTGGCAAGGATAATGTCGCCTGAAATACGCAGGGTTTCTGCCGTGCTGAATTCCTGCTCTTTTTCCCGCAGCCGTTCCAGGGAGGCGGCAAGCCGCCCTATGCTTCCTTCAAAATTTCTGCGGGCCTGTTCACGCAGGGCTTCCAGAGAGAGGGCCCCTCCCTGCTCAGCATAGAAACTGTCGATTTTTTCGTTGAAGGAACCTTCACCCTCCGGCTCCCGGATACCGTATTCCCGTTTGACAGGCCCGGCGTCAGCGGCGGAATGTTCGGGGGCATAGCGGCCGCCGGTAAGTTCCCCCCGTTTCGGAAGCCGCCGCATCGCGTCAAGGATCAGCCCCTCTTCATCCGTGCAGATAAGGTTGGCTGCATTCGACCAGAGCCGGGCGTAGAGCCTGTAGTGTTTTTCGCCCTGTCTGACGGTAATGCGGACGATACGGTTGTCTCCCAACTGGAGGGCCTCTTCTATCCGGCCGTTCACGATTCTGGAATTGAGGAATTCGGCAAAACGGAGAGGCTTGTCGCTTTTTGGAAGACTCCTGAACGTTTCATGAATCCTGCATGCCCCCGGTGAGAGCGAGACAAGGAGCATTCTTGCGCCTTCCTTTCCGTAGAGGCGGAAGGCAATGACATCGAAGGCGCTCTGTATCACCTTCTGGATCTGTGAACCGGGCAGTTTCAATTCTTCAAGGATCAGGTTTATCTCTCTCCAGTTCAACGACATACCGCATTGTATATCACAATTCCCCTTGCATACACCCCGATTGGATGTACAATGGATTTGTATATGTATCCCTTCGGGTCACGGGCATAGGGAAGTTGATAGTACGACGCCGTTATGGAAGCCGCGTTCGCGGCAATTAGAAAGGCTTGTGCATGTGGTGTTTTATCTTTGGCGCGGTTTTCATGTTGGTTTCGGCCTTTCCCTCTCCGGCCCACGAAGCCCGTTGGGAACAGGCTAAAGACCTTGCCGCTTCACTTGATGACCGGCGTCTGGCGGCCCAGGTGATCATGACAGGTATCGACGGGAGAGGCAGCCTGGGTTCCGCCATGGCAGATATTCTACGGGACGTTCCCGCGGGAGCCCTGATGCTCTTCAGGTACAACCTTACTGTCTCAAAGGAAGAAGTCCGTTCCTTTCTTTCGGACTGCGGTGAATTTATTGGAGGGCTTGCGGGGATACCGCCTTTTATTGCGGTGGATCACGAGGGGGGATCGGTACACCGTTTCGGCGCCGGCGTAGAAAAGCTGCCCCCCGCTCTCCACTGGGGGGAACAGGCGCAAACTTTAGGCCGGGAGGCGGCACTTGCGGGGCTTGAGGAAGCCGCCGGCCGTTCGGCGCGCGAGATCCATGATCTCGGCGTCAATCTTAACCTGGCTCCGGTTGCGGAAATACTGAACGATGACAACCGCGCCTTCCTTGACGACAGGAGCTTCGGGCCCGATGCGGAATTTACCGCGGCCGCCTCCGCAGTGTTTGTAAAGGCCATGGAAGAGGCAGGCGTCGGATGTGTTGCAAAACACTTTCCCGGCAATTCCGCCGCGGATCCCCACTCCGTCCAGTCTGTTATTGCGGGCGGCAGGGATGCTGTTGACGCCATGGCCGCCCCGTTTGCCGTTCTGGGAGCGAGCGGCCTTGCGGGTATCATGGTTTCCCATGCCCTCATCCCTGCCAGAGATCCTGCGGTCATCGCCAGCCTTTCCCCCGCCGTGATGGGGGACTGGCTCCGGGGGGAAATGGGTTTTGAGGGCTTTATCCTGGCGGATGATTTTTCCATGGCCGGGGCCTCTGTCCGGGAGCTTTCTCCGGAAGCGGCGGCCGTCATCTCCCTTGCCGCGGGGGCCGACATGGTGATGGCCTGGCCCGGGAATCTCCGCAGCCTCCACCGGGAGATACTTTCCGCAATGAAACAGGGCCGCCTTCCGCGTGAACGGCTTGAGGAAGCCGCCGCACGGATCATCGCTGCAAAACTCGCCCTGGGGATTATTAAAATTGAGGCAGAATAGAGTTGTCCAGAAACTTCAGTTATCTTTTTTTGGTATGGCCTTTTACCAGTTTTGCCCGGCTGAAAGCGGTTCTGTATTTGTACGGACTTACATGTTCCAGGTTTTTGAAACACTTGGTAAAGACCTTTTCTTCCGAGAAATTCAACATAAAGGTAATTTCTTTAACGCTTTTCCTCGTATTTAACAGCAGGCACTTGGCTTCGTTGATCTTGGCCAGGGTTATATATTTCATAATAGGGAGCCCCGTATATTTTCTAAATGCTGTTGAAAGATAATCGGGGTTGTATTCAAATATTTTGGCTATGTGGGGCAGAGACAACTTCTTTTGGTAATTTATCCTGATCCATTCTATTATGTTTTCCATTTTGGCGTTTGCTTTCCCGGTAACAGGGGGCTTCGTATTTTCCTGGTAAAAAAGCTGTGATATTTCCATGAACAGCAGACCCAGAGCGTAATTCATATACATGACCGAATGGGGAGAATTTCGGGAAATATCCAAAAGCTGGCGAAACAAGAGGACGGCTCTTCCGTTATTGGGAAAAATACCGTGTTCGGGCAAAACAAAGCAGGAATTTATCCCCCCC
>JAITLC010000114.1 GCA_031278095.1 Treponema sp.
ACATAACCTTAGATGCCACTCCCTGGCATCTGAACGGTCTTTTTGTACTCAACTTGGCGCCGAACGCAAATCCGCATTTTGAGGATATGATACCGGCGACAGCGGCATTGATAAAGCGGGGCATTTACAAGCCTGGGGAATATGTAACCCATACCGCCGATTATCATACCGCCGATTCTTTATTTGTTAAATCAATTGATAAAACAGACGGTTATATTAAAGGAGTAGTTACTTTTTAACCCGTGAGTTGCAAGTTCTTGAGGTAAAAAGATGCCCCTGGCCCTGGTGGACAGCGGCGGCTGGAGCGAAATTTTGATTCCCCACTGGCCGGGATCGGGTTTTGATATCATGTTTCCCATTGAGGTCGGCAAATGGGGGGCAAATCCCGAGGAATTGCGTCAAAAATTCGGGAGGGATCTCCGTATATTCGGTGTGGTCAACAAAAATTGTATATATGAATCCGAAGATGCGCTGCGCTCCCATCTGCTTGGCTTAAAGTCCTGCGTTGACGAAGGGGGCTTTATCCCCATACCGGATCACCGCATACCGCCCCAGGCGTCCTACCGGCAGATGCCGGACTATATCCGTATCTTCCATGAGGTGTTCAACAACGGGGAAATTGGCTAAATTCCCCGCGGTGAGGCATAGGAGTACAGCAGGCCGGATGAATGGAGGGCTATGGGTACAGAATACCGGCCTTATATCATACCTTCATCCCGTAAGGTCATTTCCGCATACATAATTATTCCTCCGGTTCATTTATAAAAGTTAATTTGTAGGGATTCAGGCTTAGTTAAACCGGACAACAGTGTGGTTTTTATAGTAAAAATCGCCCGAACCAGACAATTTGCGAGATATTTAGGAGAAGCGCAACAGCCTGTTAGAGGACTTTGGTCAGCCAGCCTTTTGTATCAGGTATAATCCCGTACTGTATGCCTTTCAGAGTGTTCCGGAGTTCCGCACTGAGCTCGCCCACCTTGCCGTTGTTGAACACGATCTTCTTCCCCTGCCAGGTGAGAGATGTGATGGGAGTAGCTCCTGCCGCCGTTCCGCTGACAAAACATTCCCCTGTTTCCGAGAGAGCCTGTTCAATGCCGATCTTCCGTTCGCTCACCCTGACCCCGCGGTCTTTCGCAAGCTCTATGAGGCTTAAACGGGTAATGCCGGGGAGGATCGTGTCCCCCAGTTCCGGAGTTACCAGTTCGCCGGATTTTAGATAGAAGAAGATGTTGCAGCTTGAGCCTTCTTCCACATATTTGTGGTTCTCCGCGTCGAGGAACACGCATTCCATGTAGCCGGCTTCCATGGCTTCATGCTTGGCAAGGGCCGCAATGACATAGTTGGAACAGGCCTTGATCCAGCCCGTGCCTTTGGGAGTGGCCCGGACACGTTCGGTAACTACCGCATCGGAATTACCGCCTGAAAAATAGGAACTCACCGGAGTACAGATGATCAACACCCAGGGCTCATTGCAGATATTCACACCGATACCCCCTTCGGCGTAGGTGAAGGGCCGGATATACACCGAATCGGCGGTCATAAAGGAGTCCTTCTCCCATTCACTCCTGTATTGAGGGCAGAAACCCATCAGCAGGTTTCGCTTTACCGCCTCCACACATGCGGTGACAAATTCATCTTCGGGGAAGGGGGGCATGTAGAGGCCCTTCATGGACTTGTAAAAACGGGCCGCGTTCCTCTCCGGCCTGAAGATGGCAAGCCCGCCATTTTTCTGAGGCAGCGCCTTGAGCCCTTCGAAACAGCCTAGCCCGTACTGGGTGGTGTAGTTTACCAGGGGCATATCGGGGAAAAAGTTCCGGGAAGCCTCAAGCCCGGCCCGCTCGGCTTCGGGTAATGCGGCTTCTTCCGCCGGGGTTTTGTGGGCCTTCTCTTCATAGGCGCCCTTCCAGCCTGACTTTTCATATTTTGACCGGTAGATCACCGGGTAACTGTTCAGTACAAATGCCATGATAAACTCCTCTCTACTACTATACATGTTTCCCTTCATGAGTACAATAAACCCATTGGAGAGACAGATGGCACTTAACTGCGGTATTGTGGGGCTTCCCAATGTGGGGAAGAGCACTATTTTCAGCGCCCTCAGCGGGGCGCCGGCAGAGGCGGCGAATTATCCCTTCTGCACCATCAATCCCAATGTGGGGATCGTTCCGGTTCCCGATGAAAGGCTTGCGAAACTCACGGAGATCTTCAGGCCCGAACGGACGATTCCCGCATCGGTGGAGTTTGTCGATATTGCCGGCCTCGTGAAGGGAGCCAGCAAGGGTGAGGGACTGGGGAACCAGTTTCTCTCCCATATCCGGGAAGTCGGAGTCATCGCCCAGGTAGTCCGCTGCTTTGAAGATCCTGATATTGTTCATGTTTCCAACAGGGTCGATCCTGAAGACGACATGGAAACGATAGCCGTTGAACTTGCCCTGGCGGATCTTGAGACCCTTGCCAAAAAGAAGGAGAGGGCAGAGCGGGCGCTGAAGGTTCAGGCAAAGGAAGAGAAAAAGGCTGCCGGGACGGCGCTTTCCGTCCTGGAGAAGATAGAACCCGTATTGCAGCAGGGAAAGCCCGCCCGCTCAGTCGATCTTGATGATGATGAAAGGGAAGCCGTTTACGATTGCCATTTTATCACGCTCAAGCCCCAGCTCTATGTCTGCAATCTTGATGAAGAGGGCATGAAGGCCGCCGCATGCGGATCGTTGCCGCCTCATGCAGAAACGGTACGGAAACGCGCGGCTGCGGAAGCTTCCGAAGCGGTGTGCATCTGCGGGAAGTTTGAAGCGGAACTCACCGGTATCTCCGATCCGGAAGAGAAGCTGGCCTTTCTGGAGGAGTTGGGCCTCAGAGAATCGGGGCTTTCCGCGTTGATTCATGCGGCCTATAGGCTTCTGGGGCTCCGTACCTTCTTTACCGCGGGGGCCGACGAATGCCGCGCCTGGACGATCCGTGCCGGAGACAGCGCTCCCAAGGCCGCCGGAGTGATCCATACGGATTTTGAAAAAGGCTTTATCAAGGCCGAAGTCTACGGTTACAACGACATTCTCAAATACGGCTCCGAGGCCAAAATAAAGGAAGCCGGAAAGTACCGTATCGAAGGCAAAGAATATCTCGTGCAGGATGGGGATATTATGTTCTTTAAGTTCAACGTTTGATTCGCAGTGGGGTCTAATACCCAAGAACCCGCTTGCGCGGGGAGCTTCAGGGCGGTTAGAATCGGCAACGTTGCCAAAAAAGTGGTAGTAGACCCCACAGTTAAATAATTTCCTTGCAGAACGAAGCTCGTAAACGATGCAGCGCTTACACGATAGGGGCTGTCCAGGAAGTTTATTACTTTCCGGACAGCCCTCGCATTTGTTCCCGTTTTGTTGAAATGGCATGCAAATGCCGCACTAAAGAAGCTGTCCGAATAAGTTTTTCAAACTTTTCGGACATCCCC
>JAITLC010000020.1 GCA_031278095.1 Treponema sp.
TTGACAAGCTCCCTGTTTTTAAAAACAACAAGAGGCGGTTGGGACTTAAAGAAACTCAGAATGTAATACCAGATACGCAAAAATATGGAGAGCTTGGAAAAACGCTGTTCCGCGTCTCCGGCGAAGTCCGAATCGTCCTCTTCCTGGTACAGGGGACCCTTGGCGATAAGCGATTGACTTTCCAGCTTGCCGAGCAGTTCCTTCCGTTCCGCCAGCGACAAAGTGGAGACCAGCCTGCTCAGGGTCCCGGTTTCTTGCATAATGCCAATAATACACGCCGGAGGCATTGTGGTCAACGCGGGGAACCGAGGAATTAACTCCTCACTTCCCCCTATATTTTCCTTAATTCACCCAAACAGAAAATGAATTCAAGTAAAAATCCGGGCTGCCGGAGCAAAGGTTCGTACCTTTTGTGTGGTTAAATTTCTTCCGGATAGGTAAGTGCGCATAACGTGAGGTAATTATGCGGTTTTCTTGTCAGGAAGAGAGGGGGAAGCCGCCGAAATCAACGTCAAAGTCATCGTTCTCCCGGGCCGAGGCAAAGTATTCGGGAAATTTTTCCTGGAGCATATTTTCCTCGGTGTGTAATTTGTGGAGATGCCGGCCCAGCTTAAGACGGGACTCCCGAACATCCTTCTTTTTTATGGCCGAAAGTATTTCTATATGCTGACTCACAATGTTTTGGACAATTCCGTTAAGCCAGACGGTCAGTAAACGTACCCGGTAATAGTGGCCGCACATGCTTTCCAGAACTTCCCAGCCCAGTTTGTGGCCGGCCACCTCGAAAAAAACCCGGTGAAACCGGTCGTCGGAATTCATAAAATTGATGTATTCGCTCCGGTCAAAGGCGGCTGTCTGGATTTTCACTATCTCTTCCAGTTCCGCGATATGTTCCGGCCGGCAGCGGTTGATAAAAGGTTCCAGTACCGCCATTTCAAGGCTTTCCCGCAGGAACAGTTCCTGTTCTACCCGGTCAAGATCGATAAGGGATACCAGGGTTTCCCGCTGGGGGATCACCTTTACCAGACCCTCCTTGGAAAGGTGAATAAAGGCCTCCCGTACCGGGGTACGGCTCACATCGTAGCGCAGGGAAATCTCTTTTTCGCTGATGACGGTTCCGGGGACCAAATTCAGGTTTATTATGCTTTTTCGCAGAGATGCGTACACGGAATCCTGAACGTTACCTGGCCGGCTTTCCGCCGCTGTTTTCATAGTATAACCCGCCTTGTTCTTCATTGCCTGATATGCTAGTATACTACCTTATTTCCCGATATGGTACAATATGCCGCAAGGGGACGTGTTACAGGATTTTCTTTTGGCGAACTTACATTGGATAAATTTTATCGAAAAAAAAGGTGACTGACACCGTTTTTACCAATCAGGCTACTGGTCCTCTTTCCGGGTAAGGCGGAAGCGCAGGTACATTTCTTCCAGGGTTTTTTTGGGCCCCGGAACGGCGCTGTGCATACGGTAGACGGCCATGTCCCGCCTCTCCATGTAAAAATCGTAGATGGCCCGGGGATCCGTACTTTTGACCATGGTATAGGCGGGGCGGGTTCCCAGGAAAGAACGGACCTCGTCGTGGTTTACCGCGGAAATACCGAAACGTACCAGCCGGGAGCGAACCTCCTGAATTTCCTCGCAGGAAAGACTAAAGAGGAATTCTTCCAGGGCGCACTGGGTCTCCGGGTCGCTAAGTTTGGTCACAAGAAAGTCGCTCCAGTCCTTTCCCATGCCAAGGGAAACCCGCATCAGTTCGCTGGAACCGTCCATGGTGCCGAAACTGGGGGGCGAGGCATCCCTGACGGTCCAGAGGGTTTCCAGGGCAGGCTGGTGTTTCGCGGTATCGAGTTCCACGCCGTTATCCCAAAGGGAAACCAGATCGTCTATCAGATGGCCCTTGATTTCGCGGGAAAACATCGGATCTTCCAGACAGGAAAAATAGACCTCCTCGACCAAAAGCGTACAGATAATCGAGAAAATAGCCTGCCTGAGCGGTTTGTAGAAGGCCTCGATGTCGTCCACCAGCTTTGCGACAAAGGAAAACGCATGAGACTTGGCGATAAAATAACTATGGGCGCCTACCGCGCGGACGGGGAGATGAAGCAAACGGGCCGCCGGGGAATAGGAACTGAGGGATTCCAGAAAACTGTCCCGGTTGGAAGAAGCAATGACGCCGTACTTTTGCCCGTCGCCCCAGCCGTTTCCGGCGGCACGTACCGAAGGAAAGCGCGCGACGGCGGCCCCCAGCTCCTGCAAAGCGGCAAAACGTTCCCTGACAAGACTGCCTTCCTCCGGAAAAGAGAAATCCAGAAAAGCCTTTATATCTTCAATTAGGCGTTTTTCCTGTTCTTTAAGCGCATACACGGCGGGAATATCGGAGTGGGATTTACCGTGGACATAAGCCTTCGGCCCGGGATGATGCGCTCCAGCAGAAGTATCCAAACTGGTGTCAGCCATATCAAATATGCTATCGCACAAATTATGAATTATCAAGTTTTTTTTTCGATTTTCGACAGATACCGGGATGGGGAGGGACTGTTATCATGCGAAATTTGGGTACGAATACTGAAGAATTACATTCGTAACCTTAAATTGCAGATGTTGCCCTGCCGGACACTTGACCGGAGACCGCGATTTTATTAGATTCAAATCATTGGGGGTGCACCGGTTTCGACCGGTACGGTTCGGGATACAAGCCGCAGGTGGAGCGCCTATCTCCTGATTAGGCAAAAAATTTAACTGCCAACAACGACAGTTACGCTTACGCCTTAGCTGCGTAACCGCGTGGACCCGTTCCGCCGCCCTGAGGAACGGCTTCCGCGTCGCAATCAGGGCTGGCCCATC
Source organism: Treponema sp. (assembly GCA_031278095.1). GTDB lineage: Bacteria > Spirochaetota > Spirochaetia > Treponematales > Breznakiellaceae > JAIRNJ01. The sequence continues at coordinate 2,848 of JAITLC010000020.1, forward strand.
GTTGCGTACGGACTTCGAGCGGCAAGATTTTTCCGTAATACGGGCAGGCCGCGCGCCGTACAGCCAAGCCTGTCCCGACAATCCGATGTGCGGCTAAACCTGTAGAAGTTTGTGTTTCGCGTATCGGGACGCGGGTCCGACTCCCGCCACCTCCAGAAAATGTTTTAAGCGCCGCGGACGCCCCATCGCCGGCCCGTCGCGCGATGTCAAAAAACGGGCTTACGGGAATGGCCCGCCCTTACCAGGGCAAGAAGGTTTTCCACAGGGGTATGCACCGCGACCTCGCAGCCGCTTCCCAAAAGGAAACGCCCTCCGTTTCCGGCCTTCTCCAGGGCCGCATCCGCTTCCGCCTCAACCTCCCGGGGCGTTCCCCGGAGAAGCGCCCCGGCGGGATTTAGATTGCCCATAAGACAAACCCTGTTACCCGCCAGTTTTTTATAATAGGCCAGATCAATCTGATAGTCCGCTTCAAGTATATCGCAGCCGGTTGCCATTAATTTTTCGGCGATCAGCGTGTTGTTCCCGCAAATATGCAGCAGCGTGTAAAAATCGTAGTCCTTTTTCAGGGCGCCTATCCGTTCGAAAAAACGCCTTTCATAGGGAAAGGCGTACTTTGCGTATATCTTTGGAGATATCATGTTCAGCGAAGCCAAAGAGTCCGCGCATTGAACAATGGCGGCGCCGGCTTTTACGCAGGCCTCGCAGTACCGGTAATGAGCGTCATACGTAATCTCCAATAAAGCGAAGATGCGTTCGACGCTTCTTTCGTCTTCCTCCGATTCCGCCGCCGCGATTTCCGTTATGAAGCGGTCTATTCCCAGAAGATGCCCCGCCAGAACAAAGGCCCCGGCTCCGGGCGCGCGGACAGGAACTTCCTTTTTAAAATAAGCCGCAAGGAGGCCGACCGCTTCTATATACACATAACATCTTCCGTCCCTGTAGGGATCTATCGGTTTCAGGCTGTCAACATCGTCCAGCGATTCAAGCGGCGTCTCAAGAACTTCCGGCAGGGCGCCTTCCCGGTACCGCGTCTTTAGCCCAAAGGCTTCGGGAATGTAGTACTGATCCGATTGGGCCACAACCACATCCTGCCGGATCTTTTCCCAGGCCCTGATTTGGGCTTCCGCGAGCGCCTTCCCGCTGGTATAACATCCGCTTATTTCCATCCCCGCAAGGGCAATGCCGAAATTGCCGTTGTAGGGAGTTACCGGAAAACAATCCGTCTCTCTGCCCCGCATGACGGCGAAAAACCGTTCATAGGAATTCATCGATCTGTAATCTCTCTCTAATCTCTCTGTGTTTACCGATCCGGTCCCGCCTGTTTTCTTACTTTGCCATTAATTCCGGAATAAACAGGATGAGCCGGGGAAAAAGGATAAGCAGCGCTACCGCCGCCAGCAGTATTCCGTACCAGGGCAACATAACCCGTGTCAGCCTTTCGATGGGTATTCCGGTTATTTTGGCAATGACAAAAAGAACCGTACCCACAGGCGGCGTAATAGTACCGATTGACATAAGCAGCGCCAGTATAACTCCAAAATACACCGGATCGACGCCCATCCCCTTCAGCACGGGAACAAAAATCGGGACCGTTGTTATTACAATCGCGGAGGTCTCCATTATCATCCCCAAAAAAAGGTAGATAACTACCAGTACCGCAAGCAGTATG
>JAITLC010000036.1 GCA_031278095.1 Treponema sp.
TATCTTCGTTCTATAAGGTATGGATTGTATGCCTGGGTTCATACCCGCAAACGAAAACTGTTACGAAATTGAAACCGGAGCAAGCTCCGGGGTATGAACCCAGGCCTGCGAATCAAAAAGACCGGAGTCCGGAGGCTTAAGCCTTGTCTCCAATGGAGGTTTCCTTGATTAGGGGTTGGTTTACCGGCGCCAGCGGCATGCGGGCCCAGCAGTGGCGGCTTGACGCGGTGGCGAATAATCTTGCCAATGTGGATACAGACGGTTACAAGCGGGATACCGCGGCCTTTAAGGCCTTTCCCGAACTCCTTATCCGCCGTATGGATGACGATGGGGTATATCTGCACCCCTTTGGTTCAGGCGACGCAGCTCCGGTAATCGGGAAGCTGGGTACAGGGGTGGAACTCAACGAGTTGTATACGGTTCTTGACCAGGGCGCCATGAAGGAGACCCAGAGCGACTTCGATCTGGCTCTTGATGGTAAAGGCTGGTTTACCGTGGCTACCCCCTGGGGGGAACGCTATACCCGTAACGGTTCCTTTCAACTGGGAAAGGAAGGCTATCTGGAAACCAAGGAAGGTTACCCTGTTCTCGGCGAAAAAGGGCCCGTCAGGGTAAAGGCAAACAACTTCCAGGTGGATAAGGAAGGCCGGATCTGGATAAATGCAGAGTATGCCGAAGATCCCGGGTTGATGGTATCCAGGGAGAACAATACCTGGGAAGAAACAGTCCTCTTGGACAGTCTGAAGTTGGTGATATTTGACCGCGACCGCTATCTGGAAAAACAGGGTTCAAGCCTCTACCGGGAAACAGATACTTCCGGCCCTGCAATATTTATGGAACTGAACAGCCGCCCCCGCGTCGTGCAGGGCTTTGTTGAGGCTGCCAATGTTGACCCGGTGGTAGAAATGGTGCAGATGATCGAAGTGAACCGCGCCTACGAGGCCAATCAGAAGGTAATCCAGAGTACGGATTCCATGCTGGGCACACTGATCAACCAGGTTGCCAGAGTAAGCCGCTGATAAAAACTTTTTCAAAGAGAGGTTGTTTTAAAACCCCAAGGAGTAAATATGGTACGTAGTCTGTGGACAGGGGCCGCCGGAATGATAGGGCAGCAGGCCAATATCGATACAATTTCCAACAATCTTGCAAATGTTAATACCTCCGGTTTCAAAAAAGTCAGGGCGGATTTTGAGGATCTCCTCTACCAGACCGTAAGAACCGCCGGTACTCCCGCTACCGAGGAGACAGTTGTGCCCGTGGGAGTCCAGATGGGCCACGGTGTAAAGATAGCTGCTACTCAGCGGATGTTTTCCCAGGGGGCCTTGCAGAACACCGGCAATGTTTATGACATGGCGATTAACGGCGAAGGTTTTTTCCGTATACAGATGTATGACGGAAGCTGGGCCTATACCCGTGACGGCGCCTTTAAGGTGGATGAAACAGGACGCATGGTAACCAGCAATGGTTACTGGCTCCTTCCGGACATCGTCATGCCGGAAGGATTTCTGCCGGAAAAGATCACTATCTCAAAAGACGGCCGGGTAAGCGTAACTGTTCCTCAGATCGATCCCAATGAACCTGTGGACGTCGGCCGCATAGAACTGTACCGTTTCCCCAACCCCGTGGGCCTTAGCGCTGTGGGGGAAAACCTCTTCAAAGTGAGTAACGCGTCCGGCGAGCCTATTCCCGGCCGGCCTGGTTACGAAGGCATGGGGCAGATTCAGCATAAATTTCTTGAAATGTCCAATGTTTCCGTGGTGCGGGAAATGGTTGACCTTATCGTTGCCCAACGCGCCTATGAGTTTAACTCCAAGGCAATCCAGACCAGTGACAACATGCTCGGAATCGCAACAAACCTGAAGAGATAGAGAATAAGGGAATAGTAGTGCCTTGATTGGACTAAACATACTGATATGGGCAATTATAAAGAACAACGGTTGCTTCTTTATAAATGTGTTTTGGTGTAAATGAAGATACCCGGGAGCAAGTTCCTATAAGGTATGGATTTTATGCCTGGGTTCATACCCGCAAACGAAACTGTTACGAAATTGAAACCGGATCAAGTTCCGGGGTATGAACCCAGGCCTGCGAATTAAGGTATTGGTGAAGGAAGTGGGGGATTTAATATGGCAATAGGGATAATAGAATCGGGTTTAGTTAACGGCGGAGGTTATGTGCCTTTTGCCTCAGGACTCCAAGCAGACAGGCTTTTAATGAACAATGATATTTCAAATACCACCAGTCTTTCAAAATTTGAAGATCTGCTTAAAGAAGGCGGCAGTCATCGTATAAACGTGGATAAAAACAGCGAACTCTATGAACAGTGTCTGGAACTGGAAACCTTTCTCATAAAGATCCTCATAACCGGGATGCGTAATACCGTTCAAAAAGCGGGACTCGTCGAAGAAGGTCTTGCCGGAAAGATGTATGAAGACATGCTCTACGATGAATACGCCAAGGATTTTACCAGAAATGCCAATTTCGGTCTGGCGGAAATGGCCTATATTGAACTCACCGGTCAGCGGGGGAAACGCTTAACCGGATAGAAGGTAGACGATAAAATTGTAGGCCCCGTGAGCCAGTGCAATTCCGTGGAGACTTCGGTATTTGGTATATACAAACGACAGGATCAGCGCCGCCAGGATCGAATTGAGTAAACCGAGGGGGCCTTCATAGATGTGGCAGACGGCAAAGAGCAGAGTAGGGCTTAGCACTCTTATGCCCACGGCGCTTCCTGCCTCTTCAAGCCTATTCAACAGATAGAACCTGAAATAGCTCTCCTCAAGGTAACCGGTGCTGAGGCAGGAGAGGCATAAAAGAATCCAGCCCGCCGGATGTGCGGGAACCGGAAGCGTCTGTGCCGGCATGTTCATAAGATTCGATGCCAGAGAAATGGAAAAGGAGATGAGAATGAGAGCCGGAAGGGAGATGACGAAGGCAAAGAGATCCTTTATCCGGAAATACCGCCCGGCAAGCTGTTTTACAGGCTTTGCCATGAAAACCAGGTACCAAATAAGGGCCAAGGAAGGTACATTATAAAAAAAGATCCGGTTAAATTCGCCCGCCGGCGAAAAAACAGCATCGGAAACGGGATCTCCGAATGAAAGCACTGCGGGGAAAAAGAGTACAAAATAGAGAATCAGTGGTTCAAGAAGCGTCTTCATTTCCCTATGTATCCGAGCTTGTTCCAAAACCCGGTTGGTTTCGAAATAAGCTCTTGGAAAAACCGGCAAAAGCCCGGTTTTTCCTCTAAATCCAGGGAAGCTGTTCCAAAAGCCGAAGTTTTGGAACAGCTTCATCTCTATATAGTTTGATCTTGTTCCAAAATTTGACATTTTGGAATAGTCTGATTTACTATAATACAAGAGAGAGATATTTTCAAAATGTTTGATCTTGTTCCAAAACCCGGTTGGTTTTGGGTAAGTTCCCTGGAAAACCGGTCAAAAGCCCGATTTTCCCCTAAATTTAAGGAAGCTTGACATGCAAAGCTTGTCTTCCAACTAACCGTTGGGTACTGTATGCCTTCTTTTACATTGTTTTTTATAGTGGCAGTCCTCGGGCTTGGTTTTTTCGTCCTTGCCCGTCCCAAAAAGGAAAAACAGGGTTCCTGGATCCAGTTCTTTGCCAGGGGAAAAGACGCCGGTTTTTCCCTGCGGGAGATAGAATTACTCAGGCGGCTGGCTATTAAATGCAGGCTCGAAGATCCTTCCTCTCTCTTCTGGTCTCAGAATCAGCTTGATAAATGTATCCGTTCCATGGTCAGAACAATGAATGTCAGCGGAGACCGGGATCCCCAGGCCAACGATTTTCTCTCCAGGCTCTACGACTTCCGCAAAAAAATTGAAATGGATAAGCCCAGAGTAAAAAACGGCATTTCCAATTCCAGGCAGATGAGCGAAGGCCAGGCTCTGCGGATACTGGTAGCCGGTACGGGGGTGTTTAAGTCCCAGGTAGTAAAAAATGTTAATCAGTATCTTACCATTTCACGGCCTACCAACAGCAAGATTCCGGCCAATTTTTCCTGGGACGGATTGAAAATATCGGTATATTTCTGGAGGAATGATGATGCAGGCTATGTGTTTGACTCCCTGGTGGAGGATGAAGTTTTTTCCAAGGGAATTTCTTCCCTCAAGATAAGCCATACAGAGTCTCTGTTCAGAACCCAGAAACGTAAATCCGTACGGATCAAGATTCATAAACTTGCTTTTCTCTATCTCTTGAAAAATGAAGAAGATTCAGACAAACTTGAAGTAAATCCGGGTCTAAAATGTTACATTGAAAACCTTTCTGATACCGGTTGCGCCCTCACGGTGGGAGGCAAGGCAGAGGTGGATTTGCGGGTAAAGATACAGTTTGCCCTGAACAATTCGGTAATAGGCATGGCCGGGACGGTTCGTTCGGTGGATTTCAAAGAGAATCTTAACCGTTCGGTGCTTCATATTGAGGCGGATCCATTGCCCATAGAGATGAGGAATCAGATTCTGGGGGAGGTATTTGGTACCCTTCCCGAGGAAGAGGAGGATCTTCCCTTCCGGGTACTGGATGAAGAGGCCGAATCAGGAGACCTGGAAATGGATATGGATAGCGATACCGGTGAGGACGCTGTATAGCGATGTGGAGAATGAAAACGAAAAAGTTTCCGGTTCCGGATCTAAAGATTTTTTTACTCATTCTAGTGATCTTTACCGGTCTTTCTGCAGAAGCCCAGGATATTCTCTTGTCGTATCAGCGGAGTTTTGTCAGGGCAAATCTGGCCGACAAAGCTTCAATTCTGGAAGATGCGGCTACTGATGAGAGGGCGCCGGAATTCATCAGGGTCCTCTATGAATATGCTCTTGATTTTGCCATAAACAATGCGGCCATGCTTGGAAACGATCCCGACATGATCGCCGTGGCTGTAGAAGCGGCCCGTGGATTGGGCAAAAACGGCAATGGCGCTTCGGCAGAGTTGCTCTGGAATCTCTTTGCCTCTTACCACGATCGCCTTACCAGAACCGAAGCGATGAAATCTCTGGGGCTCCTTGCCGGGGGGAACGCCCGGGTTATCGACAATATCAACCATTTTTTGATGGAACAAACCCGTCTCTACCGTTCCTCGAAGAGTTTTGAGGCGGGTACGGAATTGGATGCGGCGGCAATTCAGGCAAGTATCGAAACCTTGGGTGTACTGGGGAGCATTTCATCGTTTGCTCCGCTTTTTGAAGCCCTTAACGCCGGTTATCCGCTTGTTATTACCGGAAAGGCCCAGGATGCGATTGACTCTCTCCAAGAGAATATCAAATCCCAGCTTCTGGATATCATAAAGAATGGTCTCCCTTCAGAAAAGCTCTCTGCTTTCCGCCTTGTATCGGGGAGAAGCAGTCTCTCCGATACCGAACAGGGTGAGTTGGCGGAGGCTGCCCTGAATGCCGGATTGAGTGCAATGCCGGGCAGCGCCGAAGAGGAGACTGCCCTTTCAACTCTCCGTTATGAGGCGGTTCCGGTTTTGACACGGCTTCAATGGGCTGGAGCCAGCCCTGCAGCCATCAGGCATTTTTACCGGGTACAGGCGGACTACCAGAACGGCGCCGCCCCGCAGGAGCGTTTTCTGGAGGCTATCAGCTGCCTCAGCGTCATGGGAACGCCGGAAGCGGTTCAGGCCCTTGTACTCCAACTGGGTTCTCTCAATTCCCATATCGAGAGAGACGGCGAATATGATGAGGCTGTTGCGCTGGCGGTGATCAAGGCTCTGGGAACAATCGGCGACAAGTCCGCTTTCGATTACCTTCTCTATATCAGTTACCTTTCCTATAGTGAACAGGTTCAGACTGCAGCCAGGGAGGCATTAAACCAGCTTCGATGGTAAAGAAAAAAAACTTCCCGTTTCTGTTCTCCGCCGTTTCAGGCTCCGTGGCGGCCTATTACGGTTCTGCGTTTCTTGCGGAAAAAGGCATGGCCTTAAGCGGTCTTGTTTTTCCTGTACTGATTCTGCTGCTTGTTCCTTTTTTCCTGTTTTTGAGTTTCTCTGTTTTGCCTTGCGGTTCCACGGAAAAACGTTTCTGCAGGAGCGGCAGTATTCATACGCTTGCCTTTGCGGCAGGATTTTTTGCAGGTTTTTCCGCCTTTCTTTCGATTCCCGGTGTTCCGAGCCTCGGACTTTCTCCTGAAAGGATCAGGGGCATAAGCGGTATCCTGACAGACGATCCCCGGCTGAGTACCGGAAACCGGGGGGTTGGGTATCTGGAACTTGAAAGAAGCGCCGGTGAAGGGGACGTGCGGGTTTCGGCCAGAGGGAAGATCCCGGTCATGTTTCCCGTCGAACATCTGGACAGACTGAAGGAATTCGGCAAGGGGAGCCATATCTATGCGGAAGGCTCTTTCAGGGAATTAAACGACGGGATGCCGTTTTTCCGGGTCGAATCGCTTCATGTGATCAAGGCGGCGCCCCTGCTTGAAAAGATGCGTACCGGTATTCGTCTGGCCGTGGTAAAACTTTTTTCTGAACGCGGGAAAAAGTGGGGCGGTCTGGCGCTGGCCCTTCTCTTTGGTATTCGGGATAACCTGGAAACAGAATTTGCGGTCCTCTACCGGAATGCGGGAGCTTCCCATGTGCTTGCCCTCTCGGGTATGCATCTTGCCGTTGTTTCCGCCATGATCAGTTTTCTGCTCCGCAGGCCTCTGGGATTCAAGGCCGCGGCTGTCTCGGGACTCTTCTTTATAGGTTCTTATGTTTTCCTTATCGGCGATCTGCCAAGTCTGCACCGGGCGGCGATCATGTATGCTCTGGGAACCATGGCCGTTCTGGGTTATCTGCCCCGCAAGCCTCTTACCCTGCTTGCCTTGGGTTTTCTTATTCAGATTGCCATTCAGCCCGAATCGGGACAGAGTCTCTCCTTTATGCTTTCGTATCTGGCCCTCTGGGGAATTCTCAGTATCGGGGAGGGCTTTCATGAACTGTTACGCGGTAAAATTCCCGAAAAACTGCTTTCCCCGCTTGCCGCTTCGATAGGCGCCTTTATTGCAACTGCTCCGCTAAGCTGCCTCTTCTTTGGGATTCTGCGTCCTGCGGGAATAGTTACCGGCCTTTTGATCGTTCCCCTTACAAGCCTCTTTATGATTGGCGCCATGATCTATATTCCTCTGAGCCTGTTCCCCCTTCCGGCCGCTTTTTTTTCCGGGCATCTTTCAATTTTTTATGACGGGCTCTACCGGCTGGCCTCCCTTGCAGGCAGTTTTCCTGCGATGAGGCTTCCCAATCCAATCCCCGTATTGATCCTGTCACTGGTCACGACATTCATAATCCTTCTTTTTGCCTGCCGCCGCGCTTCGGACGGAGAGAGGCTCCCTGCCTTTGCTGAACTATAACTCTCCACGGGAACTTGCCGCTTTTCTCGAAAGCCGGAATCTGGGCATGAGGAAAAAATACGGTCAGAATTTTCTGATCGATGCCCGGGTGCGGAATGTGCTTGTTGAAGCCCTTGCGCCCCGGGCGGGGGAGGCTGTTTGGGAGATAGGGCCCGGCCTCGGCGCAATGACAAGTTCCCTGCTTGAAAGGGGCGCCAGAGTTACTGCCTTTGAAATAGATCCTGGATTTTCGGGCGCGTTGGAAGAATTTTTCGGCGCCAATCCGGGTTTTACGCTTGTCCGGGGGGATGTGCTCAAGACCTGGCCTCTTGCCGCTCCTTCTCCTCTCCTCCTGGGGAATCTTCCCTACAATATCGGTGCGGTTCTTCTGGCTTCCTTCATAGAGGCGCGGCGTTTTTTCAGGCGCATGGTAGTAACGGTACAGAGAGAAACCGCCCGGAGAATGCTGGCCGGCCCTGGTTCCGGGGAATACTCATCCTTTTCAGTCCTCTGCAGATCCGTATACCGGCTTAGATCCCTGACGGTGATTAAGGGCGCCGCCTTTTTCCCGGTTCCACGTGTCGATTCCCAGGGGCTCTGCCTGGATCTCATTAATGAAGATCCTCATTATCCACAAAGCCTCTATCCCCTTGTGAGACAGCTTTTTTCTTCCCGGCGCAAGACCGTGAGGAATAACCTTACCACTTTTGTAAAATCATGTATAATGGGGAATGCAGAGGCCGGGAGGGAAGCCGGGCATCTTGCAGAAAAGGCCCTGAAAACATGCGGCATCAAGCCCGATGCACGGGCCGAGCAGTTGGGGCTTAAAGAGTTTGTGAAGTTGGCAGGATTTTTAGAGGAATGTATGTAATGGATAGTATTAATATCAAATTAGTATGTTTTTTTCTGTTGCTTGTGCCGGTTCTGACAGGCTCCCTTTATGCCCAAACGAGTACCGGTACCGGTACCGGTTCTTCTTCCGGCAGTACTCCTGTGTCCGGCAGCACTACTACATCCGGCAACACCGCTACAAATGAACAAAAACCGGATCTCACTTCCAAAATTTTTGATATGTCGGATATGCCGGTTTGGGTCAAGGATATCCGGCGGGCGGAGATTGTAGCCTTTGGTTCTTTTCCCTTTACCATGTTTGCAACGCAGTTTTTTATGGATCTCTACCGCTTTTCGGATCATGACTGGGATACAAGATATGCACCCTGGCCTGCCAAAGGCGCCGGAGCGATTAACATGACCAATGAAGAATATGAAAAGACCATTCTCTATGCGGCCCTGGCTTCACTTTCCATTATGACCATTGATTTTTCGATAGTTCGGCTCAGGCGTTTCATCAATAGCCGAAAGACGGTTAAGGGAAATGGAGACGCAATCCGTGTGAAAAAGAGGCCGGTTTCACCCTGATGCCTTCTTTCAGTGCCGTGGTAAAGCCGGATCTTGCCGGAGAATTCAGGCTGGATCGTTATCTATCCGAAGAACTGCAACTTCTGCCTCGTTCCCAAATAAAAAGCCGTCTTCGGGAAGCCAGGATCAACGGGAAGCCTGTTAAGCTTTCCCGTCTGGTCAAGCCGGGGGATCTGCTGGAGATCAGATGGGCGGAACGGGAACCTGAGGCCCTTATCCCCGAAGATATTCCATTGGACATTGTATATGAAGACGACAGGGTAGTGGTGGTGAACAAAATGCAGGGTATGGTGGTTCACCCCGGCGCGGGGAATTACCGGGGAACCCTGGCCAATGCCCTTTTGCAGAGGCGTCTTTCCCGGCAGAAGGAGCTTCCCCCCGCGGAGAATCTCAGAACCGGTATCGTGCACCGCCTTGACAAGGATACTTCAGGCCTCATAATCGCAGCCTGGGACGACGAAGCCCTGGCTTTTCTTGCCGGGGAATTCAAGGCCCGGCGTGTCCGGAAAACTTATGCGGCAATTGTTGCAGGTATACCGGAAGAAAAATCGGGAATCATTCAAACGAGGCTTTGCAGGGACAACAGGGATCGTAAGCGTTTCATGGTTTCACAGGACAGGGGAAAGCAGGCGTTCAGCCTCTACAGGGTAGCGCGGAGCTGGAAGACACATTCGCTGCTGCTCCTGCGGCCTAAGACAGGACGTACCCACCAGCTTAGAGTTCATCTCCGTCATCTGGGATATCCGGTCTCAGGCGATCCAATCTACGGTATCAGGGATCCCCTTTTCCCCGATTCCACGCTCATGCTCCATTCCAGAACTCTTTCGATCCGCCTTCCCGGCGGCCTGGAAGCACGGCGTTTTGATGCGGCGCTCCCCGAACGTTTCCGCAGAATGATTGCCATACTGGCAAAGAAAGAAAAGAACGATTTTTAATATGCGGCAGAAAGACTGTCGGTATCCCCTAATCTTCGCAGAAACCGAAGACTATGCGGTGCTCTATAAACCTCCTCATCTCCATACGGCCCCCTTGAAAAAAAACAGTGGAACAGTAAATCTGCTTGAATGGTTTGCGGGATCTTTTCCGCAGGTCATGGATATACAGGGGAGAAAGGTCCGGGAAGGAGGGCTTCTCCACCGGCTTGATTTTGAAACTTCAGGCCTTGTTCTGGTGTGCAAGCGCCAGAAGGCCATGGATGCCTTTCTCGATCTGCAGGAAAGGGGGGAGATACTCAAGGAGTATGGCACACTCTGCAGTCCTCAAAGAATCATTCCCGAAGACAATTCCGGCTTTCCTCCCCTGCCCGGACACCTTGAAGCCATTGCAGAACAACTAACGGAATTTTTGAAAGACGGCAAAGTTGCTTGGAAACTTCAGTTTTCCGGACAGCGGCCGCTAAAACACGCATGTTTTGCAGCCGGGGAACCTAAGGTTCCTTGGCGAGAAGCCGCAGGACTTGTGAGAGAACCAACCGGATTCTCGAACAAGTCTGGCATTCCTGTAGGAGATCCGGGTTTTTTAATCGAAAGCCTCTTCCGCCCCTGGGGAAAGGGAAGACGGCTGGTACGGCCCCTCCCTGCGAGCGGAAAGAAACCGCTCAGGGAAGCGGCTTGGGACAGGGGGAATCCGTACCGCACGGAGATTAAAAATTTTTCTGCGGCGGAACTTCAGCCGGGAGAGAAGTGTCTCAAACTCTCTATCGAACTCAGACGGGGTTTCCGCCACCAGATCCGCTGTCACCTTGCCTGGCTGGGTTTCCCCATTGTAAACGATCCGCTCTATGGTAAAGCCGAAGCAGGGCAGGGGACTTTGGCACTCTCCGCTTCCGGTCTCTCTTTTACCGATCCCGTAACAGGTGAAAAAAGAGAGTACCATTTGAATTAGCGGTTCACTGGACCTGTTCGATAACCCGGTCAACCCCAACTCTACTGTATTTTCTTATCTCTCCGGCCAGATAGAAGGAACCTGCACCGAGAACCGGCAGCTTCTTTTTCATGCCCAGGGACAGCGCATATTCAATTGCCCTTTCAGTCTCTTCGATAAGCATCACCTCTTGTCCCTCCGCGGCCCTTGCAGAAAAGATGTCATAGATTTCCCCGGGCCTGCTTTTTTTGAAGGAACCGGGATTTGTAATGATGATATGTGAAAAATACAGGACGGCGGCATCCGCCATTGAAGCCGCATCCTTTCCCATGGCGCAGCCGAAGAGAAGTATGCCTCCCTTGCCGTAGAGTTCCGCAAAGGTGTGGCAGCAGTACTCCATACTCTTCTTTGTGTGGGCGCCGTCGATGACAAGTTCCGGGTCTTCACGGATCTTTTCAAAGCGTCCGGGCAGGAAGACGGAGGATAGGCCTCTCTGTATATCCTGAGGGCCGATAGAAGGAAAGGCGAGTTTTACCGCCAGAACGGCAAGGCCTGCATTTTCCGCCTGTACTTTTCCGGGTATGGGGATATTGATTTTTAGGGGTTCGGGAAAAAAGGAAGGATCGGAAAAGGCAAGGGTACAACTGGTCCCCGTTTTCCGGATGCTGCAGTCATTTACCGATACCAGCCGGGGAAAATAGTAAAGCGGAGCCCTCATGTCCTCCGCAATGGAAGCAAAAACCTCAAAGGCCTCAGGCGTTTCCCCGGCAAGAACCAGGGGTTTTTCCGGTTTGATGATACCGCCCTTTTCGGCGGCGATGGCCCTGATACTGGAACCCAGGTATTCGGTATGTTCTTTTTCGATCAGGGTAATAACCGATACCAGGGGATCGACAATATTGGTAGCGTCAAGCCTGCCTCCCATGCCGGTTTCCACGACCATGGCATCGCAGCCTTCCTTCCTGGCGCAGAGAAAAAAGTAGAGTGTGAGGAGTTCAAAAAAACTCGGCTCTTCCCCTTCTCTATCATTGCTGTCGAAAAGCCGTTTTATGTCCGGGGAAGATGAAGGGATGCTTTCCAGCAGCACGGCGAGTTCTTCCGCCGCAGAGATATAGATTTTTTCAGGGAACCAGGATTCTCCAAGGCTCACCCGTTCCCGGTTATCGCTGACAAAAGGAGAGGAATAACGGGCCGTTTTAAGACCTGCGGCCTCAAGGATCGATGCGATCATGGCGGTTACAGAGCCCTTTCCCTTGGAACCGGCAATATGGATCACCGGAGCACAGCGTTCAGGGCTTTCTGCCATGGCGGCAAGATACTTCATCCTGTCAAGGCGGAAACTCTTCCGGCTTTGACCCTGCCCCAGATTGATGAATTGATAAAACCAGGCAAACACTTCGGCTGAACCGTCAAACTGAGGAACCATTACAGCATATTACAGAATTTGATTCTCTTGTAAAAGGGGTAGCAAAGGGAATAGCAAAAAGGTATCATCTCTTATGGACTTTGAGCAGATGCTTCGCTCGGGAGCTAAAGTCTATTTTATAGGTATTAAAGGAACCGGTATGTGCGCCCTGGCGGAACTGATGCATAATTCCGGTACCGGCATAAGCGGTTCTGACCGGGATGAAGTCTTTTACACCGATGAAATCCTCAAAGAGCTGGGAATATCCTGCCATGAATCGTTTGATGCATCCCATATCCGTGATGATATGGATCTTGTTATTCATTCCGCCGCTTATTCCATTGACAGTAATCCGGAACTGCAGGAGGCTGAGCGCCGCGGCATTCCCATTCTCAAGTATACCGATGCTCTGGGAGCCTATTCGGCTCTTTTTGATTCATCCGGTATCGCGGGGGTTCACGGGAAAACCACAACCACGGCCATGTCGGGAACGCTTATCCGTGCAGCGGGCCTGGCGGCCCGTGTCCTTGCAGGAACTGCGGTGGGCAGTTTCGGCGGTCGATCCACCCTGAGTCTGGGAGATCGTTTTTTTGTTGCCGAAACCTGCGAATACCGCCGTCATTTTCTTTCTTTTCACCCCCGGCGTATCGTGCTTACCGCGGTGGAGCCGGATCATCAGGATTATTTCCCGACATACCGGTCCATCAGGGATGCTTTTGTTGAGTATTGCAGCCTGCTCCCCTCAGGCGGAGAGTTGATCTACTGTGCCGATGATCCGGGCGCCTGTGAGGTGGCGGATATTATCCGCAGTTCGGGAACGGATCTGGTTTTCACTCCCTACGGTTTCAGGGCGGAAGGGGATTTCAGAATCCTTTCCTACCATGTTGAGGGCGAAAGGGCTTTAATGAGACTCTCCGCCTTTCCTGAGGATTTCAGACTCAGGGTTCCCGGCAGGCACGAAGCCCTTGATGCGGCGGCGGCCCTGGCCTTGACCTCATCCCTGACGAGAGCCCAGGCCGGAACAAAAGTCCGGACTAAAGAGCAGAGGGAAGCGCTTGTAAAAGCCCTGGAGGATTTTTCAGGTTTAAAGCGCCGTTCGGAGATCCTCGGTGAAGCAGACAGTGTACTTTTTATGGATGACTATGCCCACCATCCTACGGCGATAGCAACGACTCTTGCCGGATTAAAGGATTTTTATCCCCATCGCCGGCTTCTGGTAAGCTTTATGTCTCATACATACACGAGAACAGCAGCCCTGCTGGATGATTTTGCATCTTCATTCGGGGACGCGGATGTACTAATCCTGCACAAGATCTATGCTTCGGCGCGGGAAGTGTACCATGGAGGGGTAAGCGGCCGTACACTCTTTGAAAAGGCAGAATCCCTGTGGAAGAAAACTAAAAAAGAGGTATACTATTTTGATGAACCGGACGAAGCGGTAAAACCGCTGAATACAATGCTTAAAAAGGGAGATCTCTTTATAACTCTTGGGGCAGGGGACAACTGGAAACTTTCAAGAGCCTTATACGAAGACCGGCTGAAAATACAGCCGGCCGGAGGAGTGTAGCTGTGAAAAGTATGACCGGCTATGCCTACCGGGAGATACAGGATGAGGGCCTTACCCTTTCTGTAGAGATTAAAGGTTACAACAGCCGTTATCTTGAACTTTTGGTAAATCTTCCCCCCCTGCTTTCCGGCCTTGAACCGGGAATCAGGGCAGCGCTGCAGTCCCGCTTCAGCAGGGGAAAGATCGAAACAAGCATCAAACTCAAGGAGAACAATGTAGCCCTTGAGGTATCAATAAACACGGAAGCTGCCAAAGTCTATGAGAAGGCCATCGCGCTTCTGGCCGCGGAGTTGAAACTGGCGGAAAAAGTTTCCCTTCCACTGATTTTGGGAATGGAAGGTGTTTTTGCGGTGGACAGAAAGCGGGACAATGAAAGATACCGGACGCTGATAGAACCCCTGCTGGAAAAGACCGCGGAAGATTTTGAGACTGAAAGAGACAGGGAAGGCAAACATACAGAAGAAGATATTCTTACCCATATTGGAATTTTGGAATACTATACTTCAATTATTGCAGTCCAGGCTTCTCTTCTGGAAAATACCATAAAAGAAAATCTCCGCAGCCGTTTTGTGGAAATGCTCGGAGAGCGGCTTACCGATATTGATGAAAACAGGATCCTTGCGGAGACGGCAGTCCTGTTGATGAAGAACACGATTTCCGAAGAGATAAGCCGCCTGACGGAACATCTGCAGGAATTCAGGGCCGAGACGGAGCGCAATCCCAGTCCCGGAAAGAAACTGGATTTTCTCTGTCAGGAGATCAACAGGGAGATAAACACCATCGGATCGAAGACGGCTGTTCTGGAAGTCAGCAGAGCGGTAGTAGAGATGAAAGACGCCCTGGAGAATATCCGGGAACAGCTTCGGAATGTAGAGTAACAGGGGGAATTTTGAAAATTGCGATTTCAGGAAAGAGCGGCTGCGGGAACACGACGATCAGTGCGCTGGTAGCAGAAAAACTGAAGCTTGATTTTATTAACTTTACCTTCCGGTCGCTGGCTCAGGAAAAAGAGATAAGCTTTGAGAAGATACTGGAGCTTGCCGCCGGAGATGACCGCTGGGACAGGGAGGTGGATTCCCGTCAGGTAAAACTGGCGGAAGATTCATCCGGCTGCGTTCTCGGTTCCCGGCTTGCAATCTGGATGCTTAAGAAGGCGGATTTAAAGGTATACCTGAAGGCCCGTCCGCTTACCAGGGCAAGGCGGATCGTAAAACGGGAAGGCGGTACCCTTGAGTCGATTGCGGCCTTTACTGCCGAGAGAGACCGTCAGGATCATGAGCGGTATATGCGGATCTACGGCATTGATAATGATGATTATTCTTTTGCAGATATGGTCATTGATACTGATGATATAAGTGCGGAAGAGGTAGTATCCTTAATCATCGTTCAGGTGCAAAAATCAATATACGGAGAGCAAGACTTAAAGCATTAGGGAAACGACGACTGGCGTCATTTAATTAGTGTCTGTCCATAATGTAGACACATTATGGACACCGCCTTATAAAACGCGCCTTTTCGCACTGTTTTGGTACAAAAAGATGCGAAAATGCAAGGTCTGTCCGCAAAGTAACCGGCTTTGTAGACAGACACTAATTAACGCTTCCCTATTGAACCCCGGTACGAATAAGGTTCCCTGTTGAACATAGACAAGTTCAGGAAAACAGTTTATTCCTATTTTGAAGCGCAGGGCCGCTCTTTTCCCTGGCGTGAAGATCTCAATCCCTGGGGAATAGTAGTTTCGGAATTCATGCTCCAGCAAACCCAGACCAGCCGGGTCCTTCACTACTGGAAACGCTGGATGGAAAAGTGGCCCAGTCCTGCGGCTCTGGCCGGCGAAAACCTTGAGATAGTTTTAAGGGAGTGGAGCGGTCTTGGATATAACCGCCGCTGTCGTTTTCTCCTTGAATGCGCCGGAACCATTACCGAAAAGTTTCAAGGAATGGTACCACAGAGTCCCGAAGAACTGCTCAGACTTCCCGGAATCGGACACTACACTGCCGGAGCAATAGCCTGTTTTGCCTACAATCATCCTTCGGTTTTCATTGAAACAAATATCCGTTCGGCGGTACTGCATTTTTTCTTTCCGGCAAAGACCGGGGTAAAGGATGAGGAATTGTATCCCATTCTGCAGAAGAGTCTCGACACCGAGAACCCGCGGCTCTGGTACTGGGCTTTGATGGATTACGGAGCCGGCGTGAAAAAGAAGGAGATTAATCCGGGACGGCGGAGCGCAGGTTATGTCCGGCAGAGCCGCTTTGAGGATTCCTTCCGGAAACTGCGGGGACAGCTTGTGAGGACTCTTGCGGCGGAAGGCCCGGCGGGAAGTCCGGAACTTAAAAGCCGTACCGGGCTTGGGGACGAGGAACTTTACAGAGTTTTGAAGGCTTTGGAAAAAGACGGGATGGTGGCGGAAAGGGAAGGAATCTACAGCATCAGCGGCTGATGGGAGTCGAACCCACGTCTCCAGCTTGGAAGGCTGGGGTAATAGCCGTTATACGACAGCCGCTAATAGCAAAATGCTCTTTTTAAGGTAGTCTGTCCATAATGTGTCTACATTTATGGACAGGCCCTGGATACCGGAAAATTAACACAAAGAAAATAAATTGTCAAGACTTGAGTAAAGCGGCTTGAACAAAGCCGGGCTTTTGTTCAGTTTAAGCCGTCTTTAACCCAGTCTATGATGACCTTTACCCGCTTACGCACCGCAGAAGGAATATCAACCCTGTTTGCAATAAAACCGGCTGCATCGGCTCCGGCAAAACCGTAGATCATTATTCCTTCGTGTACCGGTTCAAAGTAAAATTGGGCAAGAAATTTCTCTTCTTTGATAACCGGGATAAAGAGAAAACTTAATTTTTTAAAATTGACAAGGCTGTATAGAATTCCCCGGTCTTCAAGATACATGTCCGCCTGATAGTAGGAATTTCCGAAGTTGGCATCTTTTAGACGGATATAGATAGTCTCATGAGGAGGAACTGCCGCCGCATAGGGCGGATCTGCAACAGGATTTGGGTTTTTTGGGCTTTCAATTCTTGTAGCCTCTTCAAAAAGCGGTATGTCTTCATCACGGGTAGCCGAATGGTAGATTCGTCCTTTCAGCGCCCGGATATCATTAAGCGCATTATAGATATCAGAATTGTTTTTTGAATTGGAAATAAGCATCAATGTCTCTACCTGGAAGAGCGGATTATTTTTGGATAAAATTTCTGCAAAGCGGGGATCCAGTCCCTGTGGATACAACCGGAGCGGAGAGGAACGTTCAGAATATACTAACAAACCTTCTTCAGAAGAAACCTGTGCAAGCTGATCTCCATCAA
>JAITLC010000093.1 GCA_031278095.1 Treponema sp.
TTTCTTCCTTTCCGGTGTACGTTCGGTGAATCTCTTTCTTGTGGGGATAGGCCTCATCGGCGGTACCCTGCTGGAACAGCTTGCCGGACAGCAGGAAGTTCTCGCGGAAAACCACATGATCCGCATAAATCTTGTTGCGGCTGCCAATTCAAAGAGGATGGCCTTCTCCGCAGGAGGGCTCGATCCTGCCGGAGTGAAGAAGCTGTTAAATGATTCAAAACCGGGAACAGCCGTCCGGTCCGGAACAGATCCCCTTGTTCAGGACTTTAACCTGGAACTCTTTATCGAAAAGATGAAGTCCTTCAACATGCCAAATACCTGTTTCTGCGACTGTACCGCCAGTGATGATGTTTCCGCCGTATACGGGGATATACTCCGCTCTTCGATTCCCGTTGTTACCCCCAACAAACGGGCTAATGCAGGCTCCCTGGATTATTACAGGCTCCTCACCGGTTTTTCCCGCGACCGGGGCATCCCCTACCTCTATGAAACCACGGTCTGCGCAGGCCTCCCTGTTATCTCTACCCTCCGGGATCTTTTCCTCTCCGGAGACAAGGTACTGCGTATCGAGGCGATTCTTTCCGGGACTTTAAGCTTCATCTTCAACAACTACGACGGCGGCAAGACTTTCTCCGCCCTAGTCAGGGAGGCAAAGGTCGCAGGCTACACGGAACCTGATCCCAGGGACGACCTTAACGCCATGGATGCGGCCCGCAAGGCCCTTATCCTTGCCAGGGAATGCGGCATGAACCTTGAATTTCCCGCGGTGACTATAGAACCGATCCTGCCCCCTGCGTGTTTTGAGGCTGAGGATGTGGAGACGTTTTTTAAAGAACTTGAAAAATCCGATGAGGCATTTGAAAAACGCCGTTTGACGGCCGCCGCGGCAGGTAAGGCCCTCCGTTACGTGGCGGTTATCGAAGAGGGCAAGGCAAGCCTTTCCCTTCGGGAAGAAGCGTCCGGAAGCCCCTTCCGCTCACTGGTGGACTCCGACAACATTGTGGTGATCACCACAGCCCGTTATTCCCGCCTCCCCATGGTGATCAAGGGCCCCGGAGCCGGAGCCCAGGTTACCGCGGGCGGGGTTTTCGCAGATATTGTGCGTATAGCGCGGACGCTGGTTTAGGAGCTGCGCACGAATACAAATACCTTATAAGAATCGACAATCTCGAGGTTATTGATTCTTATTGCTTACACAATTTGGAACAAGCTCAGGGGAGTGTGGAAAACCCGGGCCTGCTTTACCTTAAATAAGTCTCCGACTCCTCCATCCGGGAAAGTATTGTTTCAAAGGCTCCTGTTACCCAGGCAAGATCCAGAATACCGTACTTGTTCCGCATCATCTGGGCCCGGCGGGCGGTGGCGATGGTATAGTTCCGGTTC
Organism: Treponema sp.; assembly: GCA_031278095.1. GTDB lineage: Bacteria > Spirochaetota > Spirochaetia > Treponematales > Breznakiellaceae > JAIRNJ01. The sequence goes on from JAITLC010000093.1 coordinate 1,384, forward strand.
AGATTGATATCCTCCGGTATGAGGGGACAGCCCGCGCCGGCCAGAAGTTTTTTCAGTTCGGAATACGGAACAAGCTGTTCAAGAATCCTCTTCCGTATCTCTTTCCAGTTGTTACGGAAGGCGTCATTTATTATGCGGGCATTTTTTTCGTCGGGCAATTTTTCCAGGGCGATCTTTACAACTCCGTCGTGGGCGCGGCTGTTCTTGAAGGCTCCGGAAACTTCCACCATACGCTCTGAACCGGTAGGCAGTCTGAAGTTCTTGTGTGCAGGCGGAGGGCCTTCAGGATCGGCGAAGAATATTTCGGTAAAGGCCGTAGCCGCCAGTGTACCGATGGTTACTTTGTGACCGTGTGTTACCGGGACTCCGTTTATGGAGAGATCTTCCATCTCCCACACATGGCTGAAAAGATGTTCGGATCCTGAAACAGACCTGGAAGTTTTCAGAAATTGCATGGAAAGACCTGTAATGCCCAGCGCTTCAAAGAGGGCGTTTACCGCTTCTCCGTCGCCCTTTGCAGCGGTGACGCTCCGCTCAAGATAGTCCATGAGGCCGTTCTGAGTCATGTCCCAGGCCTTTTGATCGATGGGATCTGCTCCCACGGCTCCCGCCTTTCCCGCATATTCACTGATGATCCAGTCGGCGCCTGCAATGATCTTGCTTGCCAGATCCCCAAAGCCCGAGGACGAAAGATAGGCTGGTGCCCCGGCTAGTACATCCGTATCCGCGACAAGACAGCGGGGGGCGGTACAGGGAAGCGTCTGTTTGAAGCCGTCCATGAGGATGGCTGCTCCAAAGGCGGTGTAGCCATCCACCGAAGCGGCGGTAGGCACGCAGAGATAGGGCAATTCCTTTTCAAATGCGGCGCGTTTACCCAGATCATTCACCGTACCGGCGCCGATGGCAATGGGAACCGTCTCCTTGAAGGAGGGAACGGCGCCGAGGGCCTCAACAAGGGCTTTAATGTGGTCATACTCCGCATGGAGCCGGGGTTCGGCAGGAAAAATATACTTTCCCGCAACGGCAATACCATTGTCAAGCAGGGCCGTTTCTACCGTCTTGCCGGCGGCGTCCCATGTGTTGCCGTCCGCAACAAGAAACACGGAAGAAAAAGAAAAATATTCTTTTAGAATTTCCGGAATGGTATTAAAACAATTTTTCTGTACCCTGAGAGCCTTGGTTTCGTCCGCCGCAGCAAGACATTCGGCCAAAGAGGGGATGTTTTTTTTTCCGCTCATAATTTACTGTATCATTGAGGAGGCCGTCATGCCTATAGCAGCAAAGATTCGGGATGCCCTTGAGACTTCATCCATGATCAGGAAGATGTTTGAAGAGGGGAATGCTCTTAAGAAGATACATGGAGACGATAAGGTCTTTGATTTTTCCATCGGAAACCCGGATCTTGAGCCGCCTCCCGCTTTTCACGATGTTTTTCTGCGTCTTGCAGGCGAAGACAAGCCGGGTTCCCACGGCTACATGCCCAATGGAGGTTTCCCGGAGGTGAGGGAGGCTCTGGCAGAGAAGTCTTCCCGGGAGCAGGGGGTAAAACTCGACGCTTCCTGCCTTATAATGGCTGTAGGCGCCGCCGGGGGGCTCAACACGGTTTTCAAAACGATTCTCAATCCCGGCGATGAGGTGATAGTTTCCAGGCCTTTTTTTATGGAATACAGACCCTATACCGCCAACTACGGTGGAGTTCTTGTAGAATTAGACAGCCTCCCGGACTTTAACCTGGATCTGGAAGCAATCAAGGTAAGGCTTTCCCCCAAAACCGCAGCGGTGTTGATCAATTCACCCCACAACCCGACAGGCAGGGTGTATCCTGCGGAAACCATAAAGTCCCTGGCCGGAATTCTGGAGGCCCACGGCAAGGCTTCGGGCCGCTATCCCTACCTGGTTTCCGACGAACCCTACCGGGAGATTGTCTACGGTCTGGAAGTTCCCCCGGTGCTTTCCGCATACCCCGAATCCATTGTTGTCAGTTCCTATTCCAAAAGCCTCTCCCTTCCCGGGGAGCGGATTGGATATGTCGCGGTAAACCCAAATATTCGGGACAAAGACGCCGTCATGAACGGCCTCATCTACGCTACCAGGGTGCTCGGTTACGTCAACGCCCCGGCGCTGATGCAGCGTATCGTGGCGGAACTTACGAAAGAACGGGTCGATGTGGGTATCTATGAACGGCGCCGGGACGCCTTCAAGGAGCTTCTTGATGCGGCAGGGCTTGGCTATGCTGAACCGGAGGGAGCCTTTTACCTCTTCTGCAAAGTGCCCGCAAAGGGTCATGAATCCGCCGGAGACGACAGAGCCTTCGCCGAACACCTGAAAAAGTACCTGATTCTCGGGGTACCCGGTTCCAGTTTCGGCACACCGGGATGGCTTCGTTTTGCCTACTGTGTAGACGAAAAACGTATCCGCGCCTCAGGCCCGGCCTTCAAAAAAGCTATGGAAGAATGGTGAATTCGTGTCTGTCCACAAAGGCGGTTACTCTATGGACAGACACTAAGGAAGCGCCGATGTATTCGATACAATTTTAAGTGCTTCCTCAAAAGAAATGTTTTCCCGGTTTTCCCGTTTGTTCAGATCCCTCAGGGTAAAATTTTCAGAGCCCTCAGCGGGGATCAGGAGCCAGCGGGCGCCTTTCTTTTCCGCCAGAATATACTGTTTGGTGAGCCGTTTAGGATCTGCGGAACCGGAGGGCTCCGGGAGAACTTCGCAGGCTATCCCTTTGGCGCGGAAACGCCCTGCCAGGGCCTGACAGCGGCCTCCGTCTTCCTCCCGGATACCGGCCACGGCAAGCTTCGCATAGGAACTGAGGCCTTCAAGTTTCCCCAGGCTTTCCAGGGCGGCCATGAGCCGGTCAAGGCCGATGGAAGAACCTACACCGCTGATCCGGTCTTTCATGTAGAGTCCTGCCAGATTATCGTAGCGGCCTCCGGAACACACAGATCCGATGGCAGGATCATCTTTGAGGAAGGTCTCATACACGATGCCCGTATAGTAATCCAAGCCACGGGTAATTGAAGGATCAAGTTCAAAGGAAGCTTCCGTACCTGTATCGATCATGAAGCGGCATAAAGCGGAAAGCCTCTCCGATTCGGGACAAGGGCCTCCCGCAAGGCCGGTGAGAGTATCGAGGATCTCTTCAAAAGCCCCCCCCGCGTGTATGTATTCCAGGACAGCCTTGGCCTGCTCTTTTCCGGCTATCTCTTCCAGTTGTTTCCGGGTCTCTTCCTCTCCGATCTTGGCAAGCTTGTCCACACTGCGAAGGATCTCTACGGATTTATCCCTGATTCCCATATGTTCAAGGAAACGATTGAAAAGCCCCCGGTGGTTCAGATGAATGAGAGCCTCAACGCCCAATGCCTTCATTGCCTCCCTCATCATGAGGAGAATCTCAAAATCGGCTCCGGAACTGTCGCTTCCGACAATATCAAAGTCGCACTGGGTGAATTCCCGGTAACGGCCCCGTTGGGTATTTTCCCCCCGCCAGACCTTTGCCATGTGGTAACGTTTGAAAGGCAGGGTTATTTCAGCCTGATGAAGGGCTATAAAACGGGCAAATGGAACGGTAAGATCGAAACGGAGGGCCACATCCCGGTCTCCGTTATCCCTGAAACGGTAGATTTGTTTTTCAGTCTCTCCACCGCCCTTACCCAGAAGGATCTCCGCATATTCCAGAGCGGGGGTATCGATAGGAACAAAACCGAAGGAGCGGAACACATCTTCAACAGTCTCCATAAGACCCCGCCGGGCAATCTCCTGAGAAGGCAAAAAATCCCGGAAGCCTTTAAGTATCCTGGGTTCAATAATCGGCATTATATTTACCTATTTTGGATTTGAATTTGTCCGGGAATTATACCAGTAGTCATCGATCACTTCCACCAGTTCAGGGCTGTAACTGATCGTGGCGGTGGTTCGTACCAGACCCTGCGGCAGAGCCTGGGAACCGGTAATGGTTCCGGCAATGGAAATCCGGTACTTTCGGAAGTATATTTGATATGCCACCGAGGTACCCGGAGTCCGCAGAGGCGCTCCCGCAGCCTCAAGATGTTCGATATTTTTGGTGCTAAGGGAAAAAACCTGAATTTTCCGCTCCTGTGTATTGGGCTCGGAGATCGTGGCATACATGTTGTAGCCCATGATCTTTGCCACATCTCCGGTTATTTTGATAGGCATTTTGCCGTAATCTTCGTACTGCATCTTGATTCTGTCCTGGGTTTCCAGAAAACGGCCGAGCATGTTCACCAGTTCATCCGGGGTGGTTTTGTAATCCACAACGAAAAGGCCAACATTATCCCGGCCTTTCATCGCTCCAATGGTAACCAGATTACAGCGGATAAAAAACTTGATCGGTTCCTTCTTGGGATCGATGATGAAGCCAATGGAAAGACCCACGATACCGTTTACATACTTTTGGAAGAAGGCCATCTCCTGCTTGGAGAGGGAAGCCAGAAAGATTGAACGCTTGAAACCGAACTGGAAGGGCACGCAGAGGATCATGTATTCATCGATCTTGAGAAAACAATGACTCCGGTCAACCCCCAATTTGGTCAAGGCATAGGGGCTGCAGGCTATACTCTGTTCGCTAAAACGGGCCAGATATTGAGCGGGCCCTGTGGGTATACTTGCCATTCTGTATTACATCCCCAATTTCCCAAAAAAGTACTTTCATCCACCAAGGTAAGCTTGTTCCAAAATCCGGTGATCCGGCAGGATCATAATTTTGGAACAGCGGTTCCGGATTTAAGGGGGAAACCGGGCTTTAGACCGATTTCCCAGGAGTTTATTCCAAAACCAACCGGATTTTGGAATAAAACCAAGTATTTTCAAAACAAACAAATTCGAAAATTCCATACTCAATATAAACTAATTGTAATATACTTTGCAATGCTTTCAAAGAATAAAACTCCTCCATTTTTGTCTAATTTTTCTTTTGAAAGAGGAGATCTTCAAGCCGTATGCCTTCTCCGGCAGGGATAAAGGCGGCTGCCTTTGCCCCCAGAATCCGCCGTTTCCAGGAAGGCGGAAGTCCCGGTCTGAGGATTTTTTCGGTTCTCAGAACGGCAATTCCCGTTTCGGTGAGTATTTCTCCGGGAGCTATGTCCTTTAGCGCATGTATGGAGCGGTTTGTCCGCTCATAGTTGGCCTTTTCCGAAAGAGCAAGCCGTTTTACCCCGTCTCCCAGAATCGCTTCCACTTGATCTTCCCCCCTTTCCCGGCTGTAACGAGCTATCGTTTCCTCAGTACCCTCGCGTACAGCCCTCTGAAGGGCCTTTGCCATGAGACCGAAATCCCCGGGCGGCAGGGCAATGGGGTCATCCAGGCCCGGATCTTCCCGTGAAAGACAGAAATGCTTCTCTATTACGGCGGCTCCCCGGCTCAATGCCAGGACAGGAACCAGTTCCGGATCTGAACTATGGTCGGATACGCCTACCGGCGTTCCAAATATTGAAGAGAGATTAGTTAGTAGTCTCAGGTTATAATCTCTTTCCGGAGCGGGATAGGCTGTAACGCAGTGGAGCAGACAGACAGAGGTGGAAGCCAGCTCTTCCAGTGCGGTTTCAATGTCCCCAAGTTTTGAAACCCCACTTGAAAGCAGAACCGGCAGTCCCCAGCAGGAAATTTCCTGCAGAAGTTCGCTATAATTGAGCTCCGGAGAGGCTATTTTAACGAGAAGCGGCTGTAATGTATGCAATTCTGCGGCGCTTTTAGGGCCGAATGGGGTACAGAGAAAGAGAAGCCCCAGTTTTTCCGCATAGTCTTTCATTTCGGCATAGAATTCCGGTCCTGTTTCCAGCTCTTTGAAGCGGTCATAGAGCCGTATTCTGCCTCCGGGCAGGGCCACTTCTCCGGTATTTGGGTGTAGAATCTCCTCCGCATACACTATCTGGAATTTGATGCAGTTTGCCCCTGCTTCTGCGGCCGCATCTGCAAGGGCTCTGGCTTTTCCCGGATCTCCCCCGTGGGAAGTCCCCAATTCTGCGATGATCAACGGATCGGATGGACCATAGAGACGATCTTTTACATGAAAGCCCCTGCCTGCAATTCCAATTCTTTTTTCACTTTGCATATTGAGTTTCCACCCTTCACATGATATAGTATTATATATCCCTAAAAGATCTCGACATTATCGAAGAAAGAGGATATATTTTTTTACATAAGGAGTTTACCATGAAGACCCTTACTTGCGATGTGTGCCGAAAGGTAATACAGCAGCCTGTAGCCAACCGTAATTATTTCCATATGGCTCACCGGGACATTTGTGAACCTTGTCACGATGCCTTGGAATTCGAGTTAAAGCCTGTAGTGAGAACCAAGCAACCCTTCAATTATGAATGGTATTCCCGGCTTATTACCGATTCCATTGAAAAAGCCATCCAGAAAGGAAAATTCTAGGGAAGCACTGATTTATTCAATTCAATCGAGAATAAATTCAGGCTGTTCCAAAACTTCAGCTTTTGGAACAAGTTCAATTTAATGCGGTATTTGCGCACGGAAATGAGCAAATATATCGGGAACGCTGATTGGCGTCATTTAATCAGCGGTTTCCGGGAAGATTGTTGTACTTGTGGCACTTTGTACCGCAAAAGTTCCGATTATCGGGCTCTTTACGTAGTTTGCAGGGTAAAAATGAAGAACCTCGGGATAAGCCCCGAAGTATCTTCGTTTGAGAGGAAATTTATTATACTCTCCCCCGCGAACCGGTTCTTGGGTCCATACCCTGGTTCGAAGATTGGTTTACAGCTTTTTAAGTGGTACTGATTCTAACCGGGGCAAGCGGGGTATGGACCCCCGCCTTCCAATCACCTAATCGGCGATTTTTCAAGGTTTTATGAAAGAAGCGCAACAAATTGCTGGTGTCAGGCGGCAGGCTTTACCGTAGAAACGTGTTGCCCGCTTCTTTTTCTCTTTAATAGAGAGCCTTTCCCAAAACCAATTAACTATGCGCTGAAGCGCACGGTTTTGGGAAAGCCTCTGATGTATTAATTTAATGGATTTTTTCTTAGGGAGTATACGTACACTCCCGCGATGATTTGGTTTACAGGGGGGGTCAGAACAGCCTCAGCTTATGGTATAAACATATCAGTTATGAAGTTATGAGTAACAGACGGCTAACCGGCAACTACAAGCCAAGCTCCGGGGCAGACCTCAGCAAGCAAGGGCCTTTTCTAGACTTTGCCAAGCCCCTGACGACTTAAATTCACAGTTTTTTTATTCGTGCCGAGGGGTTTAATACCCCGCCCCTTGGGGCGGTTAAAAAAGGTATTAAACCCCGAGTGCAACCACCATTAGAGAACAACATACCCCGACCGCTTGCGCTAAACTTGACCCACAGAATTTTCTCATTTGTGGTATACTCTCTGAATAGTCAAGAACTCTGGGGAGGGGGATATGGCGCAGGGGACAAGTTTCAACATGGAGGAAGAGTTTGCCGGG
>JAITLC010000155.1 GCA_031278095.1 Treponema sp.
GTACTTACAATCGGACGGTAATAACATATTCTACCTCTGCGGGTTTCATTTCGGGACAGCCCTCACGATAACCGGGATAAATCTATCACGGGAGGGAAAGGCTTGTCAAGAGAATTGCCGTCAACCGGCGATTAGTTCGCCGCATGAGGCGCCGAACGCAGATGCGGCGTGAAATGTTTGGCGTCCCTGAACCGGTTCGCCTCTATAATGTCCGAGATAATCGCTATCGCTATGAACACGCTCACCCCTTTCATGCTGGTTAGGATGGCTATCTGCCCCATAAAGGGCTCCGCCGCCTTCAGTATCCGCTCCTTAAGCACTTTCACATCCGCATCATCCCGTTCAAGCCGATCCGGCAACTGGTTTATCTGAAAATGTACTATCGGATCTCCTGATAATCCGCGTATCTGCTCCCGGCTACCTACCGGTTGTTATTCGGGGTAACGGGGTCATTGCTGCCCCGGCTGCTTGACAACCGGTAGTTGTTCTTCCGAACTCCTACACTATACCGGCAACCGCATGGTTTTATCATAGCCTCGGAGTATGGAGCCCCGCCTTCCAATCGGTGTTTCCTTAGGGATTAAACCCCTCGGTACGGACAAAAAACCGGGGGAGACTCAAAATTTGATATTTTGAAAAAGCCCCATTATATTATATTGAAACATATATGGAAAAACCAGAACTAAAAAAACTGATTGATACGGCAGCCGGGCGGCGGGCGGCGGATCTCATAATCCGCAACGGGATTCTGGCGGATGTATACGGAGGGCGTTTCATCAGGGGAGACCTTGTCCTCTGCGAAGGCCGGATTGCCGCGCTTGCTACGGAACACTCAAAAGATCCGCCCTACGAGGGAAAAGAGGTAGTTGACGCCGGGGGAGCCTATGTCCTGCCTGGTTTCATCGAAAGTCACATCCATATTGAATCCGCCATGGTCGGCCCCGCAGAGTTGGGAAGGCTCCTTGTGCCGCACGGAACCACGACGATTGTTGCAGATCCCCACGAGATCGTCAATGTCGCCGGACTCCCCGGCTTTTATGCCATGGTAAAGCTCGGCAAAGAGGCTCTCCTCGACATCAAATACATGATTCCCTCCTGCGTTCCCACCACCGCCTTTGAATATTCGGGGGCGGTTCTCGATGCGGCGGTTCTGGAGCCGGTCATGGAGGACGAAAAGGTCTTCGGCATGGGAGAATTCATGGACTACCCGGCGGTGATAAAGGCCGAAGACGGGGCGCTGGCAAAGATACTCCTCGCCAAAAATGCAGGAAAGCTTATCGACGGCCACAGTCCCAAGGTGCGGGGGAAGGATCTCAACGCATACATTGCGGCGGGAATCCATACGGATCATGAATGTGCCGCCGTGGAAGAAATGGAGGAGCGGATCTCCCGGGGTATGTACGTGATGCTCCGCCAGGGCTCGGCCTGCCATGATCTCAGGAATTTGCTCAAGGGCCTTACCGCGGAAAACAGCCGCCGCTGTGTCCTCTGTTCCGACGACCGCCAGCCCAGGACGATCCTTGAAGAAGGCCATCTGGACAGACACCTGCAGATCTGTATCGAAGAAGGTATAGATCCCATGAGCGCCCTGAGGATGGTAACTCTCAATGCGGCCGAATGTTTCAGGCTTGAAGACAGGGGAGCCCTTGCTCCGGGCCTCCGGGCCGACATTGTCCTTGTTGAGGATCTTAAAAGCTTTAAGGTAAAGCAGGTTTACATTGAAGGGAAGCCTGCCGCGGAAGAAGGCCGCCTTTTCGGAACGGGGAAGACCGGCGCTTCATTTGAAAATTTCAAAATCCTGAGAAATAGTTTTCACGTCAAGAATTTTTCCGAAGAGAAGCTTGTCCTCAGGCTTAAAAACAACAGTGTTTATGTCATTGATGTGAAAGAAGGCACCGTTGTTACCGGCAAGGGTACTGCCTGTGTCAAACGGAATTCCGCGGGGGAATTTATGTACAGTCCGGGTGAAGATATTTCCAAGATTGCCGTCATCGAGAGGCATCATGATACAGGCAGGGTAGGGCTGGGGCTTTTCCGCGGCTACGGCATCAGGGCGGGAGCCGTTGCGGTTTCCGTTTCACACGATTCTCACAACATTATTACTGTCGGAGTGAACGATGGCGACATGGTCATGGCGGTAAAGAGGCTTATCGAAATGGAAGGCGGTATTGCGCTTGCCAAAGACGGAAAGGTACTCGAAGACATGCCCCTGCCCCTGGGGGGCCTCATGAGCGATCAGGGGGGCGAATGGGTAGACGGCAGACTTGAAAAAATTCATGAATGTGCATGGAATACACTGGGAGTCAAAAAAGGACTTGAACCGGTAATGAGCCTTGCCTTTATGTCTCTTGTGGTGATTCCCGAACTCAAGATAAGCTGCGATGGACTTTTCGACGTGGGGAAATTCGGCTTTATAGAACCTGAAGTCCCCTGACATATTTTGCACTTATGGTTCCCTCGGCGGCAAGATATACCAGCCTTTCAAGCCGGTCACGGAGGCTCAGGGGAAGGGGTGCGGCGAATCCCGACACAGGGTTCATGTCATCAAGAACCAGCGCATCGAAATCGTTTCCCGCGTCGAAGCCGCCCGATTTTCCCATGTCCGCCTCTTCAAAGAAGGCTCCCCCTCCGGCGCTGCCCAGATAAAAGGCCTCCTCCAGGGTGAGCGCTTTTTCTGTTGGAGCAACGAGGGTCTGCCTGAGTTTTGAAACCTGAATAGCGTCGCTCATGGCCCGGAAAACGGAAAGATGAACGCCGCCTGCAACATCGGTACCCAGGCCCAGCTTGATGCCGGCTTCCAGAAAACGCCTCACCGGCGCTATGCCCGAAGAGAGGTTGGTATTTGACTGGGGACAGTGGGCGATAAACACTCCCTGTTTCTTTATGAGTTCAATCTCTTCATCTTCGGGCCACACGCAATGGGCCATGATCGCAGGCCCCGTCTCGCCGAAGAGCCCAAAATCCGAATATGCGCCGGCATAGGTTTTGCTCTGCGGACAGAGCTCCTTTACCCATGCTATCTCCTGCCGGTTTTCGGAAAGGTGGGACTGCAGGGGAAGCGGTCTTTTGCGGCCGTACTCTTTCTGCAACCCTGCAAGGCCCTGCAAAAGTTCATCGCTGCAGGAAGGAATAAAACGGGGACTAAGAATCGGCCTTATGTTTGCGGACTTTAATGCAGATTCCGATTTTTCAAGCCATTCCCGTGTAGATGACAGAGAAACTGCCGCGGAGTCTTCCCGCAGATACGGCGGGCAGTTCCTGTCCATGTTCAGCTTCCCCACAAAACATACAAGCCCTGCCTCTTCAAGCTTCTCCATAAGAAGGAGCGTTGCAGGCGTATGAAGGGTGGCAAAGATCACCGCCCGGCATGAAGGGCTTCTCTTGAGGGCTTCGACAAACATGCCGTAGGAAAGACCGGCATATTCGGAATCCTGAAACTTTGCCTCCTCGGGGAAGGCGTTTTTGTTTAGCCAGTCGAGAAGCTCCAGATCCATCCCCAAAGCCCGGAAACCAAACTGGGGCGCATGTACATGGAGATCGGTAAGGCCGGGGAGGACAAGTTTCCCGCTGTAGTCCTTCTGGGGAAGATTCCGGTATTCTCCGGGCAGCGCCGGGAAAAGGCCTGCGGATTTTCCCCTCATGCAGACAAGATAGCCGTTTTCCAGCGTTTCAAGCTCCCCGGGAGATTTACTCTGAACAATATCCCCTTTCAGTACAAAGTTCCGTTCTTCCATTTCTCTTCCTGTGAGCTTGTCCCAAAATCATGGTCCTGCCGGATCACCGGATTTTGAAACACCCTCCTGTAGTTTTCTTTTTTTCTCCAATTCGTTATTATACATTAAGAAAGCACCGATTTATTCAACCGGGAATAAATCCGCACTGCTTTAATGCGGTATATACGCAATGAAATACACAGGGAAACACTGATTGGCGTCATGTACAGTGTTTCCTTAATGTTGTCCGGAAACTGCAGGAGGAACCTCCGGGAATTCAGCCTGGTTCCCGAACACTTCTATTATACGGACAGAATGCAAAAAATGCAAATTCCTTCCCGGGGAGGATTCTGAAAACAAGATGAATGCGGATATATTAATCGTGGGAGCCGGGCCTGCCGGGATCTTCAGCGCGATAGAACTGATACGGCTGGGAAAAAACAGTAATATTGTTATGCTGGAAAAGGGAAAGCCCATAGAGAAACGTTCATGCCCGAAAATCCAAACCGGTAAATGCATGAACTGCGGGCCCTACTGCCATATCACCACAGGTTTTTCGGGTGCAGGCGCCTTTTCCGACGGGAAACTCTCCCTGAGCCACGCCGTAGGGGGAGACCTCCCCGAACTCATAGGCGAAGAAGAAGCCCAGGCCCTCATCGACTATGCCGATACCATTTATCTGGAATTCGGAGCGGCACAGGAAGCTGAAGGAATCGAAAACCCCGAAAAAACAAAGAGGATCAGGCGCAGGGCGATACAGGCGGGACTGAAACTGGTGGACTGTCCGATCCGCCATATGGGCACGGAAAAGGGACAGGAACTCTATGCACGGATTCAGGCGTATCTCCTTGATCACGGGGTACAGATACTCTTTGGCACCGAAGCGCTCAACCTCATTCTGGAACAGGATCGCTGTCTCGGCGCGGAAGCGCAGAGGGCCGGAGAAAATGAAGTCTTCAGAATCAATGCTCCCGTTACCATCGTTGCAACGGGACGGCGGGGAGCCGGCTGGCTTGACAGAATCTGTAATGAAAATGGCATAGAACACCAGAGCGGAACCGTAGACATAGGAGTGCGGGTGGAGGTACGGAACGAGATCATCGAAGAGGTCAATACGATCCTCTACGAATCAAAACTCATAGGTTACCCGAAACCCTTCAAGGACAAGGTTCGTACTTTTTGTCAAAATCCCGGCGGCTTTGTAAGCCAGGAAAACTACGATAACAGCCTTGCCGTGGTAAACGGCCACTCATACAAGGATAAAAAGTCCGCCAACACCAATGTTGCCATACTTTCATCCCATAAGTTCAGCGAACCCTTCAAACAGCCTATCTCCTATGCCCAGAAAATCGGAGAACTGACCAACATGCTGGGAGCAGGCCGAATCCTGGTACAGCGCTACGGGGACATCCTGGACGGCAAACGCACATGGCAGGAAGAACTACCGAAGAGCAATGTAAAACCCAGCCTCGCCGACGCGGTCGCCGGAGACATTACCAGCGCCATGCCCTACAGAACCATGACCAACATCATAAACTTTATCCGTGCCCTGGATCATGTGGTACCCGGCTTTGCAAGCGCAGAAACACTACTCTATTCGCCGGAATTGAAATTCTATTCTAACCGCATCAAAATGAACAAGCTTCTGGAAACCAATATCAGGGGGCTTCACTGCCTGGGAGACTCTTCCGGCTGGACACGGGGACTCATGATGTCCAGCGCCATGGGGGTGCTCATGGGGAGGCTTCTGTCATGAAGGAACTGTTTACGCTCATTAAAAAAAGTTTTGAACAAAAGGAAAACCTGGTTCTTGCCCTGATTGCAGAAAATTCCGGTTCCACTCCCCGGGGACAGGGGGCATGGATGCTGGTTAACAAAACCGGAAGAATCGCAGGCACAATAGGAGGGGCAAAGCCGGAATTTCTTGCCATTGAAGAAGGTAAAAAAATTGCGGAAAGCGGAGTTTCCGCCCTGAAGACATACATACTGCACCCTGCGGAGACCGGTGACATAGGCGCAATCTGCGGCGGGGAAATTACAGTGTTTCTGCAATACCTCGGCGCCGGCGACAGTGAACTTTCTGCGATCGCCGGCGCCGCGCTGAATGCGGTTTCCCTGTCTGTTCCCGCATGGCTTGTGATAAAAATCGATAAAGGAAGGGAGAAAGCCTCGCTGGGCATTCTTGGCAAAGACAGTATTCTTGCATGGAAAGGAACGTGTCCGGAAGAAACAGTGATGCTGCGCAAAGAAAAGCCCCTGCTTCACAGTACGGCACAGGGCGACTGGCTTTCCCTGCCCGTGAACAGTACAGGTATTGTGTATGTCTTCGGATCAGGACACGTGGCGCGGGAACTCCTCCCCCTGCTCGGCCGCCTGGATTTCCGCTGCATAGTCTTTGACGACCGGGAAGAATACTGCAAAGGCGAATTTTTCCCCGCGGCGGAGCAGATTATTACGGGGAACTATGAAGACATCGGCGCATCCATCCCGGAGAGTCTTACGGGCAGCGATTATGCGGTGATTCTTACCAGAGGTCATCTCTGGGACTTCCAGGCGGAGGTCTTTGCCCTAAAAAGTCCTGCCCATTACATAGGAGCCATCGGCAGCAGGACGAAACACGCGGCGGTACGGCAAAAACTCCTTGCCGCAGGGTTCAGCGAAGCGGATCTGGACGCCCCCCGTTTCCATGCCCCCATCGGCATTGACATAGGGAGCGATACGCCTGCGGAAATTGCCGTCAGTATTGCTGCGGAATTGATCAAAGTGCGGAACTGTCAACAAGGCGGTTTTTAATCTCATACGGCCTTGCTTTGCGGATCGGGTTTACCGCCTGACCGGGAAAGCAGCAGAATTCCTGCGGCGAGGAGGAAGGGGAACACTATTGCGGCAAGAATTCCGGTTTTGAAGGTGGTTCCGTTCATCACTATGCCGACAAGGCCGGGGCCAAGGGAGCAGCCCGCGTCCCCTGCAAGGGCCAGCAGCGCAAACATCGCCGTTCCTCCCAGCGGAAAAACTCTGGAGGCTATACTGAAGGTACCGGGCCACATGATGCCTACGCTGAGGCCGCAGAGGGCGCAGCCTGAAAGGGAGAGCAGAGGCCAGGGGGAAACCACGGTTACAAGGTAACTTGCCATACAGAGAATGGAAGACAGTAACAGTATCCTTTCAAGTTTTACTTCCTCTGTTCTGGTTCCAAAGTATACCCGGGAAAGGCCCATGAGTACGGCAAAGGCGCAGGGGCCGAGGAGATCCCCGGTGGTTTTGCTTACCCGGAGGCCTGCCTCCGCAAAGAAGGAGGCCCACTGGCACATGGCCTGTTCCGAAGCGCCTGCGCAGATCATCATCAGCACCAGGAGAAAAAACATTTTCTTTGTCAGAAGTTTCCTGACAGGAATGGCGGAAGCCTCTCCTTCGATCAGGCGCCGTATGGGTACTACTGCAAACAGGAAGAAGTTCCCCAGAGGCAGAAGCGCCCAGAGCATGGGAAGATAGCGCCAGTGTTCAATGCCGATAAGGGCAAAAAAAGCACTCGACAGTAACACTACCGCCACGAAACCCCAGCAATAGAATGAGTGCAAAAGGCTCATGGCAGCGCTTTTATTGGAAGCGGGAAGCGCCTCCACGATGGGACTGACGATAACCTCAAGGAGGCCGCCGCCTACGGCATAGACCGCCACCGCAATAACAAGGCCGTAGAAAGGTTCGCTCATGAGGAAAGGAAGAAAACCCAGCAGGAACAGGCCTATCGCACAGAAAGCCTGGGCTGCCAGCGCGGCCGCCCGGTAACCGATCCGGTCAACAAATCGAACCGCCGCCAGATCAACCAGAAGCTGTATGGCAAAATTCATCGAGACGAGAAGGGCCAGGGACGGGAGGCCGATGCCGAAAACCCGGTGAAAGGTTACAAACAACAGGGGCCCCAGATTGTTTACAATGGCCTGGCTGCCATAACCCAGATAACAGGCCGCCAGGGTAGAACGGAAAGAAAACTTCACACTGCACCTCTTTGAAGCTTGAAAAGTCTCTCATTCTATCAGCAAGAGGGCAAAAGAGTGAATAGACTTGTTCGGTAGTCCGGTTGGTCTCTCACAAGTCCTGAAGTTTCCGGACAACTCTAAAGCGGCACTGATTAAATGACGCCAATGAAGAACCTCGAGGTATCTTCGTTTGAGAAGAAATGTATTATACCCTCCCCCGCGAACCGGTGAGCGGGTTCTTGGGCCCATACCCCGATTCGAAGATTGGTTTACAACTTTTTTAAGTGGTACTGATTTTAACCGAGGCAAGGTTCAGGGTATGGACCCCCGCCTTCCAATCAGCGTTTCCCTGATATGTCCGGATCTTGTTGACATACAGGGTATATGGTATACTTGAACCCGGAGACTGGTATATCAAACTCATTGGTAAAAGAAGACGGGCGTTTCAGCTAATGCAGACAGACCGCCTTATAAAACGCATTAAATGCGTAAATGCAAAGTTTTGTCCATAAAGTAGGTTTTCTTTATGGACAGACGCCAAATAACGCCGGGAGTGAAATTATGAAGAACGTATTTTTTTATGAGTACCCTGCCGGAATGATTGGAATTGCCGAAAATGCAGATTCTCCGCAGGAGGGAAGCGTTATATGCCATGTGTTTTTTTGTACTGAAAAGAAACTTGAGGGGTTTACAGTCAATGAAACTCCATTGATCGGGAAGGCAGCGGCGCAGCTTTCGGAATACTTTGACGGCAAGCGCAAAACGTTTGACCTGCCCCTGGCATTGCAGGGTACCGCCTTTCAAATATCCGTCTGGAAGGCCCTTCAAAGCATTCCCGCCGGTGAGACCCGCAGTTATAAGGATGTGGCCGCGCTGATTGGAAACCCGAAGGCAAGCCGGGCAGTCGGCATGGCCAACAACCGTAATCCCATAGCGATCATTATTCCCTGCCACCGGGTAATCGGTAAAAACGGGAAGCTGACCGGTTACGCAGGCGGGCTTCCCGTTAAACAATATTTGCTGGATCTGGAAAAGCGCTTTGCCTGACACACGGTATTTCAATTTCGAATTTGTTTACCTTTTGCCTCCGAAATGGCTGCCCGGTACGGCATGAGCGAATACTTCGGCCTTATGAGCCTTGAAAGCCTGCAGAATCGGTACCCGGACGGCCGCAGTGTGCGTACCGTTTTGGTACAAAAGATGCGCAAATGCAAGGTCTGTCCGTAAAGTAACCGGCTTTGCGGACAGGCGCTATATAGGGAACCTCTGGAAACCCCGGTTAGGTTCCCGGAGGTTTCTGGGTACAAAAACTTCTGAAAACTTGAAGTTTTTAGAAGTTCCCAATAGTGTCTGTCTATAATGTCCACATTATGGTCAGACTTGTACAACAGGAGGCAGTCATGGGTGTTCAGGAACTGGCGGAAATTTCCCGCTACTACGGGGCCAATCCCGGGTATGTAATTGCGGGGGGCGGCAACACATCTTTCAAGGATGAAGGTACTCTCTATATAAAGGGTTCGGGCGCCAGTCTTGCACACATGGAACCGGCGCAATTTGTACGGATGGACAGGAGCAAACTGGGGGCTGTCTGGGAGAAGGATTACCCCGAAGATCCGGAAAAACGGGAAGCGGCTGTGCTGAGCGACATGATGGCCGCCCGGTGTCCCGGTGAAGAGCAGAAACGGCCCAGTGTAGAAACCCTGCTCCACGATCTCCTTCCCTTTGCCTATGTGGTTCATACTCACCCCAGTCTGGTGAACGGTCTCACCTGTTCACAGGAGGGAGAGAATGCTGCCCTCCGCATCTTTCCGCATAGCATCTGGATTCCGTCGATAAATCCCGGCTACATTCTCTCCCGGGCGGTTAGGGATGCGGCCCGTGCCTATAAAGAAAAAAATGCTGAAGAGGCGGCCGTCATCTTCCTGCAGAATCACGGGGTTTTTGTGGGCGCCGGTACTGTTGAGGGAATCAAGAGCCTCTATAGGGGAATCATGGATACCCTGGAAAAGGTAACCAAACGGAAACCGGATTTTTCGGGGAGCCTGAGCCCCGATGAAGCCGCCGGAAACCTTGGCAATGTTCTCCGCGGACTTGCCGAAACGGGCGGCGGCAGATGGAATGTTCAATTTCTATACAACAGGGAAATTGCAGGGCTCATAGAAAGCGAAGAAAGCTTCAAACCCGTTTCCAGACCTTTCAGTCCGGATCACATCGTCTACGCGGGAAGCGATCCTCTCTTCCTTCCCGATACCGGAGCTGCCGAAGAAGCCTGGAAACGCCATGTTGAGAAAACCGGGCGTATTCCGAAAATCGTTGCCTGCCGGAAGGTCGGTGTCTTTGTCCTAGGCGATTCGGAAAAGGCTGCCGCTGCCGCATCTGAACTGTTCCTTGATGCGGTCAAGATTTCCGTATACACGGAAAGTTTTGGCGGTCACCGCTTCATGAGAGAGGATCAGATTGATTTTATCAACAACTGGGAAGTCGAGCGCTACCGTTCCAAAGTTTCAGGGTGAACGCACTGATTTTTAACCTTAAAAACCTCCGTAGTGGAGGTTGTTCCAAAATCCGGTGATCCGGCAGGATCATAATTTTGGAACAGGCTCGGCGGTTTTATGTAAGCGTTTTCAGGTATTCCCCAGGCCGGAAAACCGTGCTATACTCATCCCATATGGAGGCTCCTTCAAAACATTTTGAAACGGCCTTAATATGAATCATTCGGAGGAAACTATGGCTGAAGAAAAAAAGAACCCTGGAGATGCGGAAAAAATTACCAGAGATTATCTGGATTCTCTTTTGGTGGAGATGCGGCATATCGATTCGGTGGATCCTTCCGCCAAACTGGAACTTTACGGGCATAGTTTCGATACGCCTGTAATGCTGGCGGCCCTTTCCCATCTCAACAAGACTCATCCCGAAGGTCTCGTGGAAGCGGCCAGGGGTATAAAGGCGGCCAATGCGGTCATGTGGTGCGGCATGGGAAGCGAAGAAGAGCTTGAAGCGATCTGCAATACCGGAGCCAAGACCATCAAGATAATAAAGCCCTACAAGGACAACAAGGATATTTTCAAAAAGATTGAGCATGCTGAAAAAAGCGGCTGTATCGCCATAGGCATGGACGTGGATCACCAGTTCGGCGGCATGGGAAGCTGGTATCGTTGCGCCGGTTTTGACATGGCTCCCAAAACCCTGGACGAGATCAAAAGCTTTGTAAAGGCTGCCAAACTTCCCTTCATCATCAAGGGGGTTACCAGTGAAATTGACGCCCGCAAGTGCCTCGACGCCGGCATTCAGGGTATCGTGGTCTCCCACCACCACGGCATGGTACCCTATCCGGTGCCTCCCCTGCAGGCGCTGCCGGGGATCGTCAAAGTGATCAACGGCAAAATGCCGATCTTTGTGGACTGTTCGATTGATACAGGCATGGACACCTTCAAGGCCATTGCGCTGGGCGCTGCCGCTGTTTCCGTCGGCCGGGCCATCATGCCGGTACTCAAGGAAGAAGGCGCCGCGGGAGTTGCCAGATA
Source organism: Treponema sp. (assembly GCA_031278095.1). Classification (GTDB taxonomy): domain Bacteria; phylum Spirochaetota; class Spirochaetia; order Treponematales; family Breznakiellaceae; genus JAIRNJ01. The sequence goes on from JAITLC010000155.1 coordinate 11,215, forward strand.
CATTCAGCAGATGACAGACACGCTGCGCTGGGCAATGGCGGTAACCTGCTCAAAGGATTTGAAGAGCATAGACCCTTCGGTAATTTGGCACAAGAACACTACCCTTTTACAGAACCGGCAGTAACGCCTGCCAGCATCCACTTGTTAAAGGCAAAATAAAAGATAAGGGGCGGAATGGCTACCAGGGTCATGACGGCAAACTGTACCGCATAATCGGAAGCGTACTGTCCGGCAAAGCGGATAACCGAAAACGGAAGGGTGCGTTTCGTTTCCGTGGAAATATAGGTATTTGCCATGAGGAAATCATTCCAGTGGCTTATAAAGGTCATGATCCCCACGGTAATAAAACCGTTCAGCGATATGGGGGCGATAATTCTATACAGAATGGTAAAATACCCCGCTCCGTCAATAAAGGCCGACTCTTCCATGGACTTGGGAATACTCATCAAGAGCCCGGAAAATACAATCGAATTGAAGGACATGGTAAAGGCCATGTAGGAAATTATCAGAGCCAGATGGGTGTCTATCAAATGGAATGTCTTATACCAGATAAAATTCGGCAGGAGGGTGGTATGAATGGGAATGGTCATGCCGATGATTACGATTGACCAGACCAGTTTCTTCAGTTTCCATTCCATGCGGGTACATGCGTAGGCAAGACAGAATGGCAGAATGGTGCCCAGGGTAACCGAGGGGATGACGATCCTCAGGGTGTTGGCCAGGTACAGGGGGATGCGCCCGTTGGTAAAGGCCTTGTAGTAGTTGATCCACTGGGGATCCCTGGGGAAGGAGAGCAGGTCCGGGCCAAAGAGGTCGCCGGATTTTTTGATCGAATAGGTGAAGATCCAGACAAAAGGGAATATCTGGGAGAGCGCCATGGCCGCAAGAAAGATATAGAGCAGAATCTTGCCGGCTGAACGCCGGTTTTGATACCTTTGGTTGATTTCCTTCATCCTGTTCCTCTCAACATTAAAACTGTTCTATGGATTTTCTAAAGACCCGCTGGATCAACAGGGTCATCAGTACGGCGATGAGCACAAAAAGCACCGAGATGGCGTTACCGTATCCATATTCGCCGTATTTAAAGGCCCGCTGGTACAGGTATACCGCCAAAAACTGGGTGGTTCCCCCGGGTGCGCCTTCCGTGGAAAGGTATACCATCTCCATCTGCTTTAGAGAAGAGACCACGTCGATGATGATGATGGACTGGATTACCGGGATCATATAGGGGAGGATCACTTTGGTGTGGACCTGCAGCCGGTTCGCACCGTCCACCAGGGCCGCCTCTTCCAGTTCCCGGGGTACGGTCATAAGACCCCCGTAGAAGAAAAGCAGTGCCCAGCCGAAGCCCTGCCAGATCATGATCCAGATAACCGCCCATATGGCCGTTTTGGTATTGCCAAGCCAGGCGATTTCAAAGTACCGGGGGCCCAGAAAACGGATCAGCTTGTTCAGCATCCCATAGGTGGGGTGAAAAATATTGACCCAAAGTTTGGTAACCACCACCAGGCTGAGGGTGGCGGGGATAAAGTATACGGTCCGCAGGATCTGGGATCGTTTCTCCGACAGCTTCGTCAGAAGAGAAGCAATAAAGAAAGCAAAGGTATTCTGAAAAAAAATGGTAACAAAAATTAACAAAGATACATTGTACAGAGAACGCCAGAATGTTTTATCCCGCAGAAGCCGGGAGTAATTGCCGATACCGATAAATTTCATCGTGCCGAAGCCCGCCCACTGGACAAAGCTAAGGATCAAACTGATTATCAGGGGAATCGCAATGGCAAAGAGCATGATAACAAGTCCCGGCAGAACCAGGACAACTATTGTCTTTTTGTTGCTGAATAGACTCTTCATGATATCTCTTATTGTAAGATAAAAGGAACTGCCCGGAAAGCGTTTGCCAATCCCCGGACAGCTCCCTGTTTGGCCGGCGCTTACTGCTTCGAGGCCCGTTCCGCCGAAGCGTCGAGTCTCCGGCAGAATTCCTCGGGGGTAATTACCAGGGCGCAGAGCTGGCGGATCAGTTCCTGGTGATCCTCCTTGAATATCGCGTCCGAGCGGTCCAGCCCCGGAGTGCCGCTGGTGGTTTTAGCCTCCGCGGCGATCTGGAGCAGCTTCTTGCTGACCAGAGTGTCCTGGGGCCGGGGATCAACCTTTTGGGCGGGGAAGAAGGCCTGGTCTTCCCAGGCGTATTTCCCCAACTTTTCTCCCAAGAGCTTGACGTACTCGTAGGCAAGCGCCTGATTCTTAGACTTGGTATAGATGTAGTTGCCGCCATACCAGGCGAGGAGATCGTCTGCGGCGCCCTTGCCTCCCCGGATCACTGGAATCTTGATCACATCCAGGCTGTTGCGGAAGTTTTCCGAAAAGTTCGGGTCCACTGCCAGACCCATCTCCCAGGAGCCCATCATGTACATGGCCGCCCGTTCCTGGCCGAACTGGTTCCGGGCATCGCCATAGTCCGAAGTGGTCAGGTTGGCATTGAACACCCCGGCCTTAACCAGGTTCTGCATATAGGCTGCGGCCTGGACAAAGTCCGGATCGGTGTACTTTGCCCTTCGCATGAGAGCCGCGTCCACCCGGCCAAAGTCACCGTTGATCCGCTGGAGGAGGTTGTCGTAAAGCTCGCAGAGGGGCCAGCTTTCCAGCCCGTCGGTTGCCACGGGGGTAATGCCGATGGCCCTGAACTTGGGAACCGACTCTATGATGTCTTCCCAACTCGTGGGCAGGGCAAGGCCGGCCTTTTCAAAGAGGCTCTTATTCACAAAGAGCACCCAGAGGTCCGCGGACGTGGGGAAGCCGTAGAGCACACCGTTAAACTCGTTGCCCTCCAACGCGCCGGGGAGATAACCGAAATTGGCAAAATCCGCCTTGTTCAGCCTTTCCAGCAGCCCCGCTTCGATGAGGGGATTCATCATGTTGGGGAAAGACCAGTACTTCATCACATCGGGAAGCTGGTTGGCGGTGGCGTAGATCTTGACCTTTTCCTGCCAGGGCTGATCCTGGTAGCTCTCGGTGATGATCTCTACATTGGGATGACTTGCCATAAATTCGGCGTTGAGCCGTTCGATTACCGCTCCGGCGCCGGAATTCCGGTCCGGGTAATTGTCCCCCACCTTGAGGGTTATCTTCCCGGAAGCTTTGGACCCGCCGGCGAAAACCGTTCCGCCGAGAAGGGCCGTCATGAGCAGCACAGTTAAAAATCGTTTCATACCAATTCCTCCATAGTTATAGAATTTTATTAATTGTAAAGTCGTTTTCTTCAGGCTGTACATGATTAAATTTACGATTTCTTGATGATAAATCAGATATAAACACCGGGATTTTTTCCGGTGACCCGTTTAAAGGCCCGGTTAAAGGTTTCCACGTTGAGGTATCCGGCTTTTTCCGCAATTTCATAGACCCGCAAATTGGTTTCCCTAAGGAGTTTTTCCGCCTCCCTGATCCTCATCCGGGTGATAAAACCCGAAATAGTCTCCCCGGTTTCCCGGGTAAATTCGGAACTGAGATAATTTTTGCTTACATTGCTATACGCCGCGATGTCCTGCAGAGTAAGGGCGGGATTGCTGAAATGTTTCCGTATATATCTGCGGCTGCGGATGATGAGACGGCTGGGAGGCAGGAACCCTTTGAGGCATTGGGTGAATTCCCGCTTTAGTCCGGAAATATCCGCCACGGCGCCGCCTGTTTTTCTTTCAAAACCTGTATCGCTGTAAGTCCAGGCGGCCCTGTAAAACAACTCAAAGGCGTTATCCAACTGTTCCTGAGTCTGCATAAAAATATAATACTGATCATAGGAGAGAGCGCCGGAGGCGCCCAGGGAATTCGGTACAAAACGGCGCAGCAAATCCGACATGGTCTTTTGAAAATCGTATAATTTATTTTCATAGCGCTGATGCACCATCAGAAGATCTCCCGGACGGAGGATCATAAAGTAAAAGGGCCAGGTGACGGTAAAACCGGACAGGTTAAAGAGGGATTCAAGATCTTCCTGTGAGTCTCCAATGAGCGCGGCAAAAAAAGCGGCCCGGATATTCTCTGTTGAATCCTCGTGCCGTGCGTCCCGGTTTTTTTGTTTCTGAAACTGTATTCCGGGAATTGCCCTGATCGCATTAAGCAGAGAATGTTCATCCAGTTCCGATTTTAGAATATACTCATAGGCGCCGCATTTAAAGGCGCTTCGGACATATTCAAAGTTGCTGTAAGAACTGAGGAATATAACCGCCGGGGTAAGATTTTCTTTCTGCAATTCCCCGGCGAATTCCAGGCCGTTCATTACCGGCATATCCACATCGACTACCACAATATCAATATCAGGATTGGATCCGATAAAATCCAGCGCGGCCTTTCCGTTTTCCGCTTCCCCGGCAATGCGGATGCCGAAGTCTTCCCATCTGCACAGGGATCTTATGGTGAGCAGCACCAAAGGCTCATCATCAATGATCAACATATTCATCATTTTGAATATCCCCCTGGCTGGTATTCCCCGCATTTTGTACCGGCAGGGTCATGATAACTACCGTCCCTTCGCCGGGATAACTTTTAACCCGGACAGTATAGGAGTTTCCCCAGGTAAGCATGATTCGGCGACGGACATTATTCAAGCCTATCCTGCTCCAGCCGTTTTGCGTACCCGGTTCATTGTCGAAAATACCCGCCAATACTTCAGCAGACATTCCTCTGCCGTTGTCCTTTACCTCTATGGTCACTACCCCCTCTGTGACGGAAGCGGAAACTACAATGATATTCTGACCCCTTCCCGCCGCCTCTCCTGCGGAGGAAGTTCCACCGGGTAATCCATGAAACCCGTGAAGGATGGCGTTCTCGACCAGAGGCTGCAGGATCATTGAAGGCACCCCGAGATGCAAAAGCGAAGCGTCCACATCCTTTATAAATTCAAAGGTATCTCCATAGCGAACCTTCATTATGTAGATATAATTGTCAAGATTATGCAGCTCACGTTCCAGGGAGCATACCGTATCTTCCCGGCTAAGAGTATCTTCGGTAAGCCTCATCAGGGCGGAACTCATTTCCCTGATGGCATCGTTTTTGGTGATGATCGCCATCATGCGGATGGCGTTAAGGGTATTGCAGAGGAAATGGGGATTAAGCTGGTAACGCAACGCTTCAATCTCGCTGCGGAGCCTTTCTTTCTGTTCCTCCTTAATCGCGCAAGTCAATACACTGATCTCTTCCACCATAAAATTAAAGGACTCACCTATCCTGTTTAATTCGATAAAATTTCCCGGCGGCACCCTTACGGAAAAATCACCGTTTCCTACAGCTTCCATCTTGGTCATCAGGGCCCGCAGGGGATTGAGAATAAGGGAAAAAAAGAATGTGTTATACCATATAAAAAAGAGCACGATTACAAGTACTGCGAAATACAGAATGTATAGTATGATATTTATTGACCGGGTCAGAGAATTAATATTCACCGCCTTCATAATGATCCAGTCCGTCAAATCAACGGGAGCGCTGATGAGGATGCAGGATTTCCTGTACACATTTTTAATGTCTTCGATTCGGGCGCCCAGCATTTCCGGATTGCTTGAAGCCATTACCGTCCCGTCCCGTCCGAATAAAAGGGAATCGGAAACAGAGGAATCCCTCCCGGCGTCTCTCGACCCGATCAACAAACTCGCCCCGAAACTCCCCCGTTCAAGCGTGTTCCTGGTATTAAACCCCTCAACACGAATAAAATCCATGAGGGAATTTACCACAAAGGAAACAATAAGCGTGCGGACTCCTGTCGTATGGGTTTTGTCCGGGGGCGATACCGCCAGGGAGATGGTATACCAGTTTAACTGCCGGCCATAATTGAAATTGAGATTGTCCGGAAACACAACGAATCCCCGCCTGGAACCGGCCGCTGCAATGGCCCTTTCGGTTTCGTCGTTTGAGAGATCGATCCCTGAGTAATTCCGGAATACCAGAGGAATATGTTCGTCCGAAAAATACAGGTGGAAGCCCACAAGCTGCCGGGATAAACGGAAATAGGTATTGAATAATTTTTCTATTTCCAGGGAAACCAGATACCGCTGTTCCGCAGATTTACTGTTGATATATTCCGAGGAACGTTCCATCAGGGTTGTGTTATGTATCAGGGAAGAAGCAATGATTGACATGCTCTGCAGATCCACTTCGATACCCGCCGCATAACGTTGCAGGGTTAATTCCCATTGATTCTCCGCAATCTCAATTATGTGACGCCTAAAGAGAACGCCCGAGAGAATCAGAATGAGCAATACCGGAAGGGCAATAAAGAGAAGGAACATCTGAATGTGCCTTGAGGCAATGCTGTGAACTTTGCTAACATCTTTCTTTAGAAGCCATAAGAAAGGGCTATGGGATAGATGAATCTTTTCCCTCCTATTGACCACAAGAGGAGATACTAAACATATCACGGCTCGAAGTCAATAATATAAAAGGCACCCTCCCCTTACATGTATCCGCTGTTACAATCGTGCCGGGATAACAGGATAACCCGCTTACCATTCCCTGAGACGGTATTTCCCTTCCGGTTTTATGATGTTAAAGGTATCCCCCGACGGAATTATCACAAAAAGCCCCTCTTTCAGGGCATAGTTCTTTACCGGTTCG
>JAITLC010000012.1 GCA_031278095.1 Treponema sp.
CTGCTTTTTTCTTTTGGGATCAAGCGGGTGAGCGCGGTCCAGGCCATGCTTACCGCCATGATCGAACCGGTGCTTAACCCTCTCTGGGTGCTCGCGGTTACCGGTGAAAAACCCTCCTTTTCGGCCATTCTGGGAGGGGGGATCATCATTGCGGCGGTCGCGGCTTCGTCGGTGATAGGGAAAAACAGGGAAATGAATAAGATAAGGAAGATTATTCATGCTGGAACAGACACAACAGAAAGATCATCAGCAAACAGGCAGCATTGATTGAGCGGCAAGAGAAAACAATAAAAAGACTTCAGGCGCGAATAGTTGAGCTTGAAGGCATTGTCGCGGCCGTCAAATTCCGGCCTCTTTCCTTCCGCACCTTATTCGCCCCGCGGTTAAATCAGGGCGGCAATATCCTCCACCGAAAGACCCTCGCGGTTCTCCCGCTTTGACAGATCCCGTAAAGTCAGGGGACTGTGAAGCGGATCGTCTCCGGGAATAATAAGCCACTGCTCCCCTTTTTTCTCGGCCAGCATAAACTGTCTGGTGAGCTTTCCTTCTTCAAGAAACACCTCGCAGGCTATTCCCCGTTGCCTGAATTTTTCGGCCAGGGCCTGGCAGGCGCCGCCCTGGTCTTCCCTCAGGCAGGCTATGGCAAGGCGGGCATAGCCCGGACGGAACCGGAGGCGGCCGGAATTCTCCATGGCCGCGATGAGCCTGTCCAGGCCAATGGACGAGCCGACGCCTGGGATGGCTTCCTTTGAATAGAGGGCCGCAAGGTTATCGTAACGGCCCCCGGAGCAAATCGAACCTATTTCCGGCATGTCTTTAAGGAAGGTCTCGTAGACAATCCCGGTATAATAATCAAGCCCCCTGGTGATGGAAGGATCGAGGACAAAAGGATCGGAGACAAGGGAACCCCCGGTTTCCGTCATGAATTGGCGTATCATCGAAAGCCGTTCCGATTCGGGACAACTGGAACCCAAGGTTCCTTCACCGTTCCCGCAGGCGGCCGCGGTGAGCTTCCCGAGAACCTCCTCAAAGCTGCCCTTTGTTTCGATAAAGTCAAGAATTTGAAGAGCCCTGTCCCCCCCGGCTGTTTCGGAAAGGAGCTTCAGGGTTTCTTCCCTGCCTGTTTTGGCAAGTTTGTCCACGATCCTGAGTATTTCCACCTGTTTATCCAAGACCCCGATCCGGGCAAGGAAGCGGTTGAAAAGCCCCCGGTGGTTGAGGCGTATCACGATGTCCCCGGCCCCAAGACCGGAGAGGGTGTTCCGTATCATGAGGAGTATCTCAAAATCCGCGGCCCCGCTGTCGCTCCCCACGATGTCAAAATCGCACTGGGTAAATTCCCTGTACCTGCCCCGCTGGGTGTTTTCACCCCGCCAGACTTTGGCGATGTGGTAGCGCTTAAAGGGGAGGGTAAGCTCCTGCCGGTGTTCCGCCAGAAACCGGGCAAAGGGAACCGTGAGGTCGAAGCGGAGGGCCACGTCCCTGTCCCCGTTGTCCTTAAACCGGTAGATCTGCTTTTCCGTTTCTCCCCCGCCCTTGCCCAGGAGGATTTCGGCGTATTCCAGGGCCGGGGTGTCGATGGGCACAAAACCGTAGGAACGGAAAGAAGCCTCGATTTTTTCTATCAAGTCCCGGCGGGCAATTTCGGCGGGAGGTAAAAAATCCCTGAAGCCTTTTAAAATTCTGGGTTCAATATATGCCGTCATGCCGCCTTCCTAGGACGCCTTGAAAGAGGGATTTGAATGGGTACGATACCAGTAATCGTCGATGATCTCCACCAGTTCAGGACTAAACGCGAGACTGGCCGTGGTTCGTATGATGCCCTGGGGAAGGGTGGACGAGTTAGCTATGGTTCCCGCCGCGGAAACCCGGTATTTCTTAAAAAAGAGCTGGTAGGCCACCGGCGTTCCCGGAGACCGGGCAGGAGCGCCCGCAGCCTCCATGTGCTCTACTGTTTTGGAACTGAGGTTGAAAATCTGAATGCGCCGGGCTTCCACATTGGGCTCCATGATGGTGGCGTACATATTATAGCCCATGATTTTGGCTACATCGGGGGTTATTTTAATTGAGGTTTTACCGTAATCTTCGTATTGCATCTTGATCCGTTCCTGGGTATCCATAAATTCCCCCAGCATGGTAACCATTTCGTCCGGGGATGTTTTATAATCCACCACAAAAAGCCCCACGTTCTCCCGTCCCTTCATCTGCCCTATGGTCGAGAGATTGCAGCGTATGAAAAACTTGATGGGTTCCGGCTTTCCGCCAGGATTCAGGGCTATGGAAAGCCCCACAATACCGTTGATATAACGCTGAAAAAAGGTCAGTTCCTGTTTGGAAAGAGAAGCCAAAAAAATGGAACGTTTAAACCCAAGCTGAAAAGGTACGCAGAGGATCACGTATTCTTCAATTTTAAGAAAACAGTGGGAACGATCTATTCCCAGTTTGTTTAAAGCATATTGACTGCACGCAATGCTTTGCTCACTGAATCGTGCTAAATATTGAACCGGTCCTGTCGGCGCGTTCGCCATACTTT
>JAITLC010000028.1 GCA_031278095.1 Treponema sp.
AGAAAAAATAATACCTGCTATACCATAAACGAATGAAAGAACAAGCATGACCAAGAGAATTCTTGCCATTATGCCATGCAATTTATATATCGTCTTTTTCACTGGACATGTTGTAATAATTTTTTTAATAGACTTGTATCGTCTCATTCACGGTTTTTGCAAACCGATCCGGCAGCCGCACAAGATTCCGTGAATCATCCTCGCCAAAGCGTTCTATAATACCCGGCAGCAAGGCGTCCATGTTTTCCCCCGCCTTATTGACCGCGTTCTTTCCTTTTTTCGTCAGGGTGATAATAATTTTTCGGCGATTATCACGGTCTATTTCCCGTTTAATATAACCCCGCTTTTCGAGACTGCCCAGCATCTGACTTATTGCCGCCTTGGAAACAGCCGGAGTCTCATGCATCGCATGATGCATTGTGTGATCCTGTGGGTGTGAATCATCAGCCGTACCGGATTTCTTTTCATCACAGCCTTCAATACAGCCGAGGGCGGAAAGCTCGGTAATTGAGAGGCCGCCATCGGCACTCGACAGGGTACGGGAAATAGCAATATTTGCTTTCTTGAAACAGAAAAGAGAATGTAACAAATCCTGCTTTAGTTCATCGTACATCCGGTTCCTCCTTATCCAAATCCTTTAATTGCCGAAACAGGCGGACGCTCAAAACAAGGGCGGCACAGGTTGTCAGTCCGTCGGCAACAGGCTGACAGTACATATAACCGTTAAATTGCCAAAGACTATTAAAAACAAAAAGAAGCGGAAGATACAAAAAGAAAATCCCGTCCCGGGGTTACAATGGCCGCAGGCACCGGCTTTTCCGGAGCCTGAAACATCACCATATCTTTGGGAAAGCACGGGATTCCCTGCCAAATCATACCGGCAAAAACGGTATTCCGGCCGGGGAACCGGACGGCCTGTTCCGCCTCATAGCGGCGCTGTTTTTCCCCTCGGCAGGGATGCCGGTAGACCGCGTGGCGGCATACCGCAGGCTGTTCTCGTCCCAAAACCGGGCGTACCATACCGGGCCGGCCTGAGCTTCTTTCCGGTAGAGCGTAAAGGGCTTACAAGATTTCTTTGGGCGTATCTCCTGCCGGCAAAAGCATCACTTTTCAGTGTCACTTTTGCCTTTTCGTGTGATATGCCGCCCGCTTTCGGGTAGGCTAATTCCTTATCCTGTAAAGACTTGCACTTCAGCGGCTTCGACTCCACAACTATTGGGTACTGAGACTGTTTCCTGCTTTGTGTTACCTCTCAGCGGCCGACGGGAGTCGAACCCGCGTCACAAGCTTGGGAAGCTTGGATAATACCGTTATATGACGGCCGCATACACAAACCGCGTGAGACGGCGGGGAAGGATACACCGGTAAAATACGCCGGAAAGGCGGTCTCTGTCAAGTCTTCGCAGGGCATCGGCGTTTATTTTTCCACAGGAAAGGAGGGCATGATATACTAAACCATCATAATTTCCCGGGAGGGGATTGATGGGGAGCATAAGTATACATGACGCGGCGCGGGTCATAGATTACCCGGAAGAGATACACGATCCGAGACGAACGGAATACGGGAATATCCGGCGCAAACTCGTAGTAAGGAGGATTTCTTCAAAAGTTTTCTGGAATTTCCGGGAGGGACGGCCGGGAAGTAACCAAATCCCGAACAGCCCCTGTTTCCGTGCTGTTCCTTAGTGTTCAATTCCGAAATACCGGTATGAGCCTGTCGGGCTGCGCTGTTCAATCCTGACCGAATCGACTCTGGCTCCGGCCGGGCCCCGATGAAGCCACTGAACGAGGCGTTCGAGCTTTTCGGCGCTTCCTTCGGCCCAGATTTCCACGTCTCCCTCATCGTTGTTCCGTACCCAGCCTGTAAGACCGAGGCGGCGGCCTTCATGGTAACAGGTGTAGCGGAAGCCTACGCCCTGTACCCGGCCTTTTACCCTGGCAAAAAAGGCGCGTGTTCCCGGCTGTTCAGTCACGGTTGAGTTCCTCCTCCTCACGGAAACGGTCGAGTGTCCGGAAAGAGAAGCCTTCGGCCTTAAGCGTATAACGGAGGGAAGGATCCGCGTTTCGCTCCGGCTCCGCGGAGAATTCGGAAAAAGAAAGGCGTTTTTTGACAAGATAATTTTTGAGAAGCCGGTACTCTTCCTCGGGAGGCAGCGTTTCTTTCAGGGTCTTTTCGGCGTCTTCCCGGCTGATACCCCGGTTGAGGAGGGCCGCCAGGAGCTTCCGGGGACATTCGGGGCTGCGGGCCAGGCGGGAGGCAAGCCAGCGCAGGGCATAACGGCGGTCGTCAACGACGCCCTGTTCAAGGAGTCTTGAAACAATGGCTTTTACAACCGCCGTACCGTAACCACGTTTTTCCAGTTTCCGGGAAAGACCTGTCGAGCATTGTTCCGCCCTGGCTACCAGGGCGAGGGCCTGTTTTTCCGCCCGGTAGCAGGACGCTGCAAAATGGAAAGCCTGCTCCTCATCTTCAGATATTTCAGGAGGGGAACTTTCCTCCTGCGAGTCCGGTTGAACTTCAAGGCTGTTTCGGTTAAAGGATGCGAGAGAGGCTATGAGAGAGTCGCTCAGGTAGGAGGCCCTGAACACACACGAGGAAGCATCGGAAAACTCTACCCGAAAAAGTTCCGCATCGTTCCCCTGTTTTATCGAGATAATGGTCATGCAAAGCGCCCTCCGGAAAGACGGCAAAAACTAGCGCTTGCTGAACTGGAAACGGCGGCGGGCGCCCCTCTGGCCGTACTTCTTCCGTTCCACCATCCGGGGGTCGCGGGTAAGGTAGCCGTTGCTGCGGAGGCTGGTATAGTTGCCCTGGTCTACCTGGCAGAGCGCCCTGGAGAGACCATGACGGCAGGCGCCGGCCTGACCGTTTAAGCCGCCTCCGTATACGTTAATAAGAATATCAAACTTGTTTTCGCTGGCGGTAACCATCAGGGGTTGACGCACCATCAGCGCATGCTCGCCCTGGGGAAAATACTGAGCCAGTTCTTTGCCATTGATGATGATCTTCCCGATTCCATCCCGGATATATACCCGTGCTACAGAGGTCTTCCTTCTGCCGGTTCCGATACCAAGGTTCTTAATCACTGTCCACTCCTATATGAGGCTGTTCTACAATATCAAATTTTGGAACAGCAGCCTTAGATCTAATAGGGAAAACGGTCTAAAGCCCGATTTCCCAAGAGCTTATTCTGAAAAAACCTGAGTTTCGGAACAAGCTCATAATTCTATCGCAGCCGGATTTTGTGCGGCATGGGGATGCCCGGATCCGGCATAAATTTTCACGTTTTTGAAGAGCTTACGGCCCAGAGGCCCCTTGGGAAGCATGCCTTTTACCGCATTCTCCAGGGGAGCGGTAGGATGACGGTTGATAAGAGCCTCAAAATTGACAGATTTAAGCCCCCCTACATAACCGGTATGGTGGTAATAGGTCTTCTGCTGAATCTTGCGGCCTGTGACCCGGATTTTATCCGCATTGATGACCACCACATAGTCTCCGACTTCCTGATGAGGCGTAAATACCGCCTTTTCCTTACCCCGGACAATGGAAGCCGCCTTGGCCGCAACCCTGCCGAGAATCTTGCCTTCCGCATCAATAACAAACCATTTCCGCTCAACTTCCGCGGGTTTTACAAATACACTATCCATATCTTCCTTCTCAAGTACAGTATGATTGAGCCTGTTCCAAAACCCGGTTAGTTTCGGAACAACCTACAGCCTGAAGTTAAAATTTGCCATAAAAAGAACGGGCGTGTCAAGTATCCACCGGGGAAAGGCGTCCCGTATCCTTATCTTCGGCGCACCCTGAATTAACGGCGTCCGTACTTGCGCGCCACCATGATAATAAAAGCGCCGATAAAAAAGACCATCCTGAGGCAGGGAAGCACGATGGAAGTCACGGGAACCGAGCCCAGGGTGAAAGTATCCCCTTCGGTTATGCCGAAAAGTTCCAGAATAGAATACACAATCTCCACATACGCGGCGATGGTACCGATTACCATGAGCATCCAGGCAATATCCCTGGTCTTTGACCAGAGCATGATGGCAAAAAAGGAGGCTAATGCACCCAGTACCAGGCGGCTGACAATAAAAACCAACTCCCCTATATCCATAGTTTCCAGTATCTCTTTTTAAGGCCGGAATTGCAAGAGTGAAACAAGAGCGGCTTCTTCTCCGGGGGAAAGTTCCCCGGGGAGTATCAGGGGTTCCGCCGGACCGGGAGGAATAAGGAAGCCGCCTTCCAGAAAGCGCCGGAAAATCTTCTCCCAGGTCTCCCCGTCCACTGCCTCCCTGAGAGAGAGGTAGATCCCGCGGTTCAGCCAGGGGCTTTCGGGGAGTATGCTGCGTATCTTGGGGAAATCCGGGCAGCCCCTCTCCGGAGAACCGATGAGATCATTGAGGGTCCGGAGCACGGCGGCCAAGACGACAGGGGGGATTAAGTCGGCGGGGGGGAGGTTTTTTTCAACAGAGTCCGAAGGAAGAGAGGCTGTGGCCCAAAGGGGAAAAAATGAAGCGCCGGGCAATACGGGAAGCAAAACCGGTACGGAAGACAGAAGGGCTTCGGCGAGGAAGGGCCGCCAGAGTGATACTTCGCCCTGCAATTTCCGTCCGAGGGCAGGATCGGGAGGGGGGGAAGGGATACCGATTCCGCCGAGATCCGCCGGAAAGGAGGAATGAAACCGGAAATTCCGGCCGTCAATGAGGCGGCCGAGGGCCTTTGCAAGACGCCCTTCCAGGAAGTGCGGCAGAGGGGGAAAAAGGCCCCGGTTTGCGGTATTTTTCAGATCCCGGAGAACGAGATGGGGTGTATGGCCCATGATTGCCCGGCCTCCGGCCTGCCAGAGGTCAACTATCCGGCCTTCCGTCCTGTCTTTGCCGCCGCGGGTATAGAGTCTGTAACCCCGGGCCCGCAATACAGGCGGCAACAGGTTCAATAAGGAATTTCCGTTCATTTAATCTCCGCTTATTTTGGTAAAACGGCTGCTTTGATGTTCGGAGAGGAAGCGGGTTTCGTGTCCCGTATCAAAATGAACACTGACGACGGGGCCTTCATCGCTTTCACGGATGCCTGTTACCGCCCCGTAGCCGTGATCGTCATGAAAAACCCTGTCCCCCTGCCTCCAGCGTCCGCCGGGAGAGACCGCCGGCATGCGGTTTCCCGGTTTCCCCGTCCCGACGCCGAAACCGTAAGGAGCGTTTCCGATGACCCTGATACCGCCTTTATCGATCTCCCGGAGGAAAAGGCTCGGCCCTGTAGGCGTGGTACGGCCGTAGAGCCGCCTAAGGGCGCAGCAGCAAAAGTAGAGTTCATCCATGGCCCTGGTGGCTCCTACATAGAAAAGCCGCCTCTCCTCTTCAATATCTTCGCCTTTCTTGTCTTCCCTGGGGAAAACCCCCTGCTCCACCCCGGTAATGATCACCTTTTTGAACTCAAGGCCTTTGGTATTATGCAGGGTAATGAGGGTAACGGTTCCATTGGGGAAGACTCCTTTTGAGTTTTCCGCGGTCTCTTCGGCCAGGGAACGGTCAAGCTCTATGTGTTCCAGGAATTCGAGGAGACCTTCCATGCTGAGGGCATAGAGACTTGCCGCATTCGCCAGTTCCTGGAGATTGTTAAGCCGCTGGTTCCCCGCAATTTCATCGTGTTCCAGATGGTAATCGGCAATACCCGAATCCTTTATCAGTTTGACAACGATGGATGAAAGGCCTTCCCCCGCGGCAAGCGTTTCTTTCAGGGGGACTTGATCCCGAATCTTGCCGCGCTTCCGTTTGCCTTCAAGTTTCTCTCCTGCAAGCAGGGCCTTTCCCTCCTCGAGCACCGTGTTAAAGGTCTCAATACCGGTTCTTGCCTTGGTTCCCAGTTCCGGAAGTAAGGCTCCGGCCGCCTTGAGAAGATCGGAGCCGAATTCCTCACTATATCCGATGATCCTGTCCACGGTGGCGGGCCCCACTCCCCTGCTTGGCTTGTTTACCATCCGGCGGAAAGCCACTTCGTCCCGCGGATTTACAAGAACCGAAAGCAGCGCCAAAGCGTCCTTGATCTCCTCCCGTTCATAGAATTTGAGGGAACCTACCATCCGGTAGGGGATTCCCCGGCGGAGAAATTCGGTCTCGAAGCCGAGGGACTGGGCGTTGGTTCTGTAGAGTATGGCCCACTCGTCATAGCGGCCGCCTTTCTTGACGGCGTTGGCGATGAGGCTGGCGCAGTAGGCCGCTTCTTCATCCTGATCGGGGAGAAAGGCCATTACGGGAAGTTTACCTTCACCCTTTTCGGAGCGGAGGGTTTTACCCAGCCGGCCCTGATTGCGGGCCACCACGGAAGAGGCCGCCTGGAGTATAAGGGCTGTGGAACGGTAGTTTCTCTCCAGCCTGATGATCTCCGTACCGGGAAAACGGTCGGGGAATTCGAGGATATTGCGGACTTCCGCTCCCCGGAAACGGTAGATGGACTGATCATCATCCCCAACGACACAGACATAGGTTTCTGTCCCCGAGATGGTTTTAAGGAGTTCGAACTGGGCGATGTTGGCGTCCTGGTACTCGTCCACCATGATAACCCGGAAACGGTTTTTGAAACGGGAGGCAACTTCCGGATTCTCCCGGAGTATCTCTACGGGCTTCTTAATGAGATCCCCAAAGTCCACATTACCGATCTTTGCCATCCGCTCTTCGTAGGCCGCATAAATTCTACGGAATTTCGGCTGGTAATTGATACGATCCAGTTCCGGATCGGCGGGTCCCAGAAAATAGTCCTTGGCCCGGGAAATGCTGCCGGCAGTCTCGCGGACTTCGGCCCTGGACGCGTTTTCCATGATGCCGGAAAGGAGGGAAATTTGATCATCATCATCGTAGATTACAAAACCGGAATCCAGGCCGCCCAAGGTTCCGTTGCGCCTCAGAAACCAGGCCCCGAATGAATGAAAGGTTCGCAGCATTGCGGCGGAGGCCCGATCGTCGATAAGCCGGGCCCGTTCGGACATTTCGCGGGCAGCCTTGTTGGTAAAAGTCACCGCAAGGATCGAACGGGGATCGAGACCTTGTTCCCGTATCAGCCATGCGATCTTGGTAGTGATAACTCTGGTTTTTCCGGATCCAGCGCCCGCAAGAATGAGGAGCGGTTTCCCGGTGTGGAGCACCGCCTGCCGCTGTTCAGGATTGAGCACGCTAAGGTAATCGCCCATATGCGAATTATAAACTCAGGATGCGATTAAGGGTAAGATGTCAAAAGCCGGCAATTCTCAGTTTGTCCCGAACGGTACGAACACACTAACGTTTGCTTCGACGGCCTTCATTTTTACCTGAATTCTCTTCTGTTCGTGTGGTTCGAATGGCTCGTGTTATCTTAAACTGAGAATAGCCGGGCGGAAGCTGGCCGCTGCTTTTTTTTTATGATACGCTTCCTCAAATGAAGTCATCATTGCGTGTGATCCATAACGCCAAAATCCGGCTTGGGGAGGGGAAATTTTGCCAGGCCCTCCTTGTCGGGAACGGACGGATACTGAAAAGCGGTTCCAATGAGGAAATCCTTGAGGCAGCGGGGGGTGAAAAAATAGACGCTGCGGGCGCCCTGGTTCTGCCTGCCTTCCACGACAGCCACCTTCACCTCCAGTGGCTTGGCCGGCGGGAGGGGATGATCGAAGGGGCCGGAGCGTTTTCAATTGAAGAAGTTCTTGAGCGGGGACGGATCCTTATCGAAAGGCTTAAGCCCGCGCCGGGCAGCTATGTTCAGGGAGCGGGGGTAAATCCGGATCTTTTTACCGGGGAAAAGCGGGATCCCAACCGTTATGATCTCGACAGGATTTCTACCGTACATCCCATCATCATCAGCCGGCATTGTGGACATACGATCTACTGTAACTCCCTGGCCCTTCAAATGGCGGGTTTAAGCGAAAGGGCTCCCGGTGTGGAAGGGGGTACTATAGAAAAGGATCAAAACGGCAGGCCGACAGGAATACTGCGGGAAAACGCCAATGCCATTGTCCGCTCTCCCATACCTCCCCTGACCGGGTCCGAGATGGCGGATAACTTTACACGGGCCATACGGCGGGCCCTTTCCCTGGGAATAACGGCGCTGGGGAGTTATGACATAAACGGCCCCGACACGGATGAGGTTCTCGGGGTGTTGCAGGAACTCTACCGTGAGGACGGCCCCAGAATCAGGCTTACCATGCAGTGCGGCATCTCCGGCAGGGAAAAATTTCTGGATGAATTTATCAACAGGGGTCTTGTTACAGGAAAGGTACTGCAGGAGGATGAAACAGGCGGCCCGCTGCTCAAGATGGGGCCGTTGAAACTCTTTATCGACGGTACGCTGGGAGGCCAAACCGCCTGGATGCGGAAACCCTACCATGACAAACCTGAAACTTCAGGCTTTGCCGTGCTTGAAAAAGAGCCGCTGGAACATTTTTCCCGGAAAGCTGCCGGGGCAGGCATGCAGGTGATCGCCCACGCCATAGGGGACGCGGGAACAGAAGCGGTGATCAACGCGTTTGACAGAATAATCGAAGGAAACAGAAACCCTCTCCGCCACGGGATTGTCCACTGCCAGATCACGGACCGGCCTCTTCTGGAACGGATTGCACGGAAGAACATCCTCACCTTTGTCCAGCCGGTATTCCTTGCCGACGACTGGCATATTCTCGAAGGCCGGGTGGGAAAGGAACTTGCCTCCAGTTCCTATGCATGGGGAACCATGAAGAAACTGGGTATCCGGGCAAGCTACGGAACCGACGCCCCGGTGAGCGTCCCCGATCCCCTCCTTAATATCAGTTGGGCCGTTCTAAGGCAAGACCCGTATACAGGCAATCCGCCGGGCGGATACTACCCCGCGGAAAGGGTGGATCTAAAAAGCGCCGTTGACGCGTACACTGTTGAAGCGGCGTATTCCAGTTTCGATGAAGGCTGCCTGGGACAGATAAAAAAAGGCTTCCTGGCGGATCTCTGTTTCCTGGACAGGGACATCTTCACTATTCCGGCGGAAGAGATCCATAAGGCAAAGGTGATCCGCACCATGATGGCCGGCGAAACGGTATGGGAACGTTGAAGCCTATACCCTAATTTCCAAATCGAAACCGGCACGGCTATAGACTCTGCCCCGGACAAAGCTTCCGTTCCGCAGGGTTTTTCCGGTACTTATCACCATGGCGCCGTCTACCTCCGGGGCCTGGGCATAGGAACGGCCGAGGTAGAGATCCTCCCCGCCGCCTTCCAGCGCCTCTTCCACCAGCACGGTAAGTTCCTGTCCGACAAAACGATCCATGCGTTTTTCCGTAATGGGGATCTGCC
Organism: Treponema sp.; assembly: GCA_031278095.1. GTDB lineage: Bacteria > Spirochaetota > Spirochaetia > Treponematales > Breznakiellaceae > JAIRNJ01. The sequence continues at coordinate 9,286 of JAITLC010000028.1, forward strand.
GCTCCCCGGTGATACGCTTCCGCTCCAGAGCCAGTTTCTTCGCCACCCTCCCCTTCATGGAAAAGGCCGGCGTGTCCTCCTCCCGCGACCAGGTAAAACAGCCGAGCCAGTCAAGCTCAGCCTTTTCCTGAAACCGCAGCAGGGTTTCAAAGTCCTTTTCACTTTCGCCGGGAAAGCCGAGGAGGAAGGTTGAACGGATAACCGCGGCGGGAAGCCGTGTACGGATGCTGTCAACAAGTTCAAGGTAGGCATCCGCATTGCCCCGGCGGTTCATGGACTGTAGTATCCCTGCGGAGGCATGCTGAAAGGGAATATCGAAGTAGGGAAGAAAACGGGGATCGCGCTCCATCAGGTCAAGAATCTTTACGGGGAAATGATCCGGGTGGATATAGAGAAGCCGTACCCAGAAATCTCCGGGAAGATCCGAAAGCTTTTCAAGCAGTGCCGGAAGCCCGGCACCCGCAGCAGTAAAACTACCCAGATCCTGGCCGATGAGACAGAATTCCTTTATGTCCCTGTCCAGCAGTTCCCTGCACTCCCCTGTAATATCAGGAATACTGCGGCACTTGAGAGACCCCCGGATGAGGGGGATGGCGCAGAAAGAACAGCGGTTGTTGCAGCCTTCGCTGATCTTTACATAGGCGGAACCGGGAAACGAGAGGAGGGGCCGCTTTCCCGGCCTGCAAAGGCCGGAACCTTCCACCGGGGGAACGAAACCGGGCGAAGATCCCCCCCCGGAGAATCCTGAACGCAGGGAAGCGGCATTTTCTTCCGTGTGCATGAGCCGGGAAACGGCTTCTCCTATCTTTTCAAGATCCGTATTGCCGAACAGAAGATCCGCTTCCGGAAGGGATTGTGAAAGTTCCGCCGCATAACGCTGGGCAAGACAGCCTGCAAGGAGGATCTTTTTTTGGGGGTAAAATCTTCGCCAGCCGAGAACCGCATTAATCGATTCTCTTTTTGCGCTTTCGATGAATCCGCAGGAATTGACGATGATAAGGTCGGCGTCATCCGCTTCTTCCGTTTTTTCCCAGCCGGTATTGCCGAGAAAAACCATCATTGTTTCCGCATCAACCTGATTCTTTGCACAGCCGAACAGATCTATATAATACCGCACACTATTCCAGACGCATCATAACCAGACGGTAACGGTTCTCCTCGTCCCGCACCCAACGTACATCCGCTACCACCACTTCTCCCGCGCCGCCCAGTTCCAGGGGCACCGTCTGACCGCCGCCTATGACATTAATTTTGGCGGCCTGGGCGTTGGAGACCCAGATCCGGATGCCGTTATTGGCCTGAATATTAAGTTCGTTGGCCCGCTGGAAGTACTGTTCGTTCCTGCCCTGCCGGTCGCGTTCGTAGAGAATCTCCCAGCGGAACATGCAGTAACCCTGAAACACCGTCTGCAGGGTAAAAGGATACGCGCTGCCGGCTGTAAAAATTACCGTGGAGGAGGAAAGGTTGGAGGGAGAGACCATTTCCTGCGGCAGGGATACTACCGCCGCAGAGGCTTCCTCGTGCTGAAAGGCGGCGCTTAGCTGAAAACGGAGCAGGGCTCCTGCGGCAGTATCATTTTTGGCAAAATCTGCCGCAGTGACACTGAGATCCCCGTTTCCGTCGTTATTGAGATCTACACTCAGCTCCTGGCCGAGATCAAGCATGGCAAGACCACCGGGAGTATCGATACTCAGGGCATCCCCCAGGTTTGAAAGTTCCAGTTTGTACTGGTTTTCCCCCAGGGGCACGAGGAGGGAATCTCCTATGTAAAAACGCCGTTCCAGCAATTCGGTATTCATTGTGTATTCGGCCGGAGCTCTGCGGACATTAGCGGCAGACGCTTCCCTGCCGGGCCTTTTAAGGAAAAAAAACACCCCGGTTCCTATACCTCCCAGCAATACCAGGATTACAAGGACTGTAACAATGATTCTGGGAAGGGGAGAAGGATCCTTTAGAAGGGTATCAACAGGTACCGGCTGTTCCTGAATTTTCAGAACCCGGTACAGTGAAAGGAGTTCCGGTACGTCCAGGGAAAGGCATTCACCGTAATTACGGAGGAACCCCAGAATATAGGGCTCCCCGGGGAAAGCCGCAAAATCTTCCCTTTCCAGAGCCTCAAGATAACGGCTGGCAATATTCGTTTCCCTGCTTATCTCGTCAAAGGACAATCCTTTTTCTTCACGGGCGTTTTTAAGCTTTTGTCCCAGAGATTCCAAACAAACCTCCTCTGTTAAGGTTAGCCTAGTACCTTGCTTAGACTAAACAGACATCTATAAAAAACTCACCGCGAAGTCGAAAAAAAAGGATGGAATACGGGGCTTCTTCCTTGTTTTCCCCTTACTTCTTCGACGTTATGGTTCATTTTTTTTGTCCTTCATAGTTATCCATATCGGTATATTTAGTCTAATCAGCCTGCTAGTCCGTATTCCGGAACAGAAAATTGTTATACAGGTTAGCCGAAGCGGGAGAATCATAGATGAAACGCTGCTCCGGAATTCCCTGATTGGTTTTGACATTTAAAAAATCGAAACGTACCAGCCCTTCCGCAATTGTCCGCCCTTCGATACGCCGGATAAGGAGGCTGTCCGGGTTAACGCTGAGGATGATCTCCCGAAAACCTTCGGAAAGGGAGCGCCGGGTAAGCCTCAGAGCCACCGCCTCTTCGGAGGAACCTTCTTCCAGAGGGATCGGATCAGGCCCTGTAACAAAGGAGGGAATATAGTTGCGCCGTAAAAGCATGAGCCCCTGGGAAGAGGCAAGACCGGCGCCGCTTGAAGAACCCTGCCTGGAAGTGATGACCTGATTCAATGCCGCCCGGTATTCGGGGAGGTATACTGTAAGCTGTTCACCGTTAAAGACGATTACCTGTTCGGCAGGACTTGAAAAGTCGATACGGAGGAAAGATGGGGCAAGATGGCTGACGGTACCGTACATATCGGTATTTCCGGAACGGATAACAATCTGGGCCTCATAGTCCCTTACCGTTCCGTAACGGCTGGAAACCATCTCCAGATACCGTTCCGCGGTGATTATCTCCTGAGCGCCGAGACCGCCCAGAAGCACAGATACAACAAGGACAAAGCATACTTTCTTGGATACATACATCGTAATAAAATAATACACTATTCGGGGTTCAAACTCAATACTCGCCCGGTTGATGTTTTTTCATCTGAGACTGTTCCAAAATCCGGTGATCCGGCAGGATCATAATTTTGGAACAAACTCATCTATTTGTAGATTATCACCTGGTTCCGGCCCAGATCCTTGGCGTTTCTAAGGGCGGAATCTGCGGCAAGGATCAGGCTTTCCGTATTTTTGGCATGAGTGGGCGCCACCGCTATGCCGATGCTGGTACGGATGTTGATGGACATTTTTTCTGCCGCGCCGGGAGACTCCGGAACAATCACCTCTTTAGTCTCGACGGTTTTTCTGATCCGTTCCGCCACAAGAGCGGCTTCGGCGGCATCCGTATCGGGAAGCAGCACCGCATACTCGTCTCCGGAAAGCCGGGAAGCAATATCTTCGGAACGCATGATGGAACGGAGAATGCCGGCTACGGTGATGATCGCCTGATCCCCCGCCTGGGAACCGTGTTTGTCATTGATTTCATGAACCTTGTCCAGATCCATCATCATGAGGGACATCTTGCGGAGATTCATGGAACTATGTTCAAAGCGGTCTTTGATTGATTCTTCAAGAAAACGGCGGTTGTAAAGCCCGGTAAGTTCATCGGTAATGGCACGGCGGCGGGCGGTCTCGCCCCAGCGCATCAGATCCTCCAGGTGTCTGCTGGTCTGATCCAGCCATTGATTCTGTACGGTACCGATTGCCTGGAGCAGCTTCAACCCGATCATGGGATGTTCAAAGACAATACGGTAGAAGTCGATGCCCTGCAGTACCATGATCTCCGTATCGACCTTGGCGTTTATGGTGGCGGAACGGGGCTCATTGGCGATGATACTCATCTCCCCGAAGAAATCTCCGGGCTTGATATCGAACATCCAACGGTCGGTACCATCGGACTGGGATACAAAAGCCGAAAGCAGGCCGGAAAGGAGGATGAACATCTCTTCCCCGACGTCTCCCTCCCGGAAAACCAGGGCTCCCTTCTTCACCTTTCTCCGTTCCAGAAAAGCCGTCACCGCGTTGAATTCAAGCTCACTCATGGCGGCGAAGAGAGGGCTTTTAATCAGTACCGGATCGGCAACAGGCGATAAGGGTATTTTTTCATCCGGCATCTAGCCCTCCTTCCTGAGAGGAACCTCAGCTAAAGCTGAATCTTGTCCGGCGTTCTTCGGCGGGATATTCCGGCAATGGATAACCGTGTCGCCGCCTGAGCGCCAGCTATCGAGAAGCTGCTTATAAACACCCTGGAAAAGATCGTCCCAGATATGATTATCCTGAGGCCATACCGCCCAGGAAACAGTGGCGGAAAAGGGGAAAGCCGGAATAACTTTTGTTGCCGGAACGGGAGTAAGGGAGGCAATAGTCTTGTGCAGTTCATCCGCTATCTTCTCCGCCTGGGAAACATCACACTTACTAATCAGGATCCCGGTTTCGTTACTCTTGAAACGGAGCGACCATCCCCGGCCATGACGGCGGGCAATTTTTTTAAGCACCATTGCGATCCGTACCATGGCCTCGTCTCCTGCGGTGTGCCCCCTGGAATCCACCAGGATCTTGAAACGATCCGGCTTGCACATGATGAAGGTCATGGGATCTTCCAGAATCCGGTTGATTTCGTCGGTAAGAAAAGCCTGTTTCCAGAGTCCTGTACCGGAGTCTTCATAGGCCCGGCGGTGCAGTTCCTGAACCCAGGAGAGGTTTTCCACAAGTATCCGCCGGATGGACTTGATACGGTCGGTCATCATGACGATGGAACTCAACAGTATACGGGAGATTACATGCGGTTCCTCAAGCACAAAATCGTCTATTTTGAGACCGTAACCGGGAAACATGACGAGAATTGAATCTTCCGCGGCAACGGCAAAGGCATCGTAGGAGGCGTTCCGGGCAAAGTCAAAGTCGCCTATCGTATCGCCGGCGGTAAAACGGGCCATTTCATCTTCATCTCCATTGTCCCTGATCCTGTAAACCCGGATGAAGCCCTCCAGCAGCATGTAAAAATGTTCGGCCTTCTGACCCGGAGAGAAGAGCCTTCCGCCCTTGCGGAGCTGAATCAGGCTGGAATGGGATGTTACAAATTCCCGCTCTCCCTTGAGGAGACCCGAAAAAAGTTCAGTATTCTGTATGGGCGAAGAATCTATACTAAACTGAGATTTCCCCATCCTGTTACCTCTTTACCGGTAATATGCTACTATAGTCCTGAAACAGGAATTCCCGCCGGATCACCGGATTTTGGAACAGCCTTACATTATAGAATATAGGAGAAATAGTGAATACGCAATCCGCTCTTTTTACCTGCCGCGATCTATCCTTTGAATGGGAGGGGATCACCGTAGTACAGGGGCTCAACTTTGAAGTACAGGATGGAGATTATCTTTGCATTACCGGGGAAAACGGATCGGGGAAAAGCACCCTGATCCAGGGTCTCCTGGGGATCAAGCAGCCTGAGAGAGGAAGCATTATACGGAACGGGGATTTGAAATCCTGCAGTACCGGCTATCTTCCCCAGAGGCGATCTTTCATGAATTTTTTTCCCGCAGGGGTCTACGAAGTGGTCCTTTCCGGGCGAATCGGGCGTCTGGGAATAAGGCCTTTCTACAGCCATTCCGACAAGCATGCGGCAGAGAAAAATCTTGAACGCCTGGGAATCGCCGCCCTGCGCAATCAATGTTACGGCGAACTTTCCGGAGGCCAGCAGCAGCGGGTGCTTTTGGCCCGTGCATTCTGTGCGGCGGAGCAGCTTCTTGTTCTTGATGAACCTTCCGCGGGGCTCGACCCGGTAGTGAGCGCGGAAATGTACGGTATGGTGGAAGAATTCAACCGGGAAAAGGGGCTTACCGTAATCATGGTATCCCACGATATTGAAAAAGCCATCGGGGCCGCAAGCCATATCCTCCACCTGGGAAACCGGCAGCTCTTCTATGGCACGGCAGATGAATTCCGCAATTCTGAAACCGGAAAAAAATTTATGGGCAAGGAAGCGTGACAGGCAAAGTTTGTCTTCCAAAAACTGAAGTTTTGGAACAGCCCCAAGGATAGATTATGAAAGTTCTTTTAATGAAGGAATACGAAAAACCGGAATTGAAATCGCGGTTTTAGTGGATTTTTGAGGTGGAAAACATAAATGCCGTCGCCCTTTTCTAATCCGCGCGTGTTCCTCCGTCCACGGGAAGAGCGACACCGTTTATAAAGGCCGCCTCCCCGGAGGCAAGGAACAGGGCCGCATTGGCGACGTCTTCCGCAGTGGCAAGACGGCCCAACGGCACTTCTCCGAGGCGTTCGGCTTTGCGGGCCGGGTCTTTGAAAAGTTCCTGCACCAGCGGAGTATCCACCGTACTGGGGTGAAGACTGTTGCAGCGGATATTGTCTTTGGCGTAACGTACCGCAATGGCTTTTGTAAGCAGCGTTACGGCGCCCTTGGTAACCGTGTAAGCCTCCGTAGTGTAGCGGTGGCCGATGAGGCCGCAAACGCTGGACATGTTGATGATCGAGCCGCCGCCGGCCCTGCGCAGGAGGGGAATGACGTGTTTGCAGCCGAGAAAAGGGCCTTTTACATTTACCGCCAGCATGGCATCGAAGCTTTCAACTTTCATCGTTTCGACGGGCTCACGGATGTTGATCCCCGCATTATTCACCAGAATATCCAGGCGTCCGCATTCCTTTTCTATCGTTCCCAGCGCGGCGATCCAGCTCTCCTCGTTTGTAACATCCAGACCGGTAAAGAAGGCCCTGCCTCCCCTGCCATTGATGGCGGTAACAGTGTCATTCCCTGTTTCGGCCTTGAGATCCGCCACGAATACTGCGGCTCCTTCTGCGGCAAAGAGGGAGGCGATAGCCGCCCCCAGTCCCTGCCCTGCCCCGGTGATCAGGGCAACCTTGTTATCCAGCCTTTTCACGCTCACTTCCGTACTTCTGTCTTCGCAAGTTTTTCGTAGTACCGCACAATGGCGCTGTGATCATCTGCCGCCATGCCGTCGGTCTTGAGGGCCTGCAATGTTTCCATCACACCGGCAGTAAGGGGAATGGGAACCCCCAGATCGTGGGCCGTATCCAGTGCATTCTGGAGATCCTTGATATGCAGCTCAATACGGAAACCGGGCTTGAAATTGCCGTCGAGGATCATGGGAACCTTGGCGTTCATCACCGTGGAACCGGCAAGACCGCCCTTGATTGCATCAAAGACCTTCCCGGGGTCTACACCGGCCTTGCACGCCAGCACAAAGGCTTCTGAAACCGCGGCGATATTGAGGGCAACCACGATCTGGTTTGCCAGCTTTGTTATATTTCCCGCACCCACATCCCCTACAAGAACCACGCTGGAACCCATCTTCTCAAGCACGGGCTTCACCTCATTAAAGACCTTCTTGTCCCCGCCGGCCATGATCGCAAGAGTTCCATCGATGGCCTTGGGCTCTCCCCCGGAAACCGGCGCATCGAGAAAATTAACCCCCCTGGCCTTGAGGGCCGCGGCTACTTCCCGGGAGGCAGCCGGGGCAATGGAACTCATGTCCACCACCGTGGCTCCGCTTTTGATGCCTTCAATGACTCCGCCGGGCCCGAGCACTGCCTCCTTCACATGAGGCGAATTGGGCAGCATGGTGATGACAAGATCGCTTCCGGCGGCAACATCCCTGTTTGAAGAAGCAGCCCCGGCGCCCAGGGCAGTGATGTCGTCAAAATTGACAAACTTGTCATAGACTACGAGACTGTAGCCTGCCTTGATAAGATTCTTTGCCATGGGACGCCCCATGATTCCCAAACCGATAAAACCGATAGTCATACAATGCTCCCTGAATATAGTGTGATACCGCATTGTACCATAAACCCGTATGTGCGTCGCCGCCGCGGCCTGGGAACCATGCTGATCCTTCTGTCCGTGAGGGAACTCACCTGTTCGTCATGGGAGATACATAAAACGTCATGTTTCCGGCGCCAATGATACCGATTTCAGGTATCATTCTTAACCCAAAACGCTTTTTAAACCCTTGAAGCTGACTGTGATCCCGTCTTCATGATCGCTGTGGAACTCCTCCTGTTCAACGATCCAGGGATATTTAGAGGGCGGGCATATAGCAGCGATCTCCTTGAAGTCAATCTTGCCCTCGCCAATGTACACATTGTCTTTTCCCTCTTTGGCGAGTTCCTTGGCATGAATAGCGCAGATGCGGCCGGCTTTCTCAAGGGGTGTAATATAGGAAACGGGATCCACACCGGCAAAAGCTACCCAGAATACGTCCGGCTCAAATTTTACCGAAGGCGCGTTCTCAAGAATGATGTCCATCGCATATTTGCCGTTGAATTTAACAAACTCCTGATTGTGGTTATGGTAACCGATAACTATCCCTTCTTTCACCGCTTTCCTGGCACATTCTTCAAGGAAAAGCGCATCCTTAACCGTGTCTTCTTCGGTCTTACAGGGAAGCCAGGGGCACACGATCATGTTATAACCCAGGGCCTTGGCATACGCGATCTCCGCATCAAGGGAGGCCTTGAGCTTATCAGGGCCAACGTGGGTACTTACCGCTTTAAGGCCGTACTTTTTAAGCAGTTCCTTCATTCGGTCCGCGCTCTGCCCGAAATAACCGGCAAATTCAACGCCCGTATAACCGCATTTGGCAGTGAGTTTTAGAGCTTCCTCAAAGTTCTCCCGGGCTTCTTCCTTGATGGAATAAAGCTGCAAACTAATATCAGCCATTTTACCGCTCCTTAAAATTATTTAACGTCTGTATATAATGTGTCTACATTATAGACAGACACTATTTATAGACAAGGCTGTTCCAAAACTTCAGTTTTTGGAACAGCTTCCTTGGATTTAGGGGAAAACCGGACTTTGACCGGTTTTTCCAGGAGCTTGTCCCAAAACTAACCGAGTTTTGGAACAAGCTCAGACCAGTCAAACAAAACACCCATGTATTGATCCTTCTTATCCCGAAGGTTGGCGTAGACGGCAGAACAGTCGGACGGGCTTGCCACTTCCGAAAGAAGCGGTTCCAGAATGATCTTTTTCCGTGCGATCAGATCAAACATCAACTCAGAATTCCGTTCCAGCGAATGTTTCACAAACGGATTTTTGTTTATGGGGAATTTCCATTCGTGCGCGCCTTTAAGAGTAACGTTAAAGGGGGCCAGGTGTACCCGGTTTAGAAACGGGGTCACATTGGTTTCGTATACGCCCCGGGGACTCCCAAGGAATATCATCTCACCGTTCTGGGCAACCCATTCTACATTCTTTACATCTAATTCAGAAATGCCGGTTGCGTCAATAAGCGTAGAGACACCTTTCCCGCCGGTAAAATTCTTTACTGCTTCGAGGGCATCCCGGCTGGCTGAATTGATCGTAAGCGCGGCGCCGCACTTTTTAGCCGCCTCAAGCCGGTTATCCGCAACATCCACCGCTATCACCCGCGCCCCCTGGAGAGTCGCAAGCTGCATGGCCATATTACCGACAAGTCCCTGACCGCAAACCGCCGCATAATCGCCTAATTCAATAACAGAAGTCCTGACCGCAGTGGCCGCAATCGTAGCCATGCGTATAAACGGAACCCACTTCAAATCAAAACCATGCGGTACCGGCATAAAAATGCCTTTGGCCGGTATGGTTTCGTACAGAGAATGGTTGCCGTAACACAGTATCTTGTCACCCGCCTTGTAACCTTCAACTTTTGGCCCGCATTTTACTATTTCTCCAACACAGGCATAACCGGGTACGCTGGGCATTTTAAACCAGCCTTCATTCCCAGAAAGACAGGCAAGCTCAGTTCCCGTGCTGATAATAGAATATATCTTTTTGAGAAGCACGGAACCATCGGGAATATTACTGTCGTCAAGTTCTTCCGTATGCAGACTGACTTCCCAGGCTTTGTCAAAGACAACCTTTTTATTTTGCAGCATTGTTAAACTCCTTGCAAATTTTAACGGGAAAATGGAAATCGTCCGGGCTGAACATGCAGCCCGGACTAAAAATACAGTCTTTTGATCTTACCTGGATCCAAGACCGCTGTTGAGTTCATTCAGGATAGGATCAACAACCGGCCTCATGCTCCTGATCCAGTTGTCATAGTTGGTCTTGAGATCGCCCCGTTCGGTGATTACGCCGAGAATTCCATCCCTGACCATATTGGTATTCCTTTTTAGGTAATTGGGCCCGTTGAAAAACCGCAGTTCAATATTAGGATTTTGCATGGTTCCCGTATCGTTCCCATACTTCTGCTTGTTACCCCACATGGTATTGGCGACGTCGTGGTAGGCCTTGGGTATGGAGGGATTAACCCCGGCAAAATCATCATAGGTAATCGGCGGATGATACCAGAGCCGGGTATAAGGGTAGAGCGAGAACATCGACTGGGCGTTTCCGTTGGGATCCAGGGGGCGGGTAAGGGTAATAACATCCCCGTTTCTGGTGTAATCTGTGCCTTCAAATCCCAGGTGGATGATATTTTGGGCTTCCTCGGTAGCCGTGTAGTCAAGAATCTTAAGCAGCCGGTCGAATTTTTTGTCGCTCATATTGGGGCTGAAATAGAGCACCGACCAGTTGTTAAGCCGTCCCTCGGGGACATAGTTTCCATCTTCGCTGAGGACAACGACTTCCGCGACGCTCTCAAAGGGATCGAGGCCGACCGATACCTGGAAACGGTTATAATCGTTGAATACATACTCAACCCAGCCGGTGCCGTAGCACATAAAAGAACCGCCGGTGAAGAAACGCAGGGCCTCTTCGTCGTTTTTAAAGGACGCAAAGTTGGGCGAGACAATGCCGCGATCCACGGCATCCTTAAAGACCTTGACCATCTCGAAGACCCGGGGATCATCCGGCCCCCATTTGTATGTACCGTCGGCCGGGTCTTTATAGAAGTCCGCGGCATGAGTCCATTGTGTTTGGAAGAACATATATATGATCTGGTCGGCACGGATGGTCCAGGTATCGGTCTGTCCAGGCCTCACTCCGGGCAGGTTCTGCCCTTCCTTCTGGAATTTTTCAACCAGCGCGATAAGCTCGCTCAGCTTGTAGGCGCTCTTGATCTCGGCAACGCCCATGGCTCCGGCCCAGTCCTTACGGAAGGCAGCGACAGGGTGCTGGGCAAGAACGGGAGAGGTGGGAGGATAGTACTTAAACAGGATATTGTAAAAAGCCCCCGGGGGGTTACCGACATTCTCCTCAAGGAATTCACTGATACCGCTCATTTTGTAAAGTTCATACAGGTTGGGGTATTTGGTCTGCCAGCCGGCGGGGAATTTCTTGAGGAGGTCCTGATCATACCAGTTTTTATAGTCTTCGTAGCTAAAATATGTCTGAAGAAAATCGGGCATATCGCCGGATGCAATCCAGATACGGGGCCGCTCAATCCAGTCGGACCAGGTCATCAGGGTGACGTCGCCGAATTTAAAGTTGAATTTTTCCTCGAAGTGTTTTGCGATCACATCGGAGTTAAAATCCTGGGCGCCCTCGGTGAACTGCCCGCTGTTTACCAGGGCAAACGAATAGGTAAACTGTTCGGACAGATCGTCTTCAACGCCGCCGGAACCGTCCGGCTGCGCCGTCCGGGGTCTTTTCGAGCACCCGGCCAGTGCCAGTAAAAAGACTGCCGCCAAGGCCAGAGCCTTTTTCATCTGAAAAAAAGTATGTTTCTTCATATTCTCCTCCAAAAATATATTGACTGAAACAACCGCAACGCGGCGTAAATCAGCCTTTGACCGATCCTATCGTCATCCCCTTGACAAAATATTTCTGTAAAAAGGGATACACGAGCATAATGGGGGCTATCGTCACGATAACCGCGGCCATTTTCAGGCCAATGGAAAACAGAAACCCCGTTGACATTTCGGACTTGCTGGCCATTGCGTTTTCGGCCACAAGAACGATATTTCTGAGCGCAACCTGCAGGGGAACAATGCTCTGCTTCCGTATAAAGATCATGGGATAATACCAGTCATTCCATCGGTCAACCGCATAAAACAAGGCGAATGTCGCGAGGATAGGTTTACAGAGCGGCAAAATAATTCTAAACAGGATACGCCATTCGCCGGCGCCGTCTATACGGGCAGATTCCGAAATTGAATCCGGCAGGGACGCGATGTAATTACGGATAATCAAGAAGTAGAACATGTTGATCCCGTGGGGCAAGATAATGGACCAAATGGTATTCATCAGGCCAAGCTGCCTGAGCCAGAGGTACATGGGAACTATCCCTCCGTAGAAATACATGGTAAAAATGAAAAACAACAAAAAGAATTTTTTACCGGGAAACGACGGCCGGGAAAGGGCGTAAGCAAGGCTGATGGTTAAAAAAAGACAGTAAGGGAGGCTGATAAGTTCAACCAGCAGCGTTGTCCGGTATCCAATCAGAATCTGGCCGCCGCCTATCAGCTTCCTGAAGTTTTCCAGTGTCGGATGCTTGGGAAAAAACATATACGGCGTTTGCAGGTATTCGTTTTCAGTAGAGAAAGACAGCGCGATAACATTAATAAACGGGAAAATAATAACTATTCCCCAAATAGACAAGATGATAGTGATTATAATCTCAAATGATTCAATCTTTTTCTTCATGTCCGCATCCCCCTACATAAACAGCCCGGATTTGGTAACGTATTTGGTAACCTGGTTTGCGGTCAGGAGGAAAGCGAAATTGAGGAAACCCTTCATCAGGCTGATGGCGGTTGAAAACCCAAAGTCCGTACTTGTCTCGAAGGTCCTGCGGTAAATATACCAGTCAAGTATATCGATCTTGCTCAGAACCAGGGAATTACCCAAGTTAAAAATCTGATCAAAACCGGCGTTCATGATGCCGCCAATCCCCAGAATAAACATAATGATAATGGTTTCCCGTATACCGGGAACGGTTATATGGAGCATGCGCTGAAAACGGTTTGCGCCGTCAATAACCGCCGATTCGTACTGCTCCTGATCAATGCCGGAAATACTGGCCAGGTATATAATGGCGCTCCAACCGGCGCTTTTCCAGTTATCAGTTATGAACAGCATGGGGCGGATAAGATTGTTTGAAGTAAGGAACGGGATTGGATCGCCGCCAACCTGCCTGATAATCAGATTAATGAGGCCCGCGGACTGTAAAAGATTAAACATAATCGCAGAAATAACTATCCAGGAAAGAAAGTTGGGGAACGTAAAAATCGTCTGTAGTATTTTTTTGTATTTCTTAAAACTCAGCTCATTAATGAGCAGGGCAAGAATAACGGGTACCGGGAACTGGAAACAGATGCGCTGGAGGCTTATGGTAATGGTGTTTACCATGGCCCGCCAAAATTGCGGATCCCGCACAAGGTACGAATAGTTGGTCAAGCCGTTCCACGGACTTCCCCATATCCCCAGACGGGCGTTAAATTGTTTGAACGCCAACTGCAAGCCCGCCATGGGTATATACGAAAACATGATGACCCATACCAGGGCGGGAAGAATGAGTGCATAAATTTGCCGGTTATACCATATACGGCCCCACAGAGTATTGCTTTTACTTTGAACTGTTCTGACCATGGATTTCATAAACAACCTTTTAGAAATTATCAACGCGGTTTTGATTTTCCGTTTAGGCAGCCAATGACAAGCCCGCACCATTAACCGCTCTGGAAAACAGGAGATTGGCATTCGAGAGATTAAGAGTTGTAGAACCGATCATTACCCGGAGAATTTCATAATGAGAACCTCCAAATAATACGGTGATGTATAGAAGACTGTCCTGAAACAGCGATGATAATATACGGTAATAGGGGAATATAAAAACTACAGATAAGGAACAAAAAGAACGATATGGTATAGGTAAGTAAAAACGTTATCGAATTACATGGGGGGGGGGGGGGGGGGGGGGTAATTAATTTCTTAAAAATGAATTTTTTTTTCCAAAAAGAAAAAAAATAATTTTAAAACCAAAAAAAACAACAACAA
>JAITLC010000037.1 GCA_031278095.1 Treponema sp.
TTTTCTGCACATATTAAAGTTAATTCTTGATTACATGACTTCTCAAATTCTTTGTTGAAGTATTTTAGACTTATCCCGGAATTGATGGAAACCCAGGGAAGCTCTTCGGCGATGTCAAACTCAAGCGTCTTTTTTATCTCTTCCCGGTGTTCTGTAAATAAATTTTCCCATACATCCTTTTTTATGTATTCGCTCCACGCATCAAGACGGCAGCCCTTGCGGAAGGCTGCTTCTATCAAAGCGCCTGTAAATTCACCGCCCCGGCTCAGGAGGCCTTCGAGTCCGGAAATAAAGGGATCCTGAAAACTTACCTTGTGGCCTTCTTTTTTGAGATTATCCTTTATCCAGAACAGTTTTTCTCTGGCTTTTTCATGCTCCATTTGGACAACCCTCTGATAGGGGGTGTGCGGCTTGGGGACAAAGACTCCTACGTTGATGTTACAGTGGGCGCCTGTTTTCCCCGCTACATAGCGGATAAAATTGACTATTTCCGCCTCTTCGCTTTGTTCCGGCTCCTCCTCCGGTTTTTCATGAAGCTGTATTACTCCTTTTGCTACGGGGAGGCCTATCATGAAATAGAACTTTGCACCACTCCAGCCGTGTTTCTTTGCTTCCCGAAGGATACTTACTACATCATCCCGTATGACCTGTTTGTTTATTGAAAATTGCCACGCTTCCTCGGGAGTTTCCACCGCAAAGGTCAGGCCGCTTTTGCGTACCAGAGATACTTTTTCCAACAGGGGAAGGGAAAAACTCGAAACGCGGAGGGAAGGAAGCTGGAAAGAAACATGCTCCTGTTGATACCGTTCATTAAAGGTGTTAACAAGGTAATCAATGTGCCGGTAATCTCCGGTAGAGAGGGACGAAAGGCCGATCTCCCGGTAACCGCCCTGACGGACAAAGGCTTCGGCCTCACGGAAAACTACCGGGGCGTTTTTCTGCCGCATGGGCCTGTACCAGTAACCCGCATGGCAGAAACGGCAGCCGTTGGGACAGCCGCGCATTATTTCTACCGCCCCATGCATCTGTACGGTTTTTATGCTGGGAACAGGGAAGACCGCAGCCCCTCCCTCCCCCTCTCCAAAATGCGAATCGACGGCCCTGAAAGCCTTCTTCTTTCCGCGCAGCCAGATGTTCGGGTGTTCCGCAATTTTTGCGAGGAGAACCGCCCTCCCCTCCCCTGCCTTTTTCATATCGCGCAGGACGGCCAGGAGTTCAAAAAAACCGGCCTCGGCCTCCCCTATCCAGAAGGCGTCGATAAAGCGGCCGTAGGGGACAGGATTGGAAACACTGGGCCCTCCCATGATCACTACAGGGCATTGCTCATCCCGGTCTTCTGAACGAACAGGGATTTTCCCCGCCTGAAGCATGGCAAGGACTTCTGTTATTCCCAGTTCATAACCAAAAGTGAACATGAGGATATCAAGATCATGAAACGCAATGCCTGTATCAAGACCATAGAGTGGTATATTTTTTTCCGCGAGAAGTTTTTCAAAATCCGGCGCAGGCGCAAAGGCCCTGTCGCAGGAAACGCCCTCAATACGGTTACTGCGGTTGTAGATGATCCGCATGGCCTGGTTTGACATGCCTATTTCATAGAGATCCGGAAAAGCAATAAGGGTATCGAGGATTGCGGAACGGCGGGCAAGGCTTCCGTATTCGCCGCCGGTATAGCGGGCCGGTTTTTCCACTTCCATAAGAAACCGTCCCAGTTCATGCAGGGGATCCACATAGCGTTTTTCCAACTAATGGCCATACCTTCTGACATAGATACTGAGGACAAGCCCGATTCCCGTCATGGCGGAAATCAAGGCCGAACCGCCGTAAGACATGAAAAGCAGCGGTATTCCCGTAATGGGCATGATACCCATGGTCATTCCGACATTGATGAGGAAGTGGAAAATGTACATACCGGAAAGTCCCGCACAAATATTGGCGCCGAAGGCATCGTTAGTGGTTCTGATGATGTGTATAAGCCTTAGGCAGATGATCAAAAAGAGGGCGAAAACCAGCAGCCCTCCCAGAAGGCCCCATTCTTCGGTAAAGATCGAAAAAATAAAATCGGTACTCTGCTGAGGAAGAAAACGGTAGTGACTCTGCGTGCCATGAAGGTAGCCTTTCCCGGTAAGCCCGCCGGAACCGATAGCGGTAATTGATTGAATAATATTCCAGCCTGCGCCCCGGGGATCGACATCGGGATCCAGAAAGACGATAAGACGCATTATTTGATAATCTTTAAGTACCCTGTGAGACATGAATGAGGCGCCCAGTGATATTATCGCAATGCCTACTGCATATAAGATCCAGAAAAAATAGGCTTTCTTGTATTTGATATAACCAAAGAAGGCAATACCGGCGATTAGCCCTAACGCCAGGATTACTGTCATTATGAAACGCGGGTTAAGAAGAATTAAAAAACTGCCGGCATTACTGCGGAGTATGTAACTTTGCCAGAGAGGAAGAACGGTAAGAATGCCCGTAAGGCCGATGCAGGCAATTAAAAAAATAACATAACGGATCGTCACGCCTGCGACAAAAGTCATTACCAGCAGAATCGGTATAAATACCAATGATGTGCCAAAATCGGGCTGCATAAGAATAATGCCCATGGGAATAAAAACAATGATGCAGGAAACTGCAAAACGGGAAAAGACTTCGGTAGTCCGGCGGGTATCATCCAGATGACGGGCAAGAAAAAGAATTGTAGTAATCTTGGCGAATTCTGAAGGCTGAATACCGAAAGCCCCGATGCCTATCCAGGCCCGGGCGCCGTTTACCAGCCGGCCAAAGAAACAGGTATAGAGCAGAAGAAGAAGCGTACCCAGATAAAGATAGATTGAAAGATCCCGGATTCGTTTATAGTCAATAAGTGACAGTAAAAATGCAATAGCCATACCCGCAATGGCCCAGATAATCTGCCTGATGTATTCGTTTGAAACGAGTACTCCGGAGGAAGTAACGCCGGAAGAATAAATAAACAAGACACCAAATATTGACAGCACCAGGGAAGCAAAGAGAAGAATATAATCTATCTCCAATAGATTTCTGATTCTCATTCGCGGCGCCCCGAAACCGGTAAGAACTGCTGAAGCCCCAGCGAGCGGACAGATTCTTCATAAGTCTGATTGCTGAAAATTCCCTGAAAAATGATAGCCGAAGCATAGGGCGCCCACCATTCCCAGCGGTTCGCCGCCTCCACGATTATGGAAACTAC
>JAITLC010000059.1 GCA_031278095.1 Treponema sp.
CGGGTCTTCGGTTGTTTTCCCGTTCCGGCGGCGTGCTATTGTTTTTTCACCCCGGTCATGTTTCCCGTACCCGGGATGAAATGCCGGTTCGGCTTCCGCGGTTCGCCCGACCGGCGCCGTGGCAAGCCGTTTCATGATTCCCCGGGGCCCGTAAAAGTCGTCCGGGCCGTGGTAGTCCTTCAGGATTTCACCCGGAAGCTCTTTTGAAAAGGCCGTACTTTCTCCTTGTGGCAGTATAGCCGTTTACACGAAATTTGTTACAAGGTCCTTTTTTCTTCATTTTTGTGCTTATAACCGATTCCTTCAAGACCGTAGTATCCTCTCCAGCTATCCGAAATCATTGTGCTGCCAGATTCAATGCTTCCCTAAATAAAAGTTTGCAGGCTCTCTTGAGCGGCGTCCTTAATAATGCCAATACGTATACGTCCAACCTGGTTATCGTTACTTTCAACCGCTATGGCAGCGTGTACCTTGTTTTCACCGCCCCGACCTCGTTTTCTACCCGTTTCAGGGGCTCCAAAGAAAGCTTCATCGACCTCCACCGTTCCGGATAGGCGCTCTCTGTTCGGACGAATCATTGCGCAACGAAGTGTATGCAGCCATGTCCATGCGGTTTTATAACTTCCCAAGCCTAAAATCCTTTGTATCTCTAATACGCTTGTTCCGCTTTTTGACGAAGTAATGTACCACATGGCCGGAAACCGTAAAGTCAATGGTTTATGGGTATTCTAAAACAGTGTGCCGGAAAGTATAGATTGCTGATGATGGCATTCCGCACATTCATAAGCAGTCTCTCGCACTCGCTATGACTTTTTGCTTCTACATATCGGGCATATATATACCCCGTTTTTTGTATCGGGTATGCATAATATAATCCCGGCACTGCTCTTCGGCGGCAAAATCTTTCTCAAACTCCATGATATTTCACGGATACTCTATCATGGAAAAGAGTATCAAAAAGATGTTACCTGCTTCAAGCAAATACACGGGTTTAGGAATTTAACCACTGACCTCACGGACAAAAACGGACTTTTTGACCCGAATTCGCAGGTTTTGTCCGTGTTAGTCCGTGGTAAAATTAAAAACCCGGAGTTCGGCCTATTAGACTTGCTCAAAAACTTGAATTTCCGAACAAGTCTATTCCTTTATGGGGAGCCTGGCTCCGTTTTTGAGAAACAGCGGAATAATGTCGATAGGCGCATCAACGGTGATCGCCTGCCCGCCCTGATGTTCTTCTCCTGTCCAGGCGTTTGTCCATTTCGCGCCGGAAGGAAGATACACGTTTCGTTTCAGAGCGCCTTTTTCTATCACCGGCGCCACAAGGATGTCCGGACCGAACATATACTGGTCGTCTATATTCCAGGTTTCCTTGTCGGTGGAGAAGTCGTAGAAGACAGGCCGCATGATGGGCGTACCCTTGTCGGCGGTGAGCTTCATCTGTGCAGAAATGTAGGGTTTGAGCCGTTCCCGCAGGAAGAGGTATTTCTTCATCACCTGAAAACAATCCTCCCCATAGCTCCAAACCTCGTTGTCCGCGCCGGAGCCGAAGCTGCCGATGCCGGAAATAAAATCGCCGTCAAAGCCGTGCTGAGGCTCACGCACGCCGTGGAGCCGGAATACCGGGCAGAAGCAGCCCCAGGCGAACCAGCGGAGGAGGAGTTCGTGGAAGTCCGGATCGTCGGTTCTCGCGCCGAAGAAGCCGCCGATGTCGGTGGTCCACCATGGGATGCCCGCCATGGCCATGGAAAGGCCAGCCCGGAGTTGCCGATGGAAGCACTCGAAGGTGGAGCCGATGTCGCCCGACCAGACCAGGGCGCCGTATTTGGCGCTGCCGGCCCAGGCGCAACGGAGGAGGTTGAGCGGATTGGCCATGCCGGCTTTCTGCATCCCGTCAAAGAAGGCCTTGGCGTAATACAGGGGATAGAGGTTCCCGACCTGGAGATCGGTTCCAAGGTAGTAGCGGTAGTGATCGTAATCGTAGGCCGAGTATTCCGGCTCCGCTTCATCGAGCCAGAAGATGCGCACGCCTTTGTCCCAGTAGTTCTGCTTCGCCTTGCTCCAGACGAATTCGCGGGTACCCGGATTTGTGGGATCCATAAAAACTTCCTGACCGAAGGCCTGCATGGTAACCCTGACACCTCGTTCGGTTCGCACGAGGTAGCCTTTTTCCATCATCTCCTTGAAGTTCTCGCTACGGTAATCGACTGTGGGCCAGATGGAGACCATCAGCTCTATGCCCAGACTCTTGAGTTCTTTACACATGCCTTCCACGTCTGGCCAGAACTTGGGATCGAATTTGTATTCGCCCTGCTGGGTCCAGTGGAAGAAGTCAGCGACAATCACGTCCATCGGGAGGCCAAGTTGTTTGTGTTTGCGGGCAACTGTGAGGAGTTCTTCCTGGCTGCAGTAGCGCAGCTTGCACTGCCAGAAGCCCATCGCGTAATCGGGCATCATGGGAGCCCGGCCCACCACGTCCATGTACGCGCACTCGATTTCGTCCGGCGTATCCCCGGCGACGATCCAGTAGTCCATCTGTTTGGTGCTTTCGGCGACCCACTCATAACCGTTGTTTCCGAAGGTCGCCCGTCCTACCGCCGGGTTGTTCCAGAAAAATCCGTAACCCAGGCTGGAGACGTAGAACGGCACCGAGGCTTGAGAGTTCCGGTGCGCCAGCTCCAGCGAGCAGCCCTTCATGTTCATGATCTTCTGCTGGTACTGGCCCATGCCGAAGATTTTTTCGTCGTCGTTAGCGAGGAAGCGCACGGCAAGACGGTAGCTGTCGCCTTCAAGGGGCCGGAATTCCCTTCCGTTGATCTTCAACGACATGCTGGGCTGGTCTTCGTGGCGTCTCCAGTTCTCCTTAAGGAGTGTCTCGCCCTTACCGTTACTGAACGTGATAACCCCGGTTCCCGTAAGGAAGGCCTTTATCTTGCCGTTGACAAACTCCGCGGTGGAAAGATCGGCAAAACCCATCATGCCGCCGGCTGAATTCTTCCGCTCGGCCTTGCTTATCGTGATCCGGGCCTTTGCAGGCTTACCCTCCATGAGGGACCAGTTCTCGCCGGTAAAGGAGGCGTTGGACGTGGCACGCACCCGCAGGGCGTTGGGCCCCCAGGCTTCGATACAGACCCTGTTATTGTCAAATTCGTACCACAGTTTGTTGTCTTTTTCGTATAACATATAAACTCCTATAAAAAACGGCGGTATTGCCGTTTGCGTTAATCGAAGCGGAACGAGGTTCCGTATAACCCTTTGTTAATTTGAAACAGCTTCAATTCTGAATACTTTTTTCAGCGTAGCGGAATTGGTTTTCAATCCGATAAAAATCAGGAGGAATATTCCAACCACCACGTTTTGCAGCCTTGACTCCATGCCGACGGCCACGAGACCCGAACTCACCACTGCAATACAGAAGGCCCCGATGAACGAGCCGATCACCATATTGCAGGATGAAAGGAACATGCCGATCATGACGCCCATCATGGGGGTAAAGCAGGTCGCCATACTGCTCATGTTTATCTGCGCAGCCTTTGAACCGGTGTATCCTATCTGCACAAGTGTGGCGGCCCCCAGAATGACTCCTCCGATAATGTAGGTGTTCAGCTTTAAGTGCATGGCTTTTATACCCATGCTCCGGGCCACCGCCTCGTTCCCTCCAATGGCCTTGATCTGGTAGCCGAATTTTGTGTGGTTAAACACGATGTACACCACCAGGAAGGAGATAAACGCGACAACGAAAATGCCCGGCGACGTACCGAATATCTTCATGTTGTCGTATATGATATTCTTGAACTGTTTCTGGTAAATCGTGGCGACGGATTCAAAGATCAGGAGCGCCGCGAAACCGGTTATGATGGAAGGAATGCGGAGCACCGCGAAGGCAAGCGCAGTGAAGAGCGCGAGTACGATGCTGCTGGCGAAGGTTCCCAGGACAAGACCGGGAATCCCGAAATACTGTGTTATGTGTATTCCGAAGAGGGCCGAAAGCACCACCCGGGAACCAACGCTGAAGTCGAACAGCCCCACCGACATACCAAAGAGCATTGACCAGCCGATAAGGATATACGCCATGGTCTGGGTCAGCAGCATGAGAAACGTTCTGAACTGGAAGTATATGTCGGGCCTGATGAGTCCCAGGCCGATGTACACTATTGCCGGCAGCAACAGACTAAAAAAAACTCTTTTGAGGTATGTAAGCGGAGTGTTGTTCATATTACCCTTCTTTTCTTGCCTTGATGTCGGCGACGCTCCACTTGCTCACTTCCTGCTGGAAGAAATCCAGTGTGAGCGAAGGATTGTATACGCCGATGAATTTTTTCATTTCATCCGGGGTGTAGGCCGCACCCTGGGATGCGTACTTCAGATACAGCTCAAAATCTTCGTAGCTGCTCAGCATGAGGTAGGGAATGGTGATCTGATATTTTTCGGTGGAGAGCGGCGTCCCGAAATAGGCGTTGATTGCCATGAGGGCCGAGAAGGTGCTGGTGATCATGTGGCCGCCTGAAATGACGGAAAGTTCGCCCTTTTTAAGTGACTCGCCCATGGCGTCGTAGTAGTCAACGGAGCCGATATAGTATTCAGTTTTGCCGGTCTCGTTAAATGCCGCCGCGATCTGGGGGCTCTGCTGACCTGCTCCGGCCATGAAAACGGAATCGGCGGACGGATGGGCCACGAAGGCGTCCTGGAAACCTTTCTTCCAGTCCGTGGGCGCAACCACTTCGTAGAGGATGTTGACGCCCAGCTCTTTCGCCGCGGCTTCCGCTCCTTCGACGCGGCCGTCACAGGTGGGGATGTTGACGCCGTATTTGCCGACGATGCAGTTCTTGGCGCCCTTTTCGGCGAGAATCTGCATGGTTCTATAACCTGCGGCGTACTGGTCCTCGTTGGTGGTTCCCACAAAATAGGGATCCTGGTCGATCATTTCCTGAACCGATTTGTCGGCGATGGTGGTGTCCCACATGGTCCAGTACACCCTGTTCTCCTGGCAGAGCCGGGAAATCTGCGGCACCGACGCTTCCCCGGAATAGGTACAGAAACTGATCATGTTGCAGCCCGCCTGGATCAGGTTTTCGGCCGCCGCGATGGTGGTTTCGGCGGATATGGCGCTGCCGTCCATGATGAACTCGCCGCCCGCCGCTTCAACCGCCCACTTGCAGGCAGCGTTCAGGGTGCGGCCATGCTCGTCGGCCGTTCCCCAGGAGATAAATCCGTATTTAAAGGGTTTGGCTCCCTTTTCGGCAGCCGCAGAAGCGGCCGGAGCGGAAGGCGCCGGCGCCGGGGCTTCTTTCTTTCCATCGCAAGAAACAAAGACCATCACGAGCAGCGCGCAGAAAAAAACTAAAAACTTCTTCATACAATCAACCTCCTAAAAATATGTCATGGAAGGATAAAACCAACGGCTTTACTATCCTCCCGTTGATGCCGCGGCCGTTACTTGATGATCACGTTTGGATCCCTGCTGGTGGAAATGGAAATGATAACCAGGAAGAGGAGACCCTTTACCAGCTGCTGGGCGTCTCCACCGTACCCGGCCAGTACCATGCCGTTGTTCAGTATCGTGACGATGAGCGTACCCAGCATGGCGGCTGTGATCTTTGAAGACGCCCCGCCTGAAATGGCCATGCCGCCGAAGACTATCGCCACGATGACATCGGTGGTCATGGTACTTCCGGTGGAAATCGCCGCGCCGCCGGTGCGGAGCATCAGGAAAAAACCCGTAACACCGGCCGCAAAACCGCTCAGGGTATAAGCCTGGAAAATACGGACCCTGGGGCTGACGCCTGACTGCCGCGCGGCTTCCCAGGAAACGCCGAGGGTTTTAAGCTCCTTTCCCAGCTTGGTAAAGCGGAACATGACGACCATCACGGCGGCGTAGATCGCAAGGACGATAAGTTTCATTGTCGTGGTTTCCCACTTCATCATGACGATGGGCATCATGATGGAAGAACCGGTGATGAGGCTCTGGGTGCCGGCCATAAGGATAAACATCATGCACAGACAGGCAATAAAACTGGGGAGTTTCAGTATCGTCTGGGCGAAGCCGTTGACCGTACCCATCAAGGTTCCCACCAGGAGCGCCGCAGGCACCGCGAAAACCGGGTTTATCTTGGTAGCCGCCAGAGTGGCGCATACGCAGGAAAATCCGATGATACCGCCCATGGAAAAATCGAGGTTGCCGGTGGAGATGACAAAGACCCCGGCAAGGGCCGCGATAAACAGGGAGTAACCCTGGTTAAAGATCAGGCGCAGATTTTTAAAACTTAAGAGGTTCCCTTTGGTGACAATCTGGAAAAACAGAATCAGAAATAACAACCCCAAAAACGGAACGATCTTCATAATCATCGTGTTACGGCTGTCCTTGTCACGCAGCGCTGCGGTTATCGCCGGCATCTTTCCCCCCTAAATCATGTATTGAATAATATCCTGCTCCGTGAGGGACCGGGATCTCCGGAACTCGCGGGTGGACTTTCCGTCCTTGATGGTGATGATCCTGTCGCTCATGCCGATAATCTCGGGAAGCTCCTCGGAGATCATGATGATAGACTTGCCCTGTTTTTTGAGATCCTCCATGATGTCATAGATGGCTTCCTTGACGCCTATGTCTATTCCTCTGGTCGGACAGTCAAGGATAAAAATATCCGAACCGTTGCCCAGCCATTTTGCCAGGACGATTTTTTGCTTGTTGCCGCCGGAAAGCTCAGCGCAGGACTGACCGAGATCCCGCATCTTGACATTCAGCTTGCCGCACCACTCCTTTGCCAGGGCTTTTTCCGCACCCGGGGTAATGAAGAAGCCGAATTTTTTCAGGTTGTCCAGCGACGGCAGCACCACGTTGTCCTGGATGCTCATGGAGATGAGCATGGACTCGGTGTCCCGGTTCTTCGACATAAAGCCTATCTTGTTGCGGATGGCGTGGTGCGGGGTGTCCACCGGCGTACCGTCCGCCAGCGACACCCTGCCTGATTCCAGGGGGAGAAGGCCGAAGATCATCTTGCCCAGCTCGTGCATACCGCTGTCGGAAAGGCCGGCAATGCCCAGTATTTCCCCTTTTTTCAATATAAAAGACACGTTGTCGATTTGGCCGCCGGAGAGACTTTCTACCTTTAAGATGGGATCCTCTCCCATGCCGGTACATTCAAAATCGTCCCGGTAGTAATTGGCGGTTACTTCCCGGCCGACCATGAGGGACTTCATCTTCTGCGGGTCTTTCTCGTTTTCGCCGAGCGTGGCGATCAGCTTGCCGTCCCGAAGTATCGTCACCGTATCGCAGACGCCGTTGAGTTCCTCAATATCGTGCGAAATAAACAGCACCGACTTTCCCCGGGTCTTGAGCTGCCTGATAAGGCCGTAGAGAATCTCCCTGCCTTTCCGGGGCAGCGCGGTGGTGGTTTCATCGACGATAAAAAGTTCGGGGGTTTTGTAAAACGAGCGGGCAACTTCAACAAGTTTTCTTTCCTCAAACGAGAGGAACCTTACTACAGTCTCCATCGGAATATCGGTGACGCCGATTTTTTCCATGAGCTTCTGCGCTTCTGTGTTGAGAGCCTTACTGTTGAGGAGACCGAATTTACAGAACTGCTTTTCCCTGCCCGCAAAAATATTCGCCGCCGCCGTGATGGTGGCGATGGTTCCCTGTTCCTGCACGATCATAGAAACGCCTTTTTCAGACGCGTCGAAACTTGTCTGCGGCGCATACGGCTCGCCGAAAAGTTTCATTGTCCCCTCATCGGCCTTGAGGTTTCCCGAAATGATCGCCGACAGGGTTGATTTACCGGAACCGTTCTCGCCGATGAGTCCCCTGATTTCACCGGGAAAGACCGACATGGAAACTCCGGTGAGGGCTTTGGTGGAACTGAAGGATTTGCTAATCCCATTGACTTCTATGACCGGAGTATTCATCATAAACACCTCTTTTGATATTATTATCCCTCCGTTTGCCGGAATTTACAAATTGACAATGCAGAAAAAAACATGTAAAATTCGGCACGGTCATAAGGGAATGATTTATAGCTTCGATCCGGTCTGCGACAGAAAAGTTCTGAATGCCGGAAGCATACGATTCAGCCATGCCGAGGTAAACCGGGCAAGGACGGCGGATTACCATGACATGATCTATGTGCTTTCCGGGAACTGGCATGTAAAAGTACGGGACGAAAGCCTCCACCTCAGCACCGGGGACGTGGCGCTGCTTCCGGCAGAGGTGCCCCTTTACGCGTCGGTTCCCTGTAGCCTGGGGACACAGCTTCTGTTTATCCATTTTGCCAAGGCGCCGGCCGACAGGGTTGCTCCGGCGCATGATGACGGTTCGACCGTCAAAAAGCTCCTCGCAATGCCCATTTTTATGCACCCCGGAGTCGATGACATTCCGCTTTTTTTCCGGGAATCTCTCAGGCTCTTCGGTTCGGATTTGCAGTTCAGGGAACTTTCCTGCACCGCGATGCTGAACCTGCTCCTGACACAGCTCTCGGATATTTACAACCGCAATATGATAAAAAAGGATCGGACCGTCCAGGATCTTATTGACTGCATCATTGACAACCCTCACAAGTTTTTTTCCGTCGGAGAGCTGGCGAAAAAAGCCGGCGTCTCGATACGCAGTCTGGCAGGCCGTTTCAGGAAGGAGACAGGCCTTTCCGTGCACCGCTATCAGATGGACAGGAAGCTCGATATCATCGCCGGCGACTTAAAGCGTAGCGCCGATGTGAGTCTCAAGACCATAGCCTACAGCAACGGCTTCTTTGACGAGTTTCACCTGAGTGTCGCCTTCAAGAAAAGATTCGGCGTGTCCCCGCGCCGCTACCGGAACCCGCTGGAAGAGACCCCTGCACGCCAGGGGTAAGGGCGCGCCGGGCCGCGGAGACGCCGGTGCAACGGTTAGGGAAATGCCGCGGCGTTTCCCTGTGTATGTGCTCATTTCATTTGCCGTACCCCAATATCGATTCCCATTTCCCTGGCGGAGAGAATTGGATCAAGATACTTTTCGATGTACTCCTGCTTGATACGCAAAAGTTCATCGCGGGGAATTTCGGTAAGGACGCGCCAGCCCAGGTTGAGGGTGCGGTCTATGTCACGGTTTTCCGTTTCGCCCTGGGTAAGGAAAAGCTGCTCGAATTTTTCAGCGAACTTGAGGTACTGTTTGTCCCCTTCGGAAAGCTCCTCCTCGCCTATGATGCTGGCAAGATTACGTACCTGTTTTACTTTTGAATATGCGGCAAAAAGCTGGCTTGAGACATCCTTGTGATCTTCACGGGTCATACCTTCGCCGATGCCGTCTTTCATGAGCCGGGAAAGGCTGGGGAGGCCGGCAACCGGGGGATAGACTCCCCGCTGGGAGAGTTCCCGGTCAAGGACGATCTGCCCCTCGGTGATGTAGCCTGAAAGATCGGGGATGGGGTGGCTGATGTCGTCGTTGGGCATGGTAAGAATGGGGATCTGGGTGATGGAACCGGAAGAGCCTGAAATTTTTCCGGCGCGCTCGTAGAGACTTGCAAGGTTGCTGTAGAGGTAGCCGGGGTAACCTTTCCGGCTGGGGACTTCGCCCCGGATGCTGGATACTTCCCGCAGGGCTTCGCAGTAGTTGGTCATATCGGTCATCACCACCAGGACATGCATGTTTTTTTCGTAAGCCAGGTATTCGGCGGCGGTAAGGGCGCAGCGGGGAGCCACAAGCCTCTCCAGGCTGGGCGCATCGGCCAATGACAGAAACACTACCACGTTTGCCAGTACCCCGGAGCGTTCAAAGTCGTCCAGAAAGGAGCGGGCTACATCGTACTTTACCCCCATGGCACAGAAGACCACGACAAAGGGTTCATTTCCGGTGAGGATCTTCGCCTGCCTGACGATCTGGGCTGCAAGCCGGTTATGAGGAAGGCCGTTACCGCTGAAAATGGGAAGCTTCTGGCCCCGAATCAGGGTGTTCATGCCGTCAATGGCGGAGATTCCGGTCTGGATAAAGTCGCGGGGATAGGTGCGGGCATAGGGATTGATGGGCAGTCCGTTGACATCCAGCGAAGTTGAAGAAAAGATGTCCCCGTAGCCGTCGATGGGTTCCCCGAGGCCGTTGAATACACGGCCCAGAAGGCCGGGCCCTACCCGGATCTCCATCGGTCTGCCGAGAAACTCTACCCGGCTGTCTTCCGCAGAGAGGCCCGTGTTGTTCCCGAATATCTGGACTGCCGCCCATTCCTCCGAAAGATCCACCACCTGGCCCATGCGGCGGCCTTCTTCCCGGTCATAAACATAGACTACCTCATTGTAGCCCACATTGCGGCTCCGTTCGGTAATCACTACCGGCCCCTCTATCCGGGTAAGTCCCTTATATTCAATTCCTCTCATTCAATTCCCCTTACTGTTCATTCCCAAAGTCTACAACGTTTCCCTGATCCTGTAACTTCGTTCCAGTTCTTCAAGGCTTGCCCGCATTGCCAATTCAAACTCATCCAGAACGGAAAGTTCTTCGTTTTTTACCGCACTCTTGAGCCGGGCAAGGCGCTCCCTCAGGGAACGGTCTTCCGTCTCCCCGGCGGTTTCCGCAGGAAGCTCCGTTTCCTGTTCGATTGAAATGGCCCGAAGGCTCGTTATCTTGGTGAGAGGAGCGCCCAGTTTGATGCAGGCTTCCGCCCGGCGGTGGAATTCCATGATGAGTTCCAGGAGCCTTACCTGTTTGGCGGGAACACAGTACATATCAACTTCATCAAAACTATTCTGCTGCAAATAGCCGTCTTTTATGATTTCCGAAGTTACCAGCACCAGCCGCTGATCGTCGGGCAGTGCATCGGGGCCTATAAGCCGCACAATCTCCGCAAGGCGCTGTTCACGCTTCAAAAGATCCAGACACTCCTGACGCACGGCAGCCCATTGGGGGTTCACCCGTTCCCACCAGGGTCTCACTTCCTCCGCATACTCGGAGTAGCTGTCTATCCAGCTTATCGCCGGGTAGTGCCTGGCATTGGCGAGATCCCGGTCAAGGGCCCAGAAACAACGGATAAAACGTTTTGTATGCTGGGTAACAGGTTCGGAGAAGTCGCCGCCGGGAGGAGAAACCGCCCCGATGATCGAAACTGAACCTTCCGCCCCGTTCAGTGTATGTACCCGGCCCGCGCGCTCGTAAAATTCGGCAAGGCGCGTGGGGAGGTATGCGGGAAAACCTTCCTCCGCGGGCATTTCCTCCATACGGCCGGAAAGTTCCCGCAGGGCCTCGGCCCAACGGCTGGTACTGTCCGCCATGATCGCAACATGGTAGCCCATGTCCCGGTAAAACTCGGCCAGGGTAACCCCGGTGTAAATGGAAACTTCGCGGGCCGCCACCGGCATGTTGCTGGTATTGGCGATGAGGATCGTCCGCTCCATGAGGGAACGGCCCGTCCGGGGGTCGGTAAGGTGGGGGAACTCGGTGAGCACATCGGTCATCTCGTTGCCGCGTTCCCCGCAGCCGATGTAGATGATCACGTCCGCATCACACCACTTGGCTATGGCATGCTGGGTCATGGTCTTTCCGGTACCGAAGCCACCCGGAATGGCGGCGACGCCTCCCTTGGAGAGGGGAAAGAACACATCGATAACCCGCTCCCCGGTAACCAGCGGCATCTCCGGCGGAAGACGTTCCGCGGAAGGCCGGGGAATCCGTACCGGCCACCATTGGGCCAGGGGAATTTCCTTCCCCAGGTCTGTTTTGGCGATGACATCGTTCACCGTATACGAAGCGGCAGGGGCAAGCTCTATCAGGGTCGATTTTTTTACCGTCGGGGGAATCATGATCCTGCAAATTATGCTTTCAGTCTCCTTCACGGTTCCCAGTACCGTGCCGGGAAGCGCGGGAACACTCTCCCCCGCGACAATTTTTTTTGCCAGATCCGGGTCGGGGATGAAAGGCCACTTCTTTTCGGGGTCAAGAGGATTGCCCCGGCTTCCCGAAGCCATAAAGGCGCCGCTCTCCTTGAAGAGGGTTTCCAGGGGCCGCTGAATTCCGTCGTAGATCGTACCCATGAGGCCGGGCCCCAGGAGCGCCGAAAGGGGACGCCCTGTGGAGGAAGCCGAAGCGCCTATCATGAGCCCGGTATCGTCTTCGTAGACCTGGATCACCGCCTCGTCCCTTTCCAGCCTGACAATTTCACCGATGATCCGTTTTTCCCCGACTTCAACCACATCGAAGAGCCCTGCGGTTCCCAGTCCTTCCGCCCGGATTATAGGCCCTGAAATCCGCTTGATCCGCCCTTCAATCATGATAACCTCTATCCGGTGCAACTGCATGACCACACGGCAAAACCAAACATACATGAAATTTCATGACGGCTCCTCTCCTTCGGAGGGGGCCGTAAGGGCCTCCGGCCCGAGGAGGGCGCCTACCAGTTCTTCCCGTTTTTCATGGAGAATAGAATCCAGAATCATCTCTATGGAAACCCTGATCTTTACCACGGGACTGTCCAGGGTAAGGGCGGGAAGGGAAGAGACCTGAGCCTTTTCCAGGGACAGTCCCTTCGGGATGGAAGTTCCCCCCAGGGCGCCTGCAATAACCGCTTCCGCTTCGGCCTTATCAAGGCCCGCATATACGAGCCGGCAGCTTTCGGAAAGGGAACCGGGCGCTTCCTCGAGCCGGCTCTTCATCTCCGTTTTAAGAAGACCGATGATCTGCTCCCGCGGCTGCTTTTTATACCAGTTCTCCGCGGAGAGGAGCAAAAATGCTTCGATACGTTCCGCCTTGGCCCGCCGCTTGTCCAGGGGGAGCCTTGCCATGATCTCCTGAGTACTGCGTCTCTTCCGCGCTGCATAGCGGCGTTCAATGCCGGCAATGGCCTCATCAGACTTCTTTTTCCAGGATTGGGCATTGACCTTGACCGTGTCGTCGGCGTTCTTCAGTATCTTGAAAGCCTTCCGCCGGGCGTCTTCGAGTATTTCCCGGTCTAAAACTTCGGTTGACTGTAGTTCTTCCATTTATACATGCACTCCAATAGCTTCCCGAATGGAATCAACCAGGGATTTGCGGCCCGGAAGCCTGCCCAAAGTACCGGGGATCTCCACCACCAGGGGGTAACGGTCGGAAAGCTGCCACTTAATGAGAAGTTCTCCCAGCCAGTCCGCCACTTCTTCGGTCAATATAAGCACCCGGCAGCCTTCCACCCCTCCGGGAAGCACTATCCCGGCAGTTGCATCGTAACCCTCCGTGATACGCCGAAAAACGGCGGAGGCCTCTTCCGCGTCGCCTGCGGTAGTACCTTCAACCCCCACAAAACGGAAAGCAGTAACCAGTTCCGGATCTCCGATAAAGAAAAAATCCACGTTACAGGATCATGATTAACAGGGCTACCAGGAAGCCCCAAAGGCAAATGCCTTCCGCAAGGCCGGCATAGGGCAGAGCCTTGCCGGAAAGTTCCGCGTTTTCACTCATGGCGCCCATTGCGGCCGATCCAATCTGCCCGACTGCGATACCGCCGGCGATACAGGAGATGCCTACCGCCAGTGCGGCGGCAAAGTACTTCCATACCGGAGAATTTCCGGCAGGAGCTTCCGCGGCGGCAGCCTCCTGTGCAAAGAGGGCGGCGCCGAGAACCAGCAGGACTACCGCCAGAAAAATTACCTTTCGTTTCATATTCCTCTCCTCAATTTATACCTTTTCTAAACCGGAAGGGTTTATACTCCACCCCGGTCTCGATGAAGAATTTACTGAAAAATTCATAATACTGAAGCCGTACCACCTGGATGGCTACAATCATCCCTTCCAGAACGATGATAACCGCATTGCCGAAAGCCATGATAAGGAAGGCTGCCAGAGGCCCGATGGGGCCCGCTTCAAGATGGCTAATCTCCTCGGAAAAACGGAACACAATGTAGGAAAGCACCGCGTGACTCAGGGCAAAGGCCCCCACCCGGAGGAAACTTACCGTATTGGAAATATAAGTGGAAGCGGTTTCCAGGATCTCCACAAAACCTTCCACGATAAAAACCATGATGCCGTGTTCCAGCACCGGCCTTTTCCCCGTCGCAAGCCGCCAGATCACGGGGCCGAAGAAGATACAGAAAACCGGCAGGAGGAGGCCGATAAGATCGAACCACATGAAGGGACTCTTCAAAAATATCCGCACCGCTATGGAAACGGCATACCAGAAAAAGAAGAGTCCCGCAACGCCTGTCTTGGAAAAAAAGGCCCCTTCGTATTTTTTCATGATGCAGAGATTGACAATATTCACGAGGAGACCCACGGAGTTGAGGATGATCCCCACGGAGATGGTAAAACCGAAGAAGTAAAAAAGTTTGGCAACACTGCCGCCCTTCTCCGCCAGAGGCATGATGGTGAGGATTCGATCCACCGGCTTGCCGAATAAGAGACCGGTAACCGCCCTGATGGGCCCCACAAGCAGCTCCTCGTTGGTGAAGACTTCGCCGTTGAGCAGCCCCATAACCATGGAGGCGATACCCACCGCCATAAGGGGGCCTGAGTAGCCGCGGAACCGGGAGAGGGCCTTTATTCCCCGCTTACCCGCCAGTATCCCGAGGAAGAGCAGCACAAAACCCTGCCCCAGATCGCCGAACATGATGCCGAACAGAATCGTAAAGAAGAAAGCCACAAAGGGCGTGGGATCTATGGTACCGTAAAGCGGCGCTCCGTAACTGAAGACTACCCCTTCAAAGCCTTTGACAAAGGCGC
Organism: Treponema sp.; assembly: GCA_031278095.1. Taxonomy (GTDB): domain Bacteria; phylum Spirochaetota; class Spirochaetia; order Treponematales; family Breznakiellaceae; genus JAIRNJ01. Next base: position 14,642 of record JAITLC010000059.1, read on the forward strand.
CGTGTTCCAGGGAAACCGGCACCTTCTGCCTGCCCTCCTTCACCGTGGCTACCTCGTCGGGGTTAAAAGTCCGAACAGAAAGGCGGCCGCCGGTGAGCTTTTGCAGTTCTTCCACTATTTTGATGATGGTATCCTGGGGTATCCAGCCGGAAAGAAGATAGATACTTTTGGTGGCGATAAGCTTACTCTTGAGCTGTTCCACAATGGAGGCCATGAGGTAGGAAGCGGCAAGTTTCCGCAGGCTCGGGCCGAACTCCTTGCGCATCTCTTCCTTCTCTTCTTTTATCCGTTCAAGTTCCCTGTCCACATCCCGGAGCCGGCTTTCAAGGCCGGAGAGAAGTTCTCCCGGCACTCCCTGATAACCTTCAGGGATGGAAATGGGGATGAAGGAGAAGCGTTTCAGTTCCGAATCCAGGGCAAAACGGCCTTTTCTGGAAGCGGCGGCAAGAACCCTGTCTCCGCCTTCTCCGTCTTTTCCCGAATCCAGGGGGATAATTACCGCACGGTCGGCCAGGGCTTCCCGGATTTCGTCCTGGGAACGGGGATCGAGGCGGCCCACACGGAGGGTTAAATAGGAAAGCTGGTCCAGATCGGAAAAAGGGGCGTTGAGATTGGCAAAGGCTTTTGCCTCGGTGAGAGTTTCTTCAACCTTCTTCTTCTCCTGAATCTGCTCGTTTTCCCGCGCGGAAATAGACTGAACGGCATAGCTTATCCTATCGGTGAAAACCTCCTCCTCTTCGCCGGGAAGAACGCTGTCCTCATCCGGCTCCATGGGGAGGGGGATACCCAGCGCCGCCGAAGCGCTTTGAAGCTTTTCAAGAGTCTCTTTGATATGCTGCCAGGAGGCATCATCGAGAGAATGGGCCGGTCTGTTTGACTCGAGACTTCCCCGCTCCGCATCTTCCTCGGTAAAATGAAGCACACCGCGGCGGCCCAGGTATTCGATAACCGCGTCCACATCTCTGGAAAGGACGGTAAGTTCTACATGCTTCATCTTGCGGGGGCGAATCATGAAGGACTTACCTCCAGAAGGGAAAATACATCCCGACTCGACATTCCAAGACTCAAACCTTCGGCAACGCTGGTGAGTACATCCTCTTCAAACTGTTTAAGCTTGATAAAACAGAAAACCGTATCCAGGGAAAAAGGCTTACGGCGGAAATTCTTCTTTGCCAGTTCATAGAGATACTCGCTGGCGGTATTCTGGAAGAAACGGGGGTCTGCCGTCCAGGGTTCTCCGGCCCGTTCCGGATTGAGAAAACTCTCCCGCGGCCAATCCTGCCAGGCCTGCCGTGAATCCAGGGGAGTATCCAGAATTGCCAGGGCTTCGGCCGCAAGAGATTCACCTTTAAGGTCAATTTCCAGAAGATGCCGCCGCAGATCCGCTGTCTTCATGCCGTAATAGGTACGCAGGCGCAATACCCATACTGAGTTGCGGAGCCGTATCTCTTCGGAAAGGATCCGCCCGGCGGCTATCCGGTCATTCCCGCGGAGGGCAAGGAGGCTCTTCCAGAGTTTGTTGTAGTACCGGCGGTCAAGTTCGGCCTGGAGGAACATGAGGTTTTCATTTTTTTCCTTCAGGAGGAATTCAAATTCGGTTCCGCTGAACATCGCCTTTTTGTCCGGCCACGCTTCAAAATGAACAGTTCTGAAGGAGCCTATTTCAATAAAACCGGGAGCTTTTTCCCGGGCCGAGAGGGCTTTGAGGGCCGCCTTGACATCGCTGTACTCGTAGGAACGGATCAGCAGGGAGAGAAATTCGGGGGGTCTGGAAAAGGAATCGATGATTGCCAGGATCTGACTCGCCGAGCGGCCTATGATCCGGTTTTCCAGGTCTTTCAGCAATTCCCGTTCCGGGAGATCACGGCTCCCCTGGGAGAAGATCAGGCGGTCAAGCTCGGAAAGGCGGCCGCAGCCGGCCAGGGCGGGGATACGCCGGCCTACAAAGGATTTGCCAATGATCCCGCAGGCTTTGGCATACACATAGGCTCGTTCCCCCGTTCCCGGCATCTAAATCCCTCCGGCAATATATTTTTCCATAAGATTAGAAAAATTTGTTTCGTCAAGCGGCATGGCTTCCAGGCTCTTCCTGTAGTCTTCAAGGCGGGAACGGTAATCTTCCCGTACCCGGGCTATAGCTTCCGTATAGGAAGTTTCGGCTTCCGCAGAACTGGCGGCATAACATTCATCGTAGAGAACGCGGTTCTGCTTTTCCCCTTCACTTACCCGGCGATCCGCTTCGGCCTGAGCATCATCTACCAGCGCTGAAGCTTCAGCCTCAATCTTAAGCAAATGCCCCAGTATGTTCTGCTCATCCATGGTATTACCGGCTTAATTCAAGGCGATAAACATGTCTTCGTATTTACGAATTACCGACCATGCGCCCTGGGGATCCTTCTGCGTCTGCAGATCAATATAAAATTGAGGATTTTCCAGAAGTTCCGCAAGACGCTTCAATATGCGCAGATGCTTTTCCGTATCTTTTTCCGGAATAAGAACCATGAAGAGGAGGTATACAGGCTGACCATCCAGGGCATCGTAATCAATACCTTTGTGGCTGATCCCCAAAACACCGTAAACATTCTCGACGGCATTGGTTTTCCCATGAGGGATGGCGATGCCCTTGTGAATACCGGTAGACATCTTCGCCTCCCGTTCCTTCAGGGCTCCGAGAATCTCTTCCCTGAACCTGGAACCCGATATTTGACAGAAATGATCCACCATTTCCTCAAAAGCTTCTTCCTTATCCTCCGCTTCCAGAGCAACTTTGATGTATTCCACCGGAAAAACCTCGTACAGGAACATGGCTTCCCCCTTATCCTATTCGGCCTCATTCCCGGTGTCTGCTTCCGGAGCAGGGGAACTTTCATCTTCGGCATTCAGCTCTTCGTCTATCCAGTTGGAAGCGCCGGATTCACCCTGAAGCTGCCGCCCGATCTGTTCAACACGTGAACCGCCGGGAGTCCGGTTTACCAGAGCCAGACCGAGGCTGATGACAAGGAAGAGGGCTCCCAAAATACTGGTGGCTCTGGTTAATACGTTTCCGGATCTGGAACCGAAGGCCGAACCTGAACCGCCGGCAAAAATTCCCCCAAGGCTGTCGCCTTCTTCATTCTGTACCAGTACCAACAAAATCAGCAGAATTGCAATAATGACAAAAAAAACCAGTAAAACAATACCCAAAATGCCCATTTTCAAAAGCTCCAAAAAAAAAGAATAGAGTTGAGCTTGTTCCAAAATTTTTGGATCAAGCTCGCTCTATTGTAACGAATAAAAAAAACTTGTTCAATACAGGAAATCCCGCAAAAATTGCCCTGCGATTTTCTGCGAAACAAAGAGACTCGGCCCCTTTGTTCTACTCCCTGACATCCTCAATCTCGGTATCGGGGATGGTTTTTGCGGCGGCTTCCACCATTTCCCTGCTGATGCCGGTGATCTTGTAGGTACCCCGGAAACGGGAGAGATCATCGGCCTCCGAGGTAACAAAAGACACAAAATTGCCTCCCCATTCGGCGATCGTCCCGGCAAATTTGGCAAGCTGCCCCACCTTATCGGTCATGGAGAGGGTTATCCGTATTCCGGAATGACGGGCGCCAAAGGCATTGATGAAGACCTGAAAGAGATCTTTTGTGGTAACAATCCCCACGAGAAGCTTGTCCCCTCCGGGGAGATTGCGCATCACCGGGAGGCAGGAGATGTTCCGGTCAACCATGATCCGGGCCGCCTCTTCCACAACCTCGTTTTCATCAACGACAACAACATTCTTCTCCATGATCTTTTCCACCTTGAGCTTGGAGAGAAGATAGCTGATCTCGTACATATCGAGACTGGTTGCCGGAGAAGGACCTGCTTTGAGAAGATCTTTCTTTGTAACAATCCCCACAAGCGTCTTGTTCTTGTCCAGCACCGGTAAACGGCCAATCTTTTCCCGATCCATGAGGGAACGGGCTTCCGCTACGGAAAGATCCGGATGCACAAAGATGGGATTTCTCGTCATAACACGATTTACAATCATATTATCCTCCTAAATAGGCTGTTTTTACCGCTTCATCTCTTGAAAGTTCCCTTGCCCCTCCCTGCTTCACGATATTTCCTGTTTCAAGTATATATGCCCGGGAGGCGAGAGACAGGGCCTTGTATGCATTCTGTTCCACAAGGAGCACCGTGGTTCCTGTTCCGTTAATTTCCCTGATCACCTCAAAGATCTCGTCAACGAGGATCGGGGCAAGTCCCATGGAAGGCTCATCAAGAAGAAGAATACGGGGACTTGCCATGAGGGAACTGCTCATGGCAAGCATCTGCTGTTCTCCACCGGAAAGAGTCCCGGCAACCTGGCCAAGCCGTTCCTTGAGCCGGGGGAAGATCCGGCATACTTTTTCCATGTCTTCCTGAATGGCCCGCCGCTGGGCCCTGCTTAAAGCCGGCCGGGAGTAGGCGCCCATCTCAAGGTTATCCCGGACGCTGAGATTGGCGAAGATCCGCCGCCCTTCCGGTACCTGCACAAGCCCCGAGGCAACGATCCTGTCCGCGGGAAGGGCGCTGATATCCTTCCCTTCGAGGTACACCTTGCCGGATGTTTTCTTGATGATATTGGAGATTGCATGGAGGGTGGTACTCTTTCCCGCCCCGTTGGAGCCGATAAGGGTGATGATCTCTCCTGTAGCAACCTCAAAGGAGATCCCTTTAAGAGCCTTGATGGCTCCATAGTGGACGGTTAAATTTTCAACCTTCAGAATGGTATGAAACTTCGTTCCATTTTCGACTGAATTTTCAGGGTTAACTTCACTCATTCTTCAAACCTGCTCCCCACCGCTTCCTGCCCCAGATATGCCTTGATCACCGCAGGATCTTTCCGTATCTCTTCCGGGGCTCCCTGGGCAATGGTTCTACCGTAATCCAGCACCAGAATCCTCTCACAAATCCCCATGACAAGCCTCATGTCGTGCTCGATGAGGAGAATGGTAAGGCGAAATTCCTTCCGGATGTCCGATATAAGCTTCATGAGTTCCCCGGTTTCCTGGCCGTTCATCCCCGCCGCAGGTTCATCCAGGAGAAGGAGGCTGGGATTACTGGCCAGGGCGCGGGCAATTTCCAATTTCCGCTGTTCACCGTAGGGCAGATTCCGGGCCAATTCGTATTTCTTGTGTTCAATATTAAAAATCGAAAGAAGTTCCGCGGAACGGCCTTCCATGTAGGTTTCATCATGGTAAAAACGGGGAAGACGGAAGAGCACATCGAAGGGATTCACCGTGCGGCTTGAATGAAGCGCAATGCGGATATTGTCTTCCACACTCAAATTTGAAAAGAGCCTGATATTCTGAAAGGTTCTGGCTATACCGATACGGTTGAGATACGCAGGCCTGATGCCGGGTTTGGAGGTTCGGTACAGATTCCCCAGACGATCCAGAAATTCAATTTCACCGGCGCCGGGAGTGTAAATGCCTGAAAGCATGTTGAAAACCGTGGTCTTCCCAGCCCCGTTTGGCCCGATAAGACCCGCAAGTTCCCCGGTTCTCAATTCCAGATTAAAATCCGATACCGCCTTGAGACCCCCAAAATCGATGGAAAGACCCTGTACCTTGAGACAGAGTCCGGTTTTGTGCGGCGCATTGGCGGATATTTCAGCCACGGGCGCCTCCCCGGCGGACAAGACCGGCAAGCCGCCTGTAAAGCCCCACAAGAGACAATTCCTTCATACCCATGAGGCCCTGAGGCCGGAAGAGCATCACGAAGATCAGGATCAGGGGGTAGATGAGGAGCCGGTAATCCTGGAGGAAACGGAGGAATTCCTGGAGATAGGTCAACACATAGGAAGCCAGAATCGAACCGGTCATGGAACCCATGCCCCCCAGAACCACAAAGATGAGGAAATCAATAGACCTGAGGAACTGAGCAATATCCGGTTTGACGAAGCCTACAACCATGGCATAGAGGCAGCCGCCGAGGCCCGCAATAAACGAGGCAATTACAAAACCGATCATCTTGTAACGGAATATATTGATACCGCTGGAATTGGCCGCTATTTCGTCCTCCCGGCAGGCCATGATCGCCCTGCCGTAGCTGGAACGGAGAAAATTCTGCAGGAGGGCCAACACAATAATCAGAAGTACGGCAACGGTCACAAAGGCCATTTCACCGTCCAGCGCCATCACGGTGGTAAACTGCCTGCCGTTAGGGCCTCCGGTAAGGGATTTAAGGTTGATAAAGACAACGCGGATGATCTCCCCAAAACCGAGGGTAACAATGGCAAGGTAATCCCCCGAAAGTTTCAATACCGGAAAGCCGATGAGAAAACCGGCGATGGTGGTAAGCGCTATGCCGCATATCGCTGCCAGGGGCAGGGGCAGGCCGAGATCAAGGTTGAAAAAAATACAGGAATAGGCTCCTATGGCAAGAAAACCCGCCTGGCCAAGGGAAAGCTGCCCGGTTATACCTACAATCATATTGACCGACATCGCCATGATGGCGTTCACGCCGCCCATGGTAAGGATGTGAGCCGTATAGGCATCAATAACGTCGGTTTTTATCAATGTAAAGGGAACGGCTACCGCAAGAACACCCACAACGGCCAGGAGTATTCCCGGGCGAAAGGAGATCGCAGACTCCCGCTTTGAAATCCTTGCCATACTATACCTTTACCCTGAATTTTCTGCCGAGTATTCCCGTGGGCCTGATCAGTAAAACGATGATCAGTATACCGAAGGAAATCGCATCACTGTACTGGCTGGAAATAAAACCCTTGGTCATAGTTTCCGCTATGCCGAGGATAAAGCCTCCCAGCATGGCTCCGGGGACGGAACCGATGCCGCCCAGAACCGCCGCAACAAAGGCTTTGAGACCCGGCATCATGCCCATGAGGGGATTTACCTGGGGATAGGCCGAGGCATAGAGTACGCCGCCGGCAGCGGCAAGCACCGAACCCAATGCGAAGGTAAAGGATATGATCCCGTTTACGGAGATCCCCATAAGGCTGGCGGCATTCATGTCGAAAGAGACCGCCCGCATGGCCTTACCCCGTTTTGTATAATTTATCAGTAAATTCAGAACGAGCATAAGGAAGGCCGAAAAAACTATCACGATGAGCTGGATGTTGGAAATGGAAAGACCCTCGCCCAAAACAATGTTGCTCACCGGAGGCCGGGGAAACTGACGCGGATTGGGGCCGATAAAAGGGAGCACCCGTGCGCCGTTTTCCAGAATCAGACTTACCGCAATGGCGGTAATCAGGGAATTGAGCCGGGGAGCGGAACGCAGGGGTCTGTATGCCAGGCGTTCAATCGTGATACCGAAGGAAGCGCATATAATACCGGAAACAAAAAAGGCGGCAAGCATCCCGACAGGACCGGCCCCGATGGCGCCCAACACAAAGAATGCGGTATAGGCTCCCACCATCAGAATATCCCCATGGGCAAAATTGATGAGAAGCACTATCCCGTAAACCATGGTATAGCCCAAGGCTATCAAGGCATAAATCGAACCCAGAGAGAGCCCGTTTATCAGTTGCTGCAATACAATCATACCCATCTCCGATCAATCAAGGGAACTTGTTCCAAAACTCAAGTTTTTTCGGAACAAGTCCACTATCTTAATCTTTACCTGGGGTTGACCGTGGTTTTGTATGCATTAACCAGTTTGCCGCTCTTGTTGACAATTTCCAGTATTGCCGCTCCCTTGATCGGATCGCGGTTTTCGTCAAAACGGATATTGCCGGTAACATAGGGGCCGTTAATCTTCGCCATGGCGGTCTTTACCACGGCGGTATCAAAGGTTCCGGCAGCCTTGATTCCGTCGGCCAGCAGCATCATGGTGTCATACCCGAGAGCCGCAAACTGAGAGGCGGTTTTGTTGAATCTGGCGGTATAGGCATTGACGAAAGTCCGGCCTCTGGGGTCGGTGGTATCCGCTGCAAAGCCTGCAGACCAGAAACCGTTGAGCACCTCATCCCCGGCATTATCAATAAGTCCGTCCCAGCCGTCGCCTCCTACCAGGGCGCAGTTAATGCCCTGCTGGCGGAGCTGTTTTGCCTGGAGGGCCACATCGTTGTAGTAGTTGGGCAGATACACCACATCAGGATTAGCCGCCTTGATGCGGGTAACCTGCGCGTTAAAATCCACGTCGCCGGTTTGATAAGCTTCGTCGGCGGCAATCCTGCCGCCCCTGGCCTGGAACTGTCTGCGGAAAGAGTCCGCCAGACCGGTATTGTAGTCGGCGCCGGCATCGTAGAGAATCGCCGCATTGCGGCTCCCCAGAGTATCATAGGCAAAATCGGCGCCCACAACACCCTGGAAGGGATCGATAAAACAGGCCCGGAAGATATAATCGCCGGTTCTGGTAACCGCCGTATTGGTAGCGGACGGGGAGATCAAGATCACCTTGGCCTGCTGCGCAAGGGCCGTCATCGCCTGGGTGGCGCCCGATGTACTGGAACCGAGGACAAAGGAAACCTTGTCCCTGGTGCTAAGCTTGGTGAAGGCATTCACCGATTTTTCGGCGTTTCCCTCGTCATCTTCGGCAATCAGGGCCAGCTGCTTGCCCAAAAGGCCGCCGGCGGCATTGATCTCTTCAAGCGCCAGGAGGGCGCCGTCACGGGACTCAGTCCCGTAAAAAGCAACCTGGCCGGAGAGCGGAAAAACCGCCCCGATGGAGACGGTATCCGCGGCCTTGGCGCCTCCGGCAAAAACCAGGGAGACGGTACAACACAAGACCGTACACAATAAGATAAATTTTTTCATAGATTCCTCCTTTAATGGAATTCTGAAGTATGTGAAGCTGTTCCGAAACCAACCCAAATTTTGGAACAGAGTCATGTTAGCATATTTTATGAAAGGTGTCCAGTTACCGGACAGGAATTTTACATTTACCACACAGAGAAGAGGAAATTTACCACGAACCACCCGAACAGACACGAACGGGATTAGAGTAAATTCATTTTTCCGCCTTCTTTCATACCTCCGTCTCTTGTTTCACCCAGACTATACGGAAAGCTATGACAACAGATATGCCTTCGTTGGCTTTAACCGGATGGGCAGCCCAATTGACCTGAATTCGCAGGTTTTGTCCGTGTTGGCCTGCATTTGTCCGTAGTAAAATTAAAACCCTGAAGTTCGGCCTAAGACTGCACGGACAGGACGGACGAAAGCGGCTTGGATACCGTTATTTCAAACTCCGGAGGGGACATTCGGAGCTGCCCTTTAGATCTGCCTGATAAAGGGGCGGACATAGAGAAGGGCAACACCTACGGCGGCCGCCTCTTTTTTGTACGAACAGGCTGTTATATAGTCTTCAATACCCGAGAATGTGGTAAGTTTCGAGACAGAATCCTGTATATCCTTAATATAGGGCTCAAGATATTCGCCTAAAAAACCTCCAAGGATCAACGTACAGTCGAAAGACACGAGGAGATTGTTCAACGCCATGGCCAGATAGGAAAGATACTGGCCCCACACCACCGTTATGTCCTTGTCCCCGTCTTTAAGTTTCCTGAAAAAGAGTTCAAGGCTGCCGCCGGTATGGCGGGAAAGAACCTGGGCCGAACAGTACGAGTCCATGCAGCCGTTCCGCCCGCAGTAACAGGGAAGACCATCCCGAATAAGCGTCATGTGGCCGAATTCGCCGGCCCGTTGATTTTCACCCAGGTAAAGGTCGTTATTGAGGAGGATAGCGCCGCCCACCGAATCGCTCAGGGAAAGATAGACGGCATCGGTACGGTACTTGTGTTTCCACAATTCCGCAAAACCTGCGGCATTGGCGTCGTTGCAGAGCACAGCCGGGTAACCGAGCCCGCGGCTAAAGGCTGAGCAGAGCAGCCCGGACACCTGCAGTACATGGGAATAGATGATCATCTGACCGTCTCTTGATAGAACTCCGGGAACGGAGAAGCCGGCGCCGAGGATAATCCCGGGATCAACTCCCGCCACTTTTACCAGTCTCCGGATAATATCCACAACTTCCTGATAGTAATACTGACTGTTTTCAAAAGGCATTTCCACCCTCGCGCCCTCAATTATCTCGGCAGCCAGGTTGATAAGAACAACGCTCACATGGCTTCTGGTAATATCCGTACCAATGGCGAAACGTGCGTTTTTTTCATATAGAATTGAAACCGCTTTACGCCCCGCCTTACGCCCTGCGGAAGCATCAGTAACTTCTCCTTCTTTAAGGAATCCCTCATCCTGGAGATTTTTGACATTCATAATCGCCGTTGGGAGACTTATTCCCAACCGGGAAGCGATTTCAGGCTTCGAGACAGTACCCTCTTGATAGACCAGTTGGTATATCCGGTTGCGATTAGTCTGTTTTTTATCCGTGGACAGGGGATCTTGCACCATACTCTTTTATATATAAATTACTTTATCAATTTATTCAATATTGTCCTGTAAAAATAAGGATAAATTTGCTTTTTATCTGCTAAAAATTAAAATTTTGTGATTTTTAAGATTTTTCAAAATTTTTCTTGACAAATTCAATGAACCCCGGATATAACTACTAAAGTGATTTATATAAATAGAATTATCTATTATATGGGGTTATGATGAGTTATTTGGACGAAGTATTCAGCCTGAAAAGAAAAACAGCCGTGGTAACAGGCGGCGGCCGGGGCATAGGGCAGGTTATTGCGCTTGGACTTGCCAAAGCCGGGGCGGAGATCGCCGTTATATCCAGGACAGGAGCCGATGAAACAGTCTCCCGGATACAGGAAGCGGGCGGCAGTGCCTACAGCCTCATCGCCGACGTCACCAGCGAAAAGGCCGTCAACGCCGCGCTGGCCGAAATTCTGTCGCGCTCGCGTTCGCTTGATATTGTGTTTAACAACGCAGGGATCTGCGTTCACAAGGATACCCTTGAAGCCGGCATAGACGAATGGCGCGAAGTGCTGGATATCAATCTGACAGGCGAATACATCGTCGCCAGGGCGGCCGGCCGCATCATGATTGAGCGGAAGATAAAGGGAAGCATCATCAACATGGCCTCCATGTCAGGTTCCATCGTGAACGTGCCCCAGCGGCAGGCTTCGTACAACGCGTCCAAGGCCGGTGTCATACATATGACCCGTTCCCTGGCGGTAGAGTGGGCCCGGTACGGTATACGGGTGAACAGCCTTTCCCCCGGTTATATCGCCACCCCCATGAGCGTGGATACGCCGCA
>JAITLC010000081.1 GCA_031278095.1 Treponema sp.
AAAAATTACTATCAGGAAAGGAGACGCCTGCTGTATCCGGCCGAAGGCGCCTCCTCTTGCGGACAACGAAGTATTCAAAAGTTATCACGGGATGATCCGGGCAATGGCGGCATATCCCCCAGGCATTGATACCCACGCCGCCTATTTTGAAATAGCCCTGGGCGTGAACACCAGCAAAGTGTCCTCCTGCATACCCTGCAGTATATTTATGTCCGCCAATGAAGTGGCCGCAACATCAACCCACCTTGGGCGGGGAGACAATTGGAATATACCTCCGGGCCAGGAATCCATGACGAAAAAATGGAGGGAAGCGGTCAAGAAACATTATGAGACCGGGATGATTTTATGCGGCGCATCATATTCTGAAATCAATAATTTGAAAACCGCATTATCCCCATTTGCGCGTTCAGACAAGATACCTGATATTTTCCTGGAGGCGCTGACCTTTGAGGGGCCATTTTTGGAAAAGATAAACCGCACGTTGGCTATACCGAAGTAATAGACTTGTTCGATAACCCGGCATACGGCCTAATAACAGCCGCAGGAGGCGCTTTAGTGTCCATGATAAACAAAAAGATAATGTCCGTTGCCCGGCGCCCCGGCGGCCTTCTTCTCTGCTGCCTTCCCGTATTGTTTTCCTGCGGGGCGGGAGGCGGCGGGGCGCATCTTTACAACACCCCGGATGCGGAAACCGTTACCATCGGGGCGGTTTACCCCGCTTCCCTCTGGGACAAGGATTATTATATGCGGGACGCCCTGGAGCTGGCGGTCAAACAGGTGAACGAATCCGGCGGGGTTTTGGGGAAGCCCCTGGACATGGTAATCCGGGATGATCAGGGCGATTCCCGCATTGCCCAGCAGATCGCCGAAACCTTTTCCGGGGCCGGGATCACCGCGGTGGTGGGGCATTGGAGTTCCGATGTCTGTTACTACGTGGAAGATATTTACGAGGAACGGAAGATTGTCATGATTACCCCTTCGGCGGTGAGCGGGCTGCTTTTTGAATACGACTACCAGTACATCTATCGAATGATAACAAACAACCGCTTGTACGCGGAGGCCCTGGCAGACTACGCGGAACGGCAGGGGATCGGTGTATTCGCGGTCTACTATTCCGAAGACGCCTACGGGCTCGACCTGGCCCAGGCTGCGGAGCGGGAACTGTCAAGACGGCGTATCCCCGTGGCGGACCGGATAACCAGTATAAGCCCCGCCAATGTGGATGTCATTTTAGATCGCTGGCGGGCTTTTAATTGCGGGGGCCTTCTGCTGGCCTCTTCCTTTCCCGACATTTTTGAGCCGGTAAAGCTTATCCGGAACTCCGGGACGGACATTCCGGTGTTTTCAGAGGCCTTTAACTATACCGATTTTGAAACCGTCATGGCGGGGTATCTGAAAAACTACTATGTCATTATGTACGATTTTGAAGATATGGATCCGGCCTTTCTCGCGGCCTTTCGGGGGCAGTACGGGCGGGATCCGGATACCTATGAGGTGGCCGGCTATGAGGCGGTACGGCTCCTCGCGGACGCCATGAATGCCGGGGGTTCGACAAAAAGCGCCGCCATTGTCCGGTACCTCCGGAACCTCAAGGATTATCCTACGGTGATGGGCCGGGCGAGCTATAACCCGGTAACCCGTGAGTTCGACGGCCGGCGCATGAGGGTACGGCCCTACACCTATGCGGCGGAGGACCGGGACGGGCCATGGCGGGAATAGGGGCGGAAAAACGGGAATTTGCCGGAACCGTGGAAAACATCGACCGGATGATGATAGTCATCGGGATCAAATCCTGGCTTGCCCTGGGAACGGTGTTTTTGGTGTTCGCCGCCGTCCTGATCTGGGGTTTTGGGGGAACCATGCAGATTCGCGAGGAAGTATCCGGAGTTCTGGTCAGGAGCGGCAGGCTTGTCAACATCTACGCCGCCGGTGAGGGGATCCTTCTGGATTTTGTTCCTGTTCAGGGAATGTTTGTTGAACGGGATCAGACGCTTGCGCGGATTGATCGGCCGGATTTGGTCCGGGAGATCAACCTTCTGCTGGACGCCGGGGCTTCAGACGATCTGGTCGAAACAAAACGGGCCGAACTGTTTCGCGGCAGCCGTATCGTTACCTGGGAAGCGGGCCGGGTACTGGATACCTATGTTCACCGGGGCGATTATGTAACGCAAGGCCAAAAGCTGGCCGCCATTTCCCGGGAGGCGGAGCAAAGCAAAGCGCTGGAATGCCTCCTCTTTATACCGGCGGATCAGCTGCGGAAGATCAGGAAAGGCCTCCCGGTGAGCATTTACCCCGCCTCGGTGAGCAGGAAAACCTACGGCAACATGACAGGAACGATCAGCATTATCAGCGAATATCCGGTAACCTGGCAGTACCTGGCGGACCGGCTCAACAGCGAAAGTCTGGCGGACTTTTTCATGAAAGATTCCGCCTGTTATGAGGTGTACCTCAATCTGGTGTCTTCCGAGGAAACCGTTACCGGTTATGCCTGGACCACATCCCTGGGGCCTTCCGCGGCCTTTGGCGATCTGACCCTCTGTACCGCATCGATTGTGATTGATGAACCCCGGCCCATTGATGTGTTTTTTGGAGGGAGGGAAGAATAAACATGCCGTATCCCCATATCGTATCCCTTCTGAAAACCAACCGGGCAGTCATCTGTTATAGCTTTCTCCTCAGCCTGTTCCTTCTCTTTCCTATGCTCATGAGTCCCATCTTTACGCGGATATTTACCGATTCTATTCTCATTGACAATACCATCGAGTGGCTCCTGCCTTTGCTTATTCTCATGGGAGGGATAGCGGTGTTTTCCGCTCTGGTAACCTGGATTCAAAAGAATTGCCTTTTACGGCTTTCCAACAGGATAGAACTTTCCGGCATAGCATCCTATATGTGGCGGCTTTTCGACGGGCCCTCTGAATTATTCTACCATAAAGACAGCTTTGTTCTCCTTGCGGGAACGGAAGCTTCTTCGCTTATCGCCCGGACATTGATCGCCGATATACTTTCCCTGTTTCCCGCTACGATCAGCGTGCTGTTTTACTGCCTTATCATGTTCCGTTTGGATAGTTCCCTGTCCTTTATAGTTCTCGCCCTGGTAATCGTCAATAACCTGGGAAAGAGAATTCGTTCCCTGCTGGTTAACGTTTTTACCCGGCCTGCCCCGGAAGATTTCTCCGCCCGGGATCTCGTCCTTCGGGATGAACGGATCAGTTCCCGGGGGCTGGAGAGCATTGAAACTTTCAAGGCCACCGCCTCAGAGACGCATTTTTTTCAGGAGATGATGAGTTCCAAGATCCGTATCATCAACGCCCGGAGCCGGGACGACGAGGCCGAGGCCTCCGATCCCTTTAACAATATTCCCGAAATATGTTTCCTAAATCTCCTCATTCTCATTTCCGCCCTGCGGATCATGAACCGGGAAATGACCATTGGTTCCTACCTGGAATTTCAGGCCTATGCCGCCGCTTTTTTCTATCCCATGAACCAGGTCTTTTCGGCTCCGGGTATCTTTTCCAAACTGGAAGAACGCCTCCGGAACCTCCATCGGGAGATGGAAACCGGATCGGTTTCCCCTGTTCCGATACCTGCCGCTCCTTCCTCAATAAAAAAGCTTCAGGGATATGTTGAATTTAGAGATGTAAGTTTTTCCTTCCCCGGCGGGCGGCCGCTGTTGGAAAACTTCAATCTTTCGTTAAAGCCGGGACAACGGGCCGCCATTGTGGGAAAATCAGGTTCCGGAAAGACCACGGTGGTAAAGCTGCTCCAGGGGTTCTATGCCCCCACCGCAGGGGAAGTTACTATCAACGGCATGGCTCCGGCCCTCATTGACCGGGACGCCTTTACCGCTTCTATAGGATGCGCCAATCAGAAGCTTAGTTTTTTTACCGCCAGCGTCCGGGACAATATCACGCTTTGGAATAAGGAGATTTCCGATGGGGCGGTATACCGGGCCGCTAAGGATACCGGGCTGCATAGCTTCATCGCTACCCTGGAAGGAGGCTACGATCATATCCTGGAAGAAAACGGACGCATACTTTCCGGGGGGCAGCAACAGCAAATGGAAATAGCCAGAGGCCTTCTCTACCATCCTTCCATACTCATCCTGGATGAGGTAACCGGAGCCATCGATCCCGCCACGGTATCGAAACTTGAGGGTAACTTTAAGGAACGGGGCTGTACCGTCCTTCAAACCACCCAAATTCTTTCTCCCATTGTTGAGTATGATGAGATAATTCTGCTGGATCGTGGAAAGATTGCGGCCCGGGGTTCCCACAAGGATCTGCTGAAACAGTCTCCCTGGTATGCCGCCCTGTTCCGGAAAGGGGAAATTACAGGATGACGGGAGACATGAAGCTTGCCCTGGAACGCCTTACCCAAATCAATACCCGGTTTGCGGGGCTAGGGGAAAGCCGCTATCTCGAAGGAACGGACAACCGAATCAAGGTCTGCGCGGTCCTTTGTCACTATTTCAAGACAGAGATCAAGATTCCCCCCCGGGATATTCAGCAAACCACTCCGGATCTGACGGCCGAGATACTCTACTTGTCCAAGCTCCGGTATAAAGAAGTGGAACTGGTAGAAAAATGGTGGAAGAAGGACAGCGGGGCCATGCTGGCTGCTACTACTGCGGGTAAACCCCTGGCTCTCTTGCCCCACCCCCTTTCCGGTTATACTGTCTACGACCCGGAAAGCAACCGGACCAGCCGTTACCGGCCCATGAAAAGTCCGTCTCTGACCACACTGGCCCTGGCGGTATTCCGGCCTTCTGTCCCGAAGACGATGAGCATACGGGATTTCCTCATCTTCATGGCAAGGGAAAACATCGGCAAAGAATTTTTTATCATGATCATCTTTAGTCTTTTGGCGAGCATCGTAGCGGTTATACCTCCGATAGTAACGGATCAAATCTTTGATTTAATTGTCCCCAATACCCTGCGGTCTATGCTCGTTGAGGTAGTAATGATGCTTTTCTGTTTCAATATAGCCCATATGGGTTTCACGGTGGTGTCCAACATCAGCATCTCCCGGATGATCACCAAAATCGGCCTCGTCCTGGAGGGAGGTATTTGGGACCGGCTTCTGGGCATGAGACTACCATTTTTCTCCCGGCATACCACGGGGGAACTTTTACAAAAAATTCAGAGCATAGACCGGCTGAAAAATCTTTTTTCCGTCCAAAGCCTCCAAACTTTTCTGAATTCCGTCTTTTCCTTTATGAATATCATCGTCCTTTTTAAGCTGGAAGCCCGTATCACAGGGTATTCCCTTTTGATGTTCCTCGGCCTCTTTATTACCTGCGGCCTCATTGCCTATAAAAATTACTCATACCACAGCCGGTATATCGAAACGGAAAACAAGGCTGCGGGTTTTAACCACCAGGCATTGGAAGGGATTGAGCGGATCAAAACGTCCCGGGCCGAGGAACGGGTATTCCTGGGGTGGAGTGAATACGAGATGGAAAAACGCTGCCTCCAGGGCCGGATACGGAAGTTGGAGAACCTTAATGAATCGGTCAGGGTTTTTTTTCAGTTCGCCTCCACTGCGGCGGTATTCTTTCTGATTTCCCGGGTCAAGGATGTGGAGGTGGGAACTTTCGTTGCCTTTGTGACAGCCTTTCTAATACTCCACAATGAAGTCCAGCGTCTTCTGGAAGTCCTGAACATTCTCCCCGAGGCGGCGGCCCTGGCACGGAGCATCGATCCCATCCTCAAAGGTGAAAGTGAATACAACCCGGAAAAGATCATCCCCAAGGATATGACCGGAGTATTGGAAGTAAACCATCTGGCCTTCCGTTACGGGGAATTCGGGAGGACTATTCTGCGGGACATTTCTTTCCGGGTGGAAGAAGGGCAGAGCTTGGGTATCATTGGTACTTCGGGCTGCGGCAAGTCTACCCTTCTCAAGTCCCTGCTCGGCTTTTACCCCCTGTCGGCGGGAAAGGTATACTATGGGGGATATGATCTTGAGACCATCGAACTCCGTTACCTCAGACGGCAGCTGGGGGCGGTACTCCAGGACGGCGCCGTTCCTCTGGGAAAACTGTTTGATATAATCACGGACAATAACCCCCGGATTTCACCGGGAATGGTATGGGAAGTTCTGGATAAGGTTGATCTGCTCCGTCAAACGGAGGCCCTGCCCCAAGGGCTCAATACCCCACTGGAACAGTGCGCCTTTTCCGGTGCGGAGCGCCAGCGGCTTATGATAGCCCGTTCCCTCGTGAGCCCCCGGCGTTTCGTCTTCTTCGACGAGCCTACCAGCCGCCAGGATAACATTAGCCAACAGAGGCTCCTGGAACAAATTTACGCGCTCCCTTCCTCAAAAATAATTGTAGCCCAGCGGCTCACCACGGTAAAGGGCTGCGATTCCATCGTAGTCCTGGATCAGGGGATAGTGGCACGGCAGGGGAGGATTCATGAGGTGATAGAAAATTCCGGCACTCCGGCCTGAAAAGGAGTATCATTATGGTCGGAATAAACAGATACATGAGGAAAAAATGAAGGAATATCAACGGTTTCTTGCAAAAAACGCTTGACATTTCTCATGGACGAGGTTTGCCCCGGTTAAAATCATTACCACTGCAGAAATGGTAAACCGGATGGCGGTGAGGCCCGTGGTAAAGATCTCGATGGGGGTGAGAATAACCGCAGCGGCAAGCCAGAACCAGGGGCCAAAAGAAACACCATAAAATTCATGATACATCCCTAACCAACCGGGTTATCGAACAAGTCCGGTAATCCGGGCAGCCTTAGCCAGAGTAACTTTCCCGCCGATGGATACCGACCGGACAAGACCATGTTCCATGTTGACTCTTGTCTCTATCGTTCCGCCCGGCTGCCTGAGACTGAAACAATGTTCAACCCGCCCCTTTCCACTGTCCGCGGCATTTCTGCTGAGCCAGGCCCCCAGGGCCGCCGAACCGGAACCGCAGCTTGACTCAAACACCAGTGTTTCTGCGGCATAGACATACACCAGAGGGATCATCTGCCGCCCTTCTTCGTCCCAGAAGAGGAGGCCAAGGGCTTCCGGAGGGGGAGCTTCAGCTTCGATAATTTCCTTCACACCGTAAAACATCTTTTCGGCAGGCTTAAAACCCGGCGCTATTACATGGGTGATGCCGTCAAAGACAATCACGGGCAGGGAACGGCCTTCATACTCTATCGCTTTTTCCGCAGCAGGCCCGGGCATTTCCACTTCCGCGGTACCGGTCTCCGTATCGACCCTGACAGGAATACTCCCCTTCATTCCGCTGATTTCGATAAAAACAGTGTGTTTTCCGGAGAGGCCGGAAAGGCCGGCAACATAGAGACCGAAACTCCGGGCGGCATTGCCGCAGAACTCCCCACCGGACATTTCAAGCCGCCAGAGTTTCTGCGCCTCCCCGTCCGGTTCAGTAACAAAGCCAACCTGTTCCACCTTCAGAGCCTTGTCCGCCATAATCCTGTGTGCCAGGGCGGCTCTGTCCGCCACGGGGCCTGAAACAAGGGCGGTAATGTTTCCCGCGGGATCTGCGATAACCAGTTCCGGGGAGGAACCATTGATGGAGGATTCAGCCTTCAGCGGCTTGTGCATAGACAAGCTTGCCTCCGGCAATAACCGCCCGGATACCTTCGGAGGGAAGAGCACAGACATCAATCCCGTAAGAGGCCCTGCCGGCTATCTTCTCAAAGTCAAAGAGCACGAGATCCGCATCGCAGCCTTCCTGCAGCCTTCCTTTTTTTTCAAGGCCGAGTCTTTGGGCCGGATTCAGGGTAAGTTTGCGGAGTCCTTCGATTAGGGGGAAAGATTTCTTCTCCCTTACAAATTCTTTCAGGAAGCGGGCCGGGGAACCGGCGGAACGGGGATGCCCCTTGATACGATCCCCGCTCAGGGTAAGCAGGGCATCGCTTCCCACACAGGCATACTCAAGTTTGTAGGCGGCCTCAATGTCTGCAAAAGGCATCGCATTATGACAGGCAACCATGGTATCTTCCGGTGCATTGCGGAGTTTTTCAAAAAGTTCAGGCGTACAGTACCGGCCCGCCATGTCCCCGGAAATAAGTTCCAGATCCTCAATGCCGAAGTTGAATTCATCAACACCCTGATCAAAGACCGCAGACTGTATGGAGGTGGCCCAGGTATCGTATGGATACACATCAACATATATATTGGCGCCGCCTTTACGGGCCTCATCAATCAGGAGGGCGGCCTTTTTAATATTATTCTCTCCCGCAGTATTTTTGCCGTACACATTGGATGCCAGATGGGAAATCTGCAGGGCCGCCCCGGTAATCTTCGCCGCCGCAAGCACCTCTTCTACCCCCTCCAGCGCGACGACGGGAACATCATAGCGCATGTGAACCGCAAAAAACTTCCCCGCTTCCGCGGCAGCGGAACAGAGGGCAACAAGTTCTCCGAATTCCGTTCCCGGCGCATATTGCAGGCCGAATGAAATTCCCGCAGCCCCTTCCTTCAATGCGGCGGCGGCCATATCCTTCAGTTTTGCAATCTGCATGGGAGAAGCCTTGTCATAGTCCCCAAGCCCAAGCCGCCGCCTCAGACTGATATTGCCGACAAGACTCATACAGATGATGGGAAGCTTGAGGGCTTCCAGCTTCTGCAGATAGGCCCCCATGGGATAATTGCTGTAACCGCAGTTGCCTCCCATAATAAAGGTGTTGCCGGTACGCATGGCGCATGCGGAGATCACATTCGGGAAAAAAAACTGATTCTCCAGAGGCTTGTTGAGGGGGCCGGGGCCGCCTTCAATGGTATCCTCGTGGGTGTGGATATCGATGAAACCGGACGCGAGGATGAGACCCCCGCCGTCAATCTCCTGCTTTCCCGCAAGGCTGTTCCGGCTCAGGGCGGCAATACTCCCCCCGCTTATGCCCGCGTTGAGAATTTCATCGGTTCCGGTTTCAGGGTCTATGGCCCGCGCTCCGGCGATAACCATGTCATAAAGAGCCATACAAACCTCCCCCGAGATAAATCAATATGATATTATCATTATATGGGAGGAATCCATGATTGAAAAGGGACAGAAAACATGAACCTGATCCTGTTTGAGGAGCATGAGCTGGGGAAGGCCCTCTCCCGCCGGGACGAAAGGACTGTACACCTCCTCAAGGTACTGCACAAGAAAACCGGCGACAGTTTTGATGCAGGCCTCCTGGGAGGGATGCGGGGTCAGGGCTGCATCGAAAAGATAAACATCGACGGCTCAATCACCGTATCCCTCAAACTGGATGAGGCCGCCCCGGAACGCCTTCCCCTGCGGGTGGCGGTAGGCTTCCCCAGGCCCATACAACTCAAGCGCCTCTTCCGGGATCTTTCCAGCCTGGGAATCAGCGCGGTAGATCTTCTGGAAACGGAACTGGGAGAAAAAAGCTACCGGGATACAAAGATGCTTAAAAACGGCGGAGCCCGCGCCGCCTTTATCGAAGGGGCCGTACAGTCCCGGGATACCAGTATTCCCGAATTGGCTGTCTACGGCAGCCTTGGGGAATGGCTTGAGCTGAGGCCCTGGGACAGGCGGGGGAATACGGGGAAGCTTCTTTCCGTGCGTACCGTGCCTCTTCTCGTGGCCGCGGACAATGTAAGGCCGGAAGGCGCCATGGCCCGGCTTTCCCCGGTACAGCGGCCTGTGGTATTGGCCGTGGGAAGCGAGCGGGGCTGGTCGGACACGGAACGGGACAGGCTTGAAACCGCAGGATTTCTGCGGCTTTCCCTCGGGCCGCGGGCGCTCCGCACGGAAACCGCCTGTGTGGCAGCCGCGATTATTGCCATGGAAAAAATCGGAGCACTGGAGGATCGGTAATGAATCAGGATCAGGTAAAACAAAAATTGCTTTCCATTGAAGACGCCCCGCTGGAATTTTCCCTTGTCTTTTCCGGTAAGCAGAGCAAGAAGGTCAACGGCCTTTACAAGCCGGATTCCCGCGAGATCATCATCCATAACAGGAATTTTGACAGTAGTACTGCCGCGGGAACCAGCCTGCTTCTCTACACCGCCATTCATGAATACGCCCACCATCTACAGGCCTGCGCACACGGAGGGAAGCTGCCGGGTAGAGCCCATACATCCGAATTCTGGGCGATCTTTCACGGGCTCCTCGAAAAGGCGGAAAAGAAGGGGATCTATGAAGATGTCTTTTCGGGCTCCGCGGAACTTACGGCACTCACCGAAAAAATCAGAAATAAGTGCCTTGCCGGAAACGGGAACCTTGTCAAGGAACTGGGGAAACAGCTTCTCAAGGCAAGTGAAATTTGCCGGGAAATCGGCGCCCGTTTTGAAGACTACATCGACCGGGTACTCCGTATCCCCCGGCAGGCTGCGACCATGGCAATAAAAATACATGAATACGATCTAAAACCCGAAACCGGCGCGGACAACATGCGTTTCCTTGCAGGCATCAGAAACGACGAAGACCGGGCCGCCGCGGAAGAGGCCCTCATCAAGGGCAAAAGCCCCGACATGGTAAAGACGGCCCTGAAAGCCAGGCCCGCCAGAACAATCGACCCGCGGGAAAACCTTGAAAGGGAAAAACTCCGCCTTGAGCGGACAATCGCCTCCCTCAGCAAGCGGCTTGAAGAGGTAAAAACGGAGCTGGGGGAAAGGTAAATCGGCAATTAATTTTCAGCTAAAGGTGCCGATAATGGGAGCATGAAAAGGGTATATTACGCTGTTTTGCCGTGTATGATGCTTCTGTTTTGTTGTTTGTCTTTCCGGGCTTTTGCCCAGGCGCCGGCACCCCAGAGCGGTGGTGGAAATGAGATACGGTCTTCACGGCCCCTCTTTCCGGCCCTTTACTTTTTGGAGAACCTTGCGGCGCTACGGGTTCAGAACGCGGGGAAACCTTATGGGGCTTCCAGCTATGGAGAGATACGGGCCGCTGCCCAGGCGAACGAAGAGTCCCTTTCCCTGCTGCTCAACAGCGATATTCTGGCCTATTATGGTCATCCCAATTCCAAAAACATGGGGATTTTGGGCCGTTATTCCATCGAAGAACTGGATGCCATGCTCACCGGGTTGGCCGCTGAATATGAGTCGGTAAGTAACGGTCGGAAGGTGAAAAAGGCTTTCTATATCATCTACGGCACGGTATGGCCCGAAGGGGAAATCGGTATTCTGAAGGATGAAACCGTCCTCAAATATATCCGTTATGGACTTGAAAACGACATTCTTGTTTTTCTCGATCACCAGATCGGCCGTTATGATCCCATCAGTTCCCTGAAGAAGCTTCTCCCCTGGCTGCAGTATCCCAATGTGCATCTGGCCCTTGATCCGGAATGGAGGACTACCAAGCCGATGCAGGAAATCGGTACTGTTTCTGCCGAGGAATTGAATCAAGCCCAAAAAATAATGGAAGACTACATCATCGAACATCATATTCCCGGCGAACGGCTTCTGGTGATCCATCAGTTCAACTGGCGGATGATCTCGGACCGGGAACGGGTATCCGCTGCCTTTGATCGGGTGCGGCTTGTACATTGCGCCGATGGTTTCGGGAATCCTCATCTCAAGCGGGGTTCCTATGCCTTCAATGCGAAGGCGGTCAACATGCCGGTCAAAGGTTTCAAGCTGTTCTACGATTTCGGTATTCCCGGCGCAGGCTATGACAGCCCCCTGCTCAAGCCGGAAGAAGTCTATGCATTAAACCCCCGTCCGTATA
The DNA here is from genome assembly GCA_031278095.1 of Treponema sp. GTDB lineage: Bacteria > Spirochaetota > Spirochaetia > Treponematales > Breznakiellaceae > JAIRNJ01. The sequence goes on from JAITLC010000081.1 coordinate 11,657, forward strand.
TCATTATATACCAATAGGAAATTCAATGACAGAAACAATACATTTGCGAGAAAAAATTGCCTATGGCGCCAGCGATGTAGCGTCAAACCTCTCCTGGGGAACGGTAGGCACTTTCCTCATGATCTACTATACCGATGTGGCAAAGATTCCCGCCCTGGCGGTGGGAACCCTCTTCCTCTTTACCCGTATCTGGGATGCAATCAATGATCCCATCATGGGTATCATCATCGACAAGACTCATACACGCTGGGGAAAATGCCGTCCCTACTTTCTCTGGATGTGTCTGCCCCTGGCAGTCCTCATGATACTTACCTACTCGGTGCCGGAGTTCAGCGGTATGGGGAAGCTGGTTTACGCATACATAACCTTTACGCTCCTGGGAATGGTCTATACGGCCATCAATATTCCTGTAACGGCGATTCTACCCAGGCTCTCTTCCGATCCGGGCCAGCGTACCGTTCTGGGGGCTTTTAGGATGTTCGGGGCTCTGATGGGCGGCATTCTGGTAAATGCCCTGACCTACCCGGTGGTCATTGCCCTGGGAAAGGGAAGTCTCCAGCGGGGTTACACGACGACACTAGGAATATATGCCGTCGTTGCCATCGCCCTTTTCCTCTTTGCTTTCTTCAATGTAAAAGAGATCAATCTTGAAAAATCCGAAAAGAAAGTAAGCATTGCCGAAGGGATACGTGCCGCAAAGGGCAACCTTCCCTGGCTTTTGGTTCTCCTCATGGGCCTTGTATTGCAGCTCACCATGGGCATGCGGGGTGCTGCGCAGATATACTACTGCAAGTACGTATTAAAGAATGAAGGCCTTGTCGCAATTCTGGGCGCCATGGCTGTCGTCATGCTGATTCCGGTTGTCTGCCTTCCTTCCGTGGTAAAGAGGCTGGGGAAACGCAATACCGTCAGTATGGGGATACTGTTGGCCCTGGCAGGCAGCATAACCGTTCTGTTTTCAGGATCATCAATCCCTCTGCTTTTTGCCGGGAACATCGTCATATTCGCGGGCTTTGGTTTCTCCTTTGGACTTCTCTTTGTGCTCATCTCCGATACGGTTGACTACGGCGAATGGAAAAACGGCGTACGCTCGGAAGGCTTCCTCTCCGCGGCGGCCAGTTTTGGGCAGAAGCTCGGCATAGGGCTGGGCGGCGCATGTGCCGCATGGGTACTCGGTTTCGGCGGCTATATTGAAAATGCGGTTGAACAGAACCCCGGAGCGCTGACCGCAATCCGCTTCAACTATGCGATAGTTCCCGTGCTGGCCTGCATCGTCATATTCGTATTGATGTGCTTCTACGGCATGGACAAGATAACGCCTCAGATGACAGCGGATCTTGAAAAGCGGCATGCAGAGGCTTGAGCCTGTCCCTGGTATCAAAGTAACACCGATTCATTCTCGATTGAATAAATCGGTGCTTCCTTAGAATTCCTGCACTTGACAGCGGTGTTTAATACCCCAGGGTTTTGTCAACGATATTGTGGAGTTCCTCTCCCTTTACATAACGGCCCAGGTTTTCCAGTGCGATTTCCAGAGCCAGCTTGCCGTAACAGGGATGCATTCCCGCATAGTGGCCTGAAATAATAACATTATCCAGATCCCAGAGGGGCGATGAAGGCGGCAGGGGTTCTGTTTCGGTAACATCCAGCAGGGCTCCTGCAATCCACCGGGTTTTAAGGGCCTCTGTCAGGGCCGCCTCATCGGTGGTAGAACCTCTGCCGACATTGACATAGAGACTGCCCTGCTTCATAAGGCCGAATTCCGCGGCGCCGAAGATATGCCTCGTTTCGGGAGTCGCGGGAAGAATGTTTACCACGAGATCCGCTTCCCCCAGCAATTCGGGCAGTTTTTCCATTCCGGCAACCCTTACGCCGGGAAGCGGATCTTTACCCGAACCTTCCGCCGAAGCCTCAGAACGCTCAGGGTTTCTGCGCAGCCCCGTTACCTTCATGTTAAAGGCCGCTGCGATGCGGGCCATCATCTTCCCGATGCGGCCATAACCCAGAATGAGCATGATCTTCCCTTCAAGAATTGCAGTTTCACTGTCATTGATGCGCAGCCATTCCTTCCGTCTCCGGGCCTCAAAGACCCTGGGAAAACTTCTGTTCCAGGCAAGAATAAGGCCGAAGGTATGCTCGGCAAGCTGCTGGCCGTGCATACCCGATGTGCCGGTAAGAATAAAGGGAAGACCCTTCAATTCGGGAAACTGCTGCAGCCGGTCTGCCCCTGCCGACCAGAGCTGCACCCATGCAAGACGGGGCATGCGGGCAAGCAGATGAAAGGGCACATCCCCAAAGGCAATCTCGATGCGATCAAGATTTTCTTCAACAATCCTGTCGTCAAGCGTAACAAGCAGATCCCGGCTGCCGCCTGCCTCTCCGATCCGTTCTGCGGCGCCGGGAGGTATCCGGTCTGTCTCCATCGAAAAAAGAATGATCCCGTTTTTCTCCATGCTTTATCCTTGCATTTTTCCCTGGACATTGGACTTGCAAAATGCTTTGCATTTTGCCATTTTCAAGCGGTTGTTGTTCATAAACTTTAGTTTCTGAACAACTCTGTTTTCCGATAGTATGAATATTGATCCGGATGCTGTCAAGTTAATGAAGTCTCACTACACTCACCCTGCTGCACCTTGAAGACTTCTACCTTATTTTTAAGGAGGATTTCTTCCACCTGTTCGGGAATACCCTCATCGGTATACACGGTGGATACATCTTCCGTACGAACCAGACCGACCACACCCTGTTGATAAAATTTTTCAGATTCGGTAAGTACCAGAATCTGCCGAGCCTGTTCAGCCAGATCCTGCACCGTCTGGGCCCGGAGGTGATCCTTGCCGGTAAAGCCGAAACCGGGAGAGAAGCCGTCGGTACCGATAAAATACTTGTCCGAAAAGAAAATCTCTCCGCATTTGCGGGTCATGGGGCCAACCATCACCTGGGATTCACTCTGGTAATAGCCTCCCAAAAGAATAATCCTGCCGTTGGGAGTAAAACGGAGATGATTTGCAATAAAGGCTGAATTGGTTACTATTGTTACATCCCGTTTACTGTTAACCAGCTCCTCCGCAAGAAGCGTACAGCAGGAACCGGACTCAATCATCACTGTTTCACCTTCTTCCACACTTTCCGCCGCCAGACGGGCAAGACGCCGCTTTGTTTCATAGTGAGTTGCCATACGCCTTCCTACATCGTCTATGCCATCGATGCAGGCATAGCCATGCTCCCGCCGGATGAGTCCCCGTCCTTCCAGACAATCCAAATCTTTACGCACCGTAACCTGTGAAACCTCAAGCATATTCGCAAGTACTGTAACTTCCATGCGCAAGTTCCGGGTTAAAGCCTCAAGAATCTTATTATGCCTATTCGTCATTCTTCTTTCTCCTTAATACATAAAACAGTTTGCAGCGCGCTTTGGAACTGCAAGCAGAAACTAGTTTCTGTGCAAGTCCTTAGCTATAAAATAATAAAATTACTAAAATAGTCAAGAAAATAGTTTTATTTGAAGTCTAAAAAGAAACAAACATAAGGAGAGACTGTTCCAAAACTTCAGCTTTTGGAACAAGCTCAGGATATTGAAAAAAGTTCAAATTTGAGCTTTTTTTGGTCTTTTTGGGGGTCAAAAATGGGGAAAACAAGGGAAATACTGATTGAAAGGCGGGGGTCCATACACCGAGGCTTTCCCCGGTTAAAATCGGAACTGCCCCGGGTAGCAGCTATTCCTTCACGCCGCCCACATTGAGGCCTACCACAAAGTAACGCTGCATGAAGGGGTAAACCACGAGAATAGGGAGGGCGGCTATAACGGTTACCGCCGCGCGGATACTCACCGGGGTTACCATGCCGGCGGTACTCTGCATGGACATAGAACCCACATCGCCGGCGCTCTTCGCCTGGCTCTGGCTGGACTGAATGTACTCCATCAGCTTGTATTGAAGCGTATGGAGCCTCGCCTCGCCTGAGTTGTAGATGAGGGTATCAAACCATGCGTTCCAGGAGTCCACCGCTACGAAAAGGGCGATCGTCGCCAGTACCGGCAGACATAAGGGCAGAATGATGCGGATGAAGATCCGGAAATCACCACAGCCGTCTATCTTGGCAGATTCGATTATGCTTTCAGGCAGGCTCTTCATGTAGGTGCGGATCACCACAAAGTTAAAGGCATTAACGATGCCCGGCACAATGTACACAAAAAAACTATTGGTAAGGTGGAGACTTCTCATAAGAAAATAATTTGGAATAAGCCCTGCGTTTACGTACATCGACAGAATCAGTACCATGGTAAAGGGCTTGCGGAGCACAAATTCCCTGCGGGAAAGGGCAAAGGCTATCATTGATGTAAAAAATACGTTTACAACAGTGTTTATCACTGTCCGTGCTACGGAAATAAAGAATGCGTTATAAATAGTACCGGTAGCAAAAACAATCTTGTAATTTTGCAATGAAAATTTACGGGGCCAGAATGTAATGCCGCCCCGGAGGGTATCGGTTGCCTGATTCAGGGAAACCGCAATGGTGTTCCAGAAAGGATAGAGGGTACATACGATAATCAAAACCATAACAAGGGTATTTACGGATTGAAAAACAGCATTTTCTATTTTGGATAATGTCCAGACTTTCATTATATCAAACGCTCCTCTCCGGCCCGCCTTGCGATCCAGTTGGCAATAAAAATCAAGGTAACATTGACCAGATTCTTGAACATCCCCGCAGCGGTGGCCAGGGAGAAGTTGTTATTGCGGAAGCCGAAGACCAGTACAAAGACATCAATGGTATCGGACACATCCTGGATAAGCCCGTTCCGCAGGAGGTACTGGAGTTCAAAACCGGCGTTCATAATATTGCCGATGCTCATAATCATCATGATGATTATGGTAGGTTTTATTCCCGGCAGGGTAATATGCCACATCTTGTGGTACCGGTTACAGCCGTCGATCTCGGCAGCTTCGTAAAGGGTAGGATCGATACCCACAATGGCCGCCAGGTATATAATCGTGTTCCAGCCTACCTCCTTCCAGACATAGGCGGCGCCCACGATTCCCCAGAAATATTTGGGCATGCCCAGCCATAGCAACGGTTCCTTGATAAGGCCCAGGGCCATGAGGACTTCGTTGATCGCCCCCGAATCCGGGGATAACATATTGGATACGAGACCCGTTACAATGACCCAGGAAAGAAAGTGGGGAAGGTACGATATGGTCTGAACAGTCCGTTTGAAGAATACCTTTCTTATTTCGTTGAGGAGCAGGGCAAAGGAGATAGCCGTAATATAACCCAGTGTCATGTTGATAAGGCTCATGCACACCGAGTTACGGATGGTTCGCAGGAACACCTGATCCCGGAAAAGGAAGATGAACCAGCGGAAGCCTGCCCATTCCTGTTTGAGGAAGGTTCGGGCAGGCCTGAAATTCTGGAAGGCCATTGTCCAGCCCCAGAGGGGCACATAAGAAAAGAGAATGACGTAAAGGACAAGGGGCAGGGACATGAAGACAAGCTGCCTTTGGAGAACCAGTTTCTGGAAAAAGGTTTTCTCCCCGTGCATCTGTTTCTCTGCAGCCTTCATCATGTCCGCGCCTCTTTTAACAGAGTTTTATTTACCGCCCCAGTCCTTGATCCGCTGGTTGAGCTGGCCCTGCATATAGACCTCGTACTGGGCAATTCCATCGGCCTTCAACTGGTTCACATAGGCGGCCCACTGGGTTTCAAACTGGGCGGGCGCGCAGGTGATCACCTGAGGCAGCATCTTCTTCATGGTCTCGGTAGCCTTCGCCATGGCCATCTGGGCTTCCGATCCATCGGGAGGATTGGGCATACTCCAGGTGGGGAACCACAGCGTGTTGGGCGGAGGATCCTTGTCCATCAGTTCGTTGGAGCTGGTTACGCCATACGCGGCAAAGAGTTCCTTGTCTTCGGGCTTCAGCATCGCTTCCCTTTCGGGATAGTACCAGGAAAGGTCGGTGGGATACCCGTCTTTGAAGGAGCCTTCCCACTTGGGGAACACATCCCGCATCAGGAGATTGGTGTTGGCAACCTGCCATGCATCGTTCTGCCAATTGGCCCGTTGCTCCGGAGTCCTGTAGGGCTTTTTGCTTGAATCGTACTGCCAGTCCTGGCCTTCGATGCCCCAGCTTGCGGTGCGCTGGAATTCTTCACTCATGTACGCGTTGATAAAGCGCATGATCCGGGCAGGATCTTTTGCCTTGATGCTGATGCCGCCGCCGCGTCCTAAGTTGGGAATCGGGAGGTTCCGGTACCGGGGCCTAATGCTCTTGTCGAACACAATGGGCAGACCTGCAAAGCTGCGATTGTAGCGTCCCGTATCCCGCAGGGAATAGTCAGCCTGGTTGAACTGCCAGTACTGGTCATGCATACCGAGCACCCGGCCGGAAGAGAGCTTTGCCAAATACTGATCGTAGTTATCTACGAAAGCCGTCTTGTCGATATAACCCTGGGCGTTGAGTTCGTTGAGTTTCTTGAACCAGCGTTTGGAAATGTCCTGGGTAAAGAAGTTTTCATACTTGTAGGTTTTGGGATCGACCGTGCCGTTCCCCTCGTTGGGGTAACCTGCCAGGAAGTTCGGAGGATTCCAGAGGCAGAAAGCATGCCAATCGTAGGTAAGGATAGTGAAGGGAATGGTTGCCGCTCCCTCAATGGTGGGATGTTTCTTCGCATAGTTGATGAGAAGGTCGAAATACTCATCCATGGCGGTAATCTTGGGATAGCCGGCTTCCTTGAGGACTTCCTTCTGTACCCAGAGTGCGGAATCGTTGTAATCCGGCTGCTGATACTGACCGTGAACGATACCGTAGTTGATCAAATAGTAAATGTGCCCATCGGCAGGCCATTTAGCCTTTTCCCAGTTGCCGGAATCCTTCAGATGCCATTCGACATTGGGGGCTTCTTTCTCTATGAGGTCTTCAAGGGGGATCATGGCGCCCGCATCGATAAAGGCGGTTTCGTTAAGTTCAATGATATCCGGATAATCGCCGGAAGCGATCATGACACCCCGTTTCTGATCCCGGTCGCCGACCAGAATGTCCCATTTGATGGTGACATTGAGCTTTTCCTTCATCAGCTTGTAGAATTTGTTGTCCGCCGGGGGCTGCTGCCGCTGGGCCTGGGTGAATACCGAAATTTCAATCGGATAATTGGGGTCGCTGGAAGCCGCCTTCTGATCGTTTTTACCGCCGGCAAAGGCCAATGAGGCAAGACAGAGGAGCATCAACACGACAATGATTTTCTTCATAGTTTCCTCCTAAAGAAAGTAATTTCTGGGCATCTTGTGAATATTCAAAAGGCGCCTCTATATGATTTTATCATGAGCCTTGATAGGAAAGTATCAGGAGTTTTCCCTATTAACACATACAGAGCGAAGGCCGCATGTTTGATTCGTGCCGAGTGCAACCACCTCATGAGAACAACATACCCCGTCCGCTTGCGCGGGGTTGTTGATTGGAAGGCGGAGATACATACCCCGAGGTATCTTCGTTCAGTTTTTAGGCTTGGCAAACATATTCTCAAGGGGCATGGTAATTTCCACTGCCGTGAAACCTTTCCGGGAACGGAGACAGTATTCGGCTCCCAGTTGGTGGGCCCGGTATTCCATTGAACGGAGCCCCAAGCCTTCCCGGTCGCGTCTGTTCCCTTTGCCCATTCCTTTACCGTTGTCCCTCACCTGGAGACGCAGAAAGGAATCTTCGACGCTCAGCTTTACCCGGACAAATTCCGCTCCCGAATGCTTCACCACATTCTGCAGAGCCTCCTGGATGATCCGGTAGATGTTGATCTCCTGGTTGCGGTTCAGGGGGAGAGGATCGGGCGCCTTCCATGAAAGACTACAGTGCAGCCCTCCTTCCCGGCTGATACTGTCGCAGAGCCCTGCAATGGCCTCCCGAAGCCCGAAGGCATCCAGATCCATAGGAAAAGAATCGTGGGCATAACGGCGTGTACGGATCAGGGTTTCATCAATAAGTTCCGAGAGTTCATGCAGAAAAACTGCCGGCGTATCCTGAACGGCAAGGCTCTTGCAGAACATGGAAATTCCGGCCAGTCTTTGGCAGATATCGTCATGGAGGTCGGCGCTGAAACGCCGCCGTTCAAGGTCGCTGATCCTGAGAACCTCGGCTTCCACGGCAATACGGCGTTCCGCCTCTTCCTTGAGTTTCCGGTTTACCTCAAGAAGATCCTTGGTGCGGTAGGCCACTTCCTGTTCAAGCTTGCGGGAACGTTCCTTTTCATCATCCAGGGAACGGAGCCGTTTTACCGTATTGGCAATAAAGACAGATGCGCTGGACATCTGGGGATACACCTGATCGGGAGCCTCGTAAAGGACAAAGCCCAGGTACTCATTTCCGGAACGGAAATGAAAAAGACAGAGATCCTGAAACTCTTCTTTGGTTTTTAATTTCCTGAAAAAAGAGCCTATATCCATAGCCGGAGGACTTTCCGCAAAAGAGAGATCCCTGCCCCCGGAACGTTCAAAAACCAGATATCCTGTTTCGCCGATGTTTTTCAGAGCGTCGCCGTAGAGAATAAAGTAGAAACTCTGCACATGAAGGTTGGTTAAAAAACCCTGCAGGTAGGGAATCATGGCGGGAAGAGAATCAATAAGGGCCAGATTGTGTCCTAGGGAATTCACATTGAGTGAATAAATTTCCGATTTGATGATGTCATAGGGAGCGGCACTCATGGCCGGCAGAATCCCTTCCGTACCACGTCTTGCGTCTTCAGACTTTTCCGGGCATCCGCAGGAGGAACGCAGTATCAGTGTCGATTCAACATAGATGATCCTGGGTACAGCAATCCCCCGTATAAGATCCCGGATGGCGCGGACGGCCATGCTGCCCTGTTCCGAAAGGGACTGACGTACCGTGGTAAGGGGCGGATTTACCAGTTGAGCCTGGCCTATATCGTCAAACCCCGTTACCGGGCAGTTCCGCCACCGGGGATCGGACAGGCTCTGCAGCAGTTCCTGAATACCGATGGCAATATTGTCGCTTGCGGCAACAATGCAATCCGGCGGCTCAGGATGAACGGCAATGTGATTCCGCATGATCTCCATACCGGAAAGCTCATTGAAGATACCGCTGTATACCCTTCCCCGAATTCCCGGAAAGGCCCGTTCTCCGCCCTTAATCGCCTTTAGGAACACATCTTCCCGAACAATATTATCCTGATGCTTTGCCGGACCCCCCACATAGATAAAATCCCGGTAGCCGTGGGTCATGATAAGGTGTTCCATGAGGAGTTCCATGGATTCCCGGTTCTTGACAATAATCGAAGGATAATCGAAGAGCCGCATACCGATGGAAACAAAGGGAACCTGAGAGGTCATGGCCCTCAGTTCCGAAGGGGCGGCAATTTCACTCTCGTCGGTAAAAACCGAAGAGAGGAGGAGTATGCCGTCTGCGGCAATGAGCTTCCAGGCGGGAATGGTTTCCGTACCGGATTTACTCTTCCCGTTCAGCGCCTCACCCTGAACAGAGAGCAGGCCGATACCCAGTTTGCGGGCCTCTTCCCTCACCCCCCGGTACACCGAAAGCTGGTACTCACCATCCAGGTTGTTAAGAAACAGGGCTATGCGCATTTATCTTTTAACACCATGAGGCTGTTCCAAAACTTCAGCTTTTGGAACAGCCTCCTTAGATTTAGAGGAAAAACCGGGCCTTTGCCGGTTTTTCCAGGAACTTGTTTTAAACCAGCCGGGTTTTGGAACAAGCTCCCATGTATAGGGAAATTATACTATGGTTAAACGGTTTTTGCCAAAGTATAATGAATCCATGCCTGCGGTAAAAGTCATGATCGTAGAGGATCATCCGCTCTTTAGTAAGGGTTTAAGTTCTCTTATCATCAGCCAGGGATCGTATTCCGTGGTGGGAGAGGCAAAGGACTCCGCGGAGGCCTTCAAACTTGCCGAAGAGGAACAGCCGGATCTCGCTATTGTGGATCTCAACCTGGGAGACGAAGATGGTCTCGATCTGCTCAAAGAGCTGCACAGCCGGTTTCCGGGAATTGCGGTACTGGTGCTTTCCATGCACGACGAACGCTACTATGCCGAGCGTGTGCTCAATGCCGGCGGGCGGGGCTACATCATGAAGGCCGAAGCGGGCAACAAGGTTGTGGAGGCAATTGAAACGGTTCTGGGGGGAAAGATCTACCTCAGCAAGGCCGAACAGGAGCGGCTTTCGGAATACCTGGCGCCCAGCCAGGGGAAAGCAGGCCCTTTTGCCTCTGTCGAAAAACTTTCCGACCGGCAGCTCCAGATATTCAGCCTCCTTGGGAAAGGGCTGGGCACGGTGGAGATTGCGGCAAAGCTCAACCTGAGTGTAAAAACCATTGACACCCACAAAGAGCACATCAAGATCAAGCTCCACTGCAATACCACCCAGGAACTCAGGCAGCTTGCCATCGAATGGGTCAACCGTCCTGCGTAAAACAGGAACGCAGAATGAACGGAACGCTGGCGGCAAAACAACTTCACGGCAATATGTTGAAAGCTAATGGTCTCTTTACTACAGATCCAGATCCTTACTTTCAACTTTCTTTTGCACATAGTCTGCAAAATCCGCGATTTTCATGGGCTCAAGCTGCCTTCCGTCCCTCAGCCGGATTGAAACCGTGCCTTCGTCCATCTCCCGCTGGCCTGCCACCAGCATGTAGGGGATCTTCCGGTTCTGACAGTTACGGATCTTGGCGTTAAGCCTGTCGTCATCCAGCTCCGCGCTGACCCGCAGATCGTACCCTCTTTCGCGGGACCTGGCCTTGAGGCAGGCCGTTATTTTTTTGACGTAATCGTTGAAGCCCTCGGCCACGGGGATGACCGCTATCTGCTCCGGAGCAATCCATACAGGGAAGGCGCCGCCGAAGTGTTCGATAAGTACCCCGAAGAAACGTTCAAGACTCCCCAGCAGGGCCCGGTGAACCATGTAGGGGCGTTTATGCTGACCGTCGGCATCGACAAAGGTCATGTCGAAACGTTCAGGCTCGTTGAAGTCGAACTGGATTGTAGTCATCTGCCATTCCCGGCCCAGCGCGTCCTTTATCTTGAGATCGATCTTGGGCCCATAGAATGCGCCGCCGCCCTCGTCGATCTCGTAGGCCAGCCCTTCGGCTTTTACCGCCTTGCGGAGGCTCTCCAGGGCGGCATCCCAGCGGCTCTGTTCCCCCACCGATTCGGCAGGCTTGGTCGCAAGATAGGCCTTGATGTCCTTAAAGCCGAAAACCTTCCAAATCCACAGGCTGAAGCGCAGCACTTCAAGAATTTCACCTTCCATCTGTTCAGGGGTACAGAAAATGTGTGCGTCGTCCTGGGTAAAGCCCCGCACCCGCAAAAGGCCGTGGAGAACACCGCTCCGTTCGTAACGATAAACTGTACCCAGTTCCGCCCAGCGCAAGGGCAGATCCCTGTAGCTTCGCTGTTTGTTTTTGTAGATCATGATATGGAAGGGACAGTTCATCGGTTTGATGATGTAATCCTGCTTGTCGATCTCCATGGGGCTATACATGTTGTCCTTGTAGAAACCCAGATGCCCGGAAGTTTCCCAGAGCCAACTCTTGCCGATGTGGGGCGTATAAAGAATTTCGTAGCCGTTACGGTAGTGCTCTCTGCGCCAGAAATCCTCAATGGCTACCCTCATGCGGCCGCCGTTGGGATGCCAGTAGATGAGCCCTGCCCCGGCTTCCTCGTGGATCGAGTAGAGATCCAGATCCTTACCCAGCCGACGGTGATCCCGCTTCTCAACTTCATCAAGGAAGGCAAGGTATGACTTGAGATCCTTGGGATTCTCCCACGCGGTACCGTAGATCCGGGTAAGCATGGGCCGGTTCTCATCCCCCCGCCAGTAAGCCCCGGCAATGTTCATCAGTTTGAAGGCTGCGGAGTTGATCTCCCTGGTGTTCGCCACATGGGGGCCGCGGCAGAGATCTGCCCAGAGACATGTACCGCCCGAATCCCGGTTTTCGTACACGGTGATGGTTTCCCCATGAGGAAGCTCGTTGATAAGTTCGATCTTGAACTCTTCGGAGACGAAACGCTTCAGGGCATCCTCCCGGCTCAGTTCCACCCGCACCAGATCGAGTCTTGAATCGATGAGCCTCTTCATTTCAGCTTCAATGGCGGGGAGATCCTCATTGGAAATGGGCCCGGGGAGGAGGAAATCGTAATAAAAACCGCTTTCGATTGAAGGGCCGATGGCTGCCTTCGTACCGGGGAACAGCGTAGTTACCGCCTGGGCCATGACGTGACTCACCGAGTGGCGGATAAGGGATAGACATTCTTCTTTTTGGTTGGCAGACATATGGCACCTCCTGCTGTACAATTCGCACATTGCGGGGACGGATTATGAAAATAACCCGCGGTACCACCCTGCTTCACCTTTCCATGACGGAAGGCACGCTCATCGCCGTTTACGGGAGCTGAAAATCTTCATGGATTTTCTTCCGGCCCCGGATAATAAGAGAAGAAACAGTAGAATTGTTTGGAAAAAAAGTTCCCGGACAATTCCACTGTTTCTTTTCCGTTCCCCGGGGCAGCCGGGGAATCTCTTCCCCCTGGAGTGGTTTTCGGCAATTCCCGTTTAACTGCGCTTACAGCCGCGGCGCAGTCTCTCTTGAAACGGGGTAAAGAGCTTACTCGTCTCCACCAAGCCTTTCATTCACTATGAGCGTTTTACCGGTTTTGTCAAGGGGCGGTCATTTTAGGATATCACGGACAGCCTCCTCTTCCATAGCCTAAAACGCGGTTCTATGGTATTTTGCAGATATCCGGAACAGCGGGGGTATGCGTGAAAATTGTAGTTATTGGCGCCCAGTGGGGCGATGAGGGAAAGGGCAAGATCGTCGATTACCTGGCCAACGAGGCGCAGATAATCGTCCGTTTTTCCGGGGGAGCCAATGCGGGGCATACCATCGTGATCGGCGGGGAGGAATATGCCCTGCACCTGATTCCTTCCGGGGTTTTCTATCCCGACAAGATAGTGATTCTGGGGGCCGGGATGGTGATCGATCCGGTGGCCCTCTTTAGCGAACTGGAGATGCTCAACGGCCGCGGCATTGATACAACCGGGCGGGTGTTTATTTCCGACCGGGCCCATATTGTGCTGCCGCGCTACATTCAGATCGACAAGGAACGGGACGCGGCCCGGAAGAAGCCTATCGGGACTACCGGCCGGGGTATCGGCATAACCTATTCCATGAAGAGTGACCGGGACGGTATACGTATCGCCGATCTTGGCTGGAAGGAAAAGATGGATGAGCTTGAGGCCGTTGACCGGGAATTTCTTGTCCCTTATATTGACCGGCTGAAGAAGATGTCAATCGATCTTTCAAGTTACCTTGTGCATCACAGGAATTCCCAGGTTCTCTTTGAGGGAGCCCAGGGGACGCTGCTGGATCTGGATCTGGGGACCTACCCCTATGTTTCAAGCGGCATGAGTAATGCTGCGGGCGCCGCCATCGGCGGCTGTATCGGACCGAGGGCCATCGACAAGGTGCTGGGGGTTTTTAAGGCCTATTCGACCAGGGTGGGGAACGGCCCTCTGCCCACCGAATTTGACGGCGATACCGAAGAAGGCGCAGGAACCGAAAGCGTTCTGGACAATTTTGTCCGCAATACGGGCCGGGAATTCGGGGTAACTACCGGAAGGCCGCGGAGATGCGGATACCTGGATCTTGTGTCGCTGCGTTACGCATGTCTTACCAACTCGATAGATTCCCTGGTGATGACCCACCTTGATGTCTACGATACCCTGGATGAAATTAAGGCCTGTATTGCGTACAAGGCCGGCGGCAGGATCATCGAAAACTTCCCCGCTTCGGTGGAAGATCTCAACAATGCAAAACCGGTACTCCGCAGTTTTTCCGGCTGGAAGAAGAAGCTCTCCGGCGCCCTGACCTACGAGGAATTCCCGGTTCAGGCCATGGAGTACATCGAATTTATCGAACGGTACTGCGAGACTCCCATCGGTATTGTTTCTGTCGGCTATGACCGGAAGGAAACGATTATCCGCAAGAGACCCTGGTCGAAGTAGAAGTAAAAACGCTCGTTTTTACTTTTGGAGTTTTTCCCGGAAAAATTCCGCGGCCCTTTGAAGGAATATTATGGATAAAATACTGATACTGGATTTTGGCAGCCAGACTACCCAGCTTATCGGGAGGCGTATCCGGGATATGGGTGTCTATACAGAGATTATTCCCGGGGATACGGCCTTGACAGCGGAATTGCCGCCGGAAGTAAAAGGCATCATTCTTTCCGGCTCTCCTGAATCGGTGTACGAGCACGGCGCGGCCCCCGACAGGAAGGTCTATGACTGCGGCCTGCCGCTCCTGGGGATCTGTTACGGCCTTCAGCGGATGAATTATGATAATGGCGGAAAGGTAGAGGCGTTGCCGAAACGGGAATATGGCAGAATTACCGTTAAGATTGAAGGAAAAGTTCCGGACGCCCGCTGCCGGGATCCGCACGGGAGCGGGGAAGATCCGGTACAGGCGGAACGTTTAAGGCAGTTTCTTTCAGGTTTTTCCGCCAAAGAAGCGGGAAATTCAGACGGTTCTTTTATTGCCTGGATGAGCCACGGTGATACTCTTACCGCGCTGGCTCCCGGCTTCAGGCAGTTCGGTGTCAGCGAGACAGGCTACCCGGCGGTGCTGGCCCATGAAACAAAACCCTGGTTCGGACTTCAGTTCCACCCGGAGGTTACCCACAGCGAGAAGGGGAACGAAATTTTTGCGGCCTTTGTCTTCGGAGTCTGCGGCTGTACCGCGGGCTGGACAATGGAACAGTATGTTGAAGAAGTCCGCATATCTCTTGCCGCAAAAACCGGTACAAATCCTGTGTTGCTGCTTATCTCGGGCGGAGTGGATTCCACGGTGGCAGGAGCCCTGCTGCTAAAGGCACTGAATCCCGATCTGGTGCATCTTATGTACATGGATACCGGCCTCATGCGCAAGGATGAAACCGGAATGGTAAAGGCAAGCCTCGAAAAGCTCGGGACAAAGCATCTCCATGTTGTGTACTGCGAAGATGAATTCCTTGACGCTCTCAGGGGCCTTGACGAACCTGAGGCAAAGCGGAAAGTTATAGGGGATCTTTTTATCAGCATACAGGAACGGGAAGTGGCCCGCTTGAGGCTTCCGGAGACCTACTTTCTGGCCCAGGGTACCCTCTATACCGATCTAATCGAAAGCGGCAAAGGGGTGGGAAAGAAGGCCCGCCTCATCAAGAGCCACCACAATGTGGGAAGTCCCCTGGTGGATGCCAAGCGCAAACAGGGAAAGATCATCGAGCCGCTGGACAGGCTCTACAAGGATGAAGTCCGCCGTCTGGGCCGCCTTTTGGGAGTCGATGAAGAGGTTGTCCGCCGCCACCCCTTCCCCGGCCCCGGCCTTGCCGTGCGTATTCCGGGGGAGGTAACAAAGGAAAAGTGTGATATCCTGCGGGAGGCCGACGCCGTCTACGTCGAAGAACTGAAAAAACGCGGCCTCTATGACGAGATCTGGCAGGCCTTCGCAGTACTGCTGCCGGTTCGTTCCGTGGGCGTTGCAGGAGTTGTGCGCAAATACGGCTGGGTACTGGCTCTGCGGGCCATCACCAGCGCCGACGGCATGACCGCCGATGTGTACCCTTTCCCCCCAAAAGACCTTATCGAAATTTCCACCCTCATTACCAACACGGTCAAAGACATTGGCCGGGTAACCTACGATATTTCCAGCAAACCGCCGGCAACGATAGAATGGGAATAGACTTTTTTTGCCGTTGCGGTTAATGCCGTCTTACGGAAGCAGTGATACCGCCCTAAAGCCTGCAGAGCCCGGCTACAATACAGCCCTGGGCTATGATATAACTGAGCATGACAAGGAAATTGCCGTATTTGAGCTTCTTCCTGAAGCGGTCATATCCCAGCAGGGCATCGGAAAAGAGAAAGAAAAGGCTTCCGCCGAAGACCAGGGCTGCGGCAGCATCCCTGCGGACCGCAAAAAGCTGAAGGCAGGAAACCGACATGAGTACAATTACCACTTCATATACCAGCACGGGAATTTTCATCACCCTGCTGGGTTTGATGATTCTGTACACAAGATAGACAAGGGGAAAGGCGGCAATTGCCGAGAGGGCAAGTACAAGACCATCGATCCTTCCGGCCTGGATTAGCATTGTTGCGACATAGCAGACGTGGCCTGCAAGAAAGCTCGAAAGTCCCAGAAGGAAGAAACGGAGATGTTTACCGTTGAGGAGCAGGATATCCCCGCCCCAGCCGAAGATCAGCGCCAAAAGGGCCGTTGCCTGAAAGACTCCGGCTGCCGTAGAGTAGATTACCACGAGGACGGGGATTAGGCAGACTTTGCTTATGCTCTGGAGAGACCGCCTGCTAAGCAGAATCGAAACGAGATGCAGCACAGATACTGCGGCAAAGATAATCCAAAGAATTTTTTCCATGATCTGTTATTCCGTATCCGTACCGTCCGGTTCCACACTTTGTTCCGGAGGGGAAGCTTCGCTCGCTTTTGTGTGTCCTGCGGATTGTTCCGCAGTCCGGACGGTCCTCGCCGAACGGATGGGGTGCAGTTCCGCTTCGCTCACCATGGAAGGATCGTCTATGCCCGGAGGCAGTTCCCGGCCTTCTTCAATTTCAACTTCCTCTTTTTCAAGCGTGCCGCCCCAGAGTTCCGCCTGCGGAGGTTCCGCCGCCAAGCGGCTTTCCTCTTCATGTTCAAGTTTTATGGAGATGAGCTTGGTGATTCCCGATTCCTCCATGGTTACACCGATGAGGGACGTGGCGCCGGTTACCGTTTTCTTGTTGTGGGTGATCACGATGAACTGGCTTGTACTGCCGAATTCCCGCAGAAGTTGTACAAAGCGGCCCACATTGGCTTCGTCCAGGGCCGCATCAATCTCGTCAAGAAGGCAGAAGGGGCTGGGCTTTACCATGTAGGTGGCAAAGAGCAGGGCTACTGCGGTCATGGAACGTTCGCCGCCGGAAAGCAGGGTGATGTTTTCAAGTTTCTTCCCCGGAGGCTGGGCAAATATTTCGATTCCCGATTCCAGAATATGGTTTTGATCCTGCAGCCTCAGTTCCGCCCTTCCGCCGCCGAAGAGACGCCGGAACATGTTGTGGAAATTCTTTTTGATTTTATTGTAGGTCGCAAGAAAAATTTCCGAAGATTGAGAGCGTATCTCTGCGGTAAGGTTTTCAAGATCCCTGCGGCCCTTGTCCAGGTCTTCAAGCTGGCCCTTCAGAAACTCGTAGCGTTCCTTCGCTTCTGCAAATTCTTCAGGCGCCATCAGGTTGACCACACCCAGATCCTTCAGCTTTTGCCGGAGCTCTGCCAGTTTTTCACGCAGTTCCGCCTGAGGCGTATGTATCGTGAAGATCCGTTCCTCAAATTCCAGAAGATCCCGGGAATGGGTTTCCCGAAAATTGTCTTGAATGTTCTTTATCTCCGTTTCGGACTGGACAAGCTGGAGGTTGATGGTTTCCAGGGCCTCCTGCATGCGGGAAAGCTCTTCCCGTTTCTTGCGGATCAGTTCCTGTTTCCCCGCCACATCTCCGTTGCGTTTGTGAATATCCTTTTCCAGAGCCTCAAGGTCTTTGGTAAGCTGAACACCCTTCTTCTCAATTTCCGCAATCTCTTCTTCCGTATCTGCAATCCGTTCGTCAATTTCCCCATGGCGCCTGCGATCCAGAAAAAGTTCATCCTGTACATTTTTGAGCAAGGCTTCCTGGCCCGAAAGTTCCCGCCGGATAAGCCGGGCCTGTTCCCCGGCGGCCTGGGCCTGTGCGTTGATCCTGGCCCGGTTGACCCGGAGCCCCTCAAGAGTCTTGCGGTACTCATCGATCTTCTGCCCCAATTCCACATTTTCCCCGCGGAGCGCGGTAATCCGGTTCCGCTGCTCTTCGATACCATCTTTGCAGGCGCGGATCTTTGCGTCAAAACCGCGTTTCTTTGTGATGATGCCTTCGGGGGCCAAAAAATCATCGAGGAATGCGGGAGTACTCTTCCGGTAGTTTTCAAAAAGAACGATAGACTTTTCAGCATCCGCCGCCGCATCCGCCAGGGCTTCGGAAAGACCGCCTGCAATGCGCTGAAGCTCGGCCGCGCTAACCCCGGCGCCCCCATCCCCCGGAAGGGCCCCTGAAGCCGCGGAGGCCAGATCCCGCAGGAGCTGTTCACGACCGGAGAGCACCGCCCTGAGCCTGCCCAGAGCCTCGTTCAGTGCAGCCTCGGTATTCCTCCGTTCCGCCGCATTGTAACCGGCCTCTTTCAGGCCCGCATCCAGAGCGGCCACGATGTCGTCGGTAATGGATTCCAGATCCCGTTCACAGGCAGCCTGCTCCTGCGCCAGCCTGCGGATCTCACCCTCCGCCCGGACGACAGACGCGTCGTTATCCCCAATCCGGGAGGCCGCCAGAGAAATATTCTCTTCAAAAGAATGAATATTTTCTTCTATATCGGCGGCTTTCTTGTGGAAATCCCTGACCAGTTCATCCTGTTCCCCGGCATCCTCGGTCAACTCTTCAATCTTGATCCGTATTTGCTTTTCCCGGCTTTCATATGCGCCGATTTTTGTCTTTAATTCCGTCCGCTGTTCGGAAAGAAGTCTCGCTTCCTTTTCACGGGCGTTTTTTTCCAGCGCCAGACCGTAGATATTCTTCTGATACTCGACGAGTTTCCCCTCCATCGAGTTAACCTCGTCCATGTTGGCTTCCAGGGCCCGGCTTGCCGCTTCCAGCTCCTCCCGTATACGATCCCGCATGTGAATTTTCTGTTTGAGGTTTTCATTCCGCTCATCCCGCTCGTAACGGTACCGCTTGAGCCTGAGAAGCTGAATATCCAGTTCGTTGTTAAAAATTTCATCCCGGAGGCCGCGGTATAAAAGGGTCTTTTCCGACTGGACTTTAAGAATGTCGTAGGAACGCTTTACCTCTCCCAGAACCCCGTCAACCTGGCGCATGTTTTCTTCGGTTTTGGCAAGATTCCGGGCAGCCTCGGCCCCCCGGATCTTGAAACGGGTGATGCCCGCCGCTTCTTCAAAAAGATAGCGCCGTTCATCGGGCTTGCTGGAGAGAATCTGGTCGATCTTCCCCTGTTCCATCACCGAGTAGGCCGCCTTGCCCACCCCGGTATCCCAGAAAAGTTCCCGCACTTCCTTGAGTCTTACAGGCTGGGAATTGATGAAGTACTCACTTTCCCCGCTGCGGTAGAGCCGGCGGCGGATCTCCACTTCCGGCATGTCCAGGGGCAGAAGCCCCACGTCATTGGCAATGGTGAGGCTTACCTCCGCCACATTGAGGGGCTTGCGGTTTTCCGTGCCGTTGAAGATGACATCTTCCATTTTTTCGGCCCGCATGGCCCTGGAGGCCTGTTCCCCCAGCGCCCACTTGACCGCGTCCACCACATTGGACTTCCCGCAGCCGTTGGGCCCCAGGAGCGCGGTGATCCCCTCGGCAAATTCCACACGGGTCTTATCCGCAAAGGACTTAAAGCCTAAAATTTCGAGACTTTTCAGGAACAAGACATACTCCAAACAGGATTACAGGAATAGAAGACCCCCGTACCGTTTTGGCGGAGGAGATTTTATAAATCTAGCATTAAGAGAGAACGTATTTCAAGGCTAGTTCCGAAACCAGCCGGGTTTTGGAACCGGCTCAAGGGTTTTGTACTATACTGATGTCCAGAAGGTAGCCGTGGACTCCGGCTTTTTTTCCGTTGGCAAGTACAAAGTCGCGGTAATCCGGGCGGCCTTTTACGGTAACCGTCTGCTGTTGATACCCGGAAACCAGGGGGCGGTCTTTCTCTTCGATATACCAGTCCTGATCTTTTTCATCGGTAATCACCAGGTTTGAGAATAGATCCGTACCCACCAGCCGTACCCGGCCTTTAACCACCACTTCAGGTTCCGCCTTTCGGGAAACGGCGCCCGAACCGGATACTTCCGGTTTAGGCATATCCCCGTGTTTTCCGTCTGCGGTATCTTTGGAACCCAGGGCGCCGGCTTCTCCCGGCGGAAAGGCAGTCAGGAATACCGCAAACAGAATCGCCGGCAGGGATCTATTAGCGGGCATGTTTGCTTAATCTCCCCGCCGGCTTCTTTCCTTCCCGCAGACGCGCCATGGTATCCCGGTCTACAGGGTAATTGCCCGGCAGATAGCCCCAGGAAGCGCCTCCGCCCCCCTCGTTGAGGAGTCTGTTAGCCAGGAGGCCCGCGGAGAGATTAAATACATCTCCAAATTCATCATCACTTGCAATGGTGGTATTCCAGTTATAAGTTAAGAGATATTTGCCGGTTACCGTCGTCGTATCGCTTTGGACGACATCCCCCGGAGTAAAATCGCCGGCAATGGGGACGTATTTGACATGATCACTATATATAGTTACCAATTCGTCTGAATCCAATTGGCTATATATTGCCTCTCCAGGGGCAAAAGACCAGGGAGACTCCATGGGATCATGGAAAATGCGATAGATAAGACTATGCTCCACGGCGCCGTTATAGCCGTAAAGTCCCGCATCCTGCTTTATAAAATTGGCCAAAAGCCAGGAACGGAGGACGCTGTCCCAGTCTTCAGGCCGGATTCCACCGGTCAAAAGCCCGGGAGGAGGATATGTGGTAAAGCGTTGGCTGACAATGGACGTAACCGCCCGGTAATCCCGGTATGATGAATTGACAATCTCCTTATAGATACCGGTACCGTTGCTGGCATGGGCCCGGAGCCATTGAAAGAAAAGATAGACAGTGGCATAGTCCCCCAGATCGCCATAATCGGGATCACCTTCCCGTTCCCACCAGCCATTCCAGACATAGAAGTTATTTCCGTTCCTGATGCTGTAATTATAATTTTTGCTATTGGGATCGCTATAGACGATGAGCCTCCCATTGGGGTCTCCGGTTATACTGGTACCTGAAAGGTAAATTTCGTTGGGACGGCTGGAATTACGTCCATAGATGAACTCCGCGGCGGTGGAGAGCCCTTCGTTAATCCATACATCCGGTTCCCGGCCGTCTCTGGCCGTCGTAGCGGAGTAATTTATAAGATGCTGCAATTCATGGGCCATCGTTGAAAAGAGGGAGCCCATACTCTGTAAACCCGGATTGGTATCGATGTAGAGCATGTCCGCCTCATTGGAATAGTATGCCTGGGTACTGGGATCCTCACTCTTTTTCATCATATCAAGGGAGTAGAAATATCCGGCTATATAGCCGCCGCCGGTAGAACCGTCCAGAATATCCAGAAGGAGGAATATAACCTTGCCGTTCTCGTCCATGTCCATGATCCCGCCGAACGTATCGGTAATGGGGCCGTGAATTCTGGACTCATAGACATCGGCGATATTCTGGGCTACAGCGGAGTCTACGTTGGCCTTCTGGTCGGCATATACCATGCAATAGTCATTTTCCGCCAGGCAGTCGGCGGTAAGCTTGTAATATTCCAAATTCACGTTATTAACCGCATAGAAGTCCCGGGACGGCGTTCCCCCGCCGCTATTTCCGTTGTTACAGGCAGCCAGGAGCAGGACAAGAGCCGGAACTGCAAAAAAAAGGGTTTTTTTCATCAAAATGTATCCTCCGGTTAAACATAACGCACGTTTCCACGCGCCGCTGACTTATACCATAACACACATCGCCGATCATTTCAAATTACCTCTTTCATGCTAAAATTTTCCTTGACAGATCTCCGTTTCGGTTTTATCATAAAATCATAAATTAACCCTAAAGGGAGGCCATAATATGGCAAAAGTAGAATTAAAAGGTATCAGTAAGGTGTACGAAGGTAATGTCCGGGCGGTGGACAATGCCAACATTGTGGTAGAGGACAAGGAATTTGTCGTCTTTGTAGGGCCCTCAGGCTGCGGTAAGTCAACTACCCTCCGGATGGTCGCCGGCCTTGAGGACATCACCGAAGGTGAACTCTATATCGACGGTGAATTGATGAACGATGTTCCCCCCAAAGACCGGAACATCGCCATGGTATTCCAGAATTACGCCCTCTATCCTCACATGACAGTCTATGACAACATGGCCTTCGGGCTCCGGATCAAGAAAGTCCCAAAGGATGAAATTGACCGCCGGGTTCACGAAGCGGCCCGTATTTTGGACATTGAAAAGTTTCTGGATCGCAAGCCCAAGGCTCTTTCCGGCGGTCAGCGCCAGCGTGTCGCGGTTGGCCGGGCTATTGTGCGGAATCCCAAGGTCTTCCTGTTTGACGAACCCCTTTCCAACCTGGACGCTAAACTCCGTGTGCAGATGCGCGCCGAGCTTTCCGGCCTCCATCTCCGCCTCAACGCCACCATGATCTATGTTACCCACGACCAGGTGGAAGCCATGACCATGGCCAACAAGATCGTGGTTATGAAGGACGGTAAAATTCAGCAGATCGGCGCTCCTCTGGAACTCTACAACAAGCCGATCAACAAGTTTGTAGCCGGTTTTATCGGTTCCCCGCCCATGAACTTTCTCACCGTCAAGGTAAGTGAAGGAGGCGGTTCCATTGTTCTGGATGAAGGTTCCTTCAAGGTAAAGCCCATCAAAGAACATGAAGAATTCCTTAAAAAGTATGTTGGCAAAGAGATCTTCTTCGGCATCCGGCCCGAAGATCTTACTTTTACAGAAAACGCCAGTTCCACAAGTTTCCCGGTAAAGATCACCGTGGTTGAGCCTCTGGGCGCCGACATTCATCTCTGGCTGACCACAGAAACTCAGCCTCTGGTAGCCAGGACTGAGCCCCATCACGCCTTCAAGGTAGGCGATACTGCCAACTTCGAGCCCCACATGGAGAAAGCCCGCTACTTCGACAAGGAAACCGAACTTTCCATAGTTTCGGAACTCGACAAGTAGTTTCAGTTCCGAATTGTAAAGCCGCCTTCGGTATTTCTGCGGGCGGTTTTTTTGTGCCTATACTTTTCGCAGATAATGACATAATATAGAAACACATGATAAATAATACAGAAACCGGCGTCTTAACCGGCGCCGTTTCCACCTTTTCGGTTTTCGGTCTTTCTCAGGATGTACTGTCCTGCCTTGAAAAAAAAGGCTTTAGCGCTCCTACTCCCATTCAGAGTATTGCCCTGCCCCGGCTCATGGCGGATGAGGGCCACCTCATCGTCAGGGCCCGTACCGGTACCGGCAAGACCGCGGCTTTCGGCATTCCACTGGTGGAAAAGCTTACGACTGTAGGTCATGCGCCCAGGGCCTTGATCCTTACCCCTACCAGGGAACTCTGTCTCCAGGTTTCCAGGGAAATTGCCTCCCTCAATCCCCGGCCTTCTCCCAGAATTACCGCTGTGTACGGGGGCGCCTCTATCCGTACCCAGATTCTCGATCTGAAACGGGGGGTAGAGATAGTAGTGGGTACGCCGGGACGTATCATGGATCTTATGGAACGGAAGGTCCTCGATCTCTCCGCGGTTGACTGGTTCATTCTGGATGAGGCCGACGAGATGCTCGATATGGGTTTCTTTGAGGATGTGGAAAAGATCCTGGAAGCGGTCAAACCGGAGCGCCGGGTGGCTCTCTTTTCGGCTACCATGCCGGAGCCCATACTCCGGGTAGTCCGTACCCATATCGGGGAAGTTGACATTCTCGAAGATCCGGCTCCGGCTGAGGATGAAAAGCCTGCGGTGGATCAGTATTACCTGGTTTTGAAGCGGGAAGACAAGCTTGAAGCCCTCAAGCGGATCATCGACCAGGCCGAAGATTTTTACGGCCTTATTTTTTGCGCTACCAAGGTGGAAACCGATGAACTGGCCCGGCGGCTTGTAGAATCAGGTTACACTGCCGAGGCCATTCACGGGGATCTCAGCCAGGAAGCCAGGGAACGGACTCTCCGGCGTTTCCGGGGCCGGCATACCAAGATCCTTGTGGCTACCGATGTGGCCGCACGGGGCCTGGACATTGAAAGGCTCAGCCATGTGATCAACTGGAATCTCCCCAATGACAGGGAGACCTATGTCCACCGGATCGGGCGTACCGGCCGGGCCGGAAGGCGGGGAAAGGCCGTGAGTCTCGCGTTGCCTGCGGAACGGGGCCGTATGAAGGCCCTTTCCCACAGCATGGAACGGGTACTGGGGAGCGCTATCGTCTGGACTCAGGTTCCCTCGGTGAAGTCGGTGATGAAGGCCCTCCGCCGCCGGATTGTGGGTGAAGTGATGGAAGCCGCCGGCCCGCTTGATAAACCTGGCTTGAGTGATGAAACGGTGCCGGTTGAAGATGCGGCGCCGGATGCCGGGAATGCCGTCATTCAGGATATGTCCGCCGCCCCCGCGGAAGAGATCCGGTCTTCAAGTCTCAATCCCTATATCCGCAATGTTTGTACCCAACTGGTTGAGGAACTGGGAGCCGAAAGGGCCTTGGAAGCGCTCATTACCGCCCGTTACGGCGAGTATCTGGATCCTTCCCGCTATGGAACGGTAACGGAATTTAACGAAGAGGATTTTAGGCAGTATTCCCAGAAGCCCGGGCGGCGGGGCAAAGGTTTCGAAGGCCGTCGTTTTGAAGGCCGCCGCCGTGAAGGTGCGTTTGAAGAAGAGCCGCGGGGCGGCGGAGGGTGGCGCCGCGAGAGCAGGTTTGAAGAAAAATCCCATTTTTCGCGGGGTGGAAACACCAGAGTATATGTAGGTTTGGGCCGGGGCCACGGAGCCGGAGCCCGTGAAGTAGCCTCCCTCCTCATGCGGGCAGGCGGCGTTCCCGGTCGGCTTATAGACTCCATCGAAATGAAGGAATTCTGCGCCTTCGCCACTCTCCCTGCCGAAGCTGCCCGCCGGGCCTGCGCCTTCTCCCAAAACAGTCCCGGGATACCTTCCATCAGGGTAGCAACAGAAAAACCGTCTAAATAGAGTCTGTCCATAATGTAGACATTATGGACAGATTACCTTAAAAAAGGTATTTTATGCACCGTTTTGGTACAAAAAGATGCGTAAATGTAAGGTCTGTCCGTAGAGCAACCGGCTTTGCGGACAGACACTAAATAGATGCCGCTATTGACAATAGGAATTGTTCAGAACCCTCGGTTTCTGAACAATTCTATTCATTGACAGAGTGATGTATGGCAACCAGAAATGATGTGGCAAAACAGGCTAATGTCTCCACCGCGGTAGTATCGCGGGTCATGACCAATACCGGGTATGTTTCCAAGGATAAACGGGCGGCGGTATTAAAAGCCGCGGAAGAATTGAACTATCGGCCAAGCCCTATAGCCCGATCCCTCCGGAGGGGACAAACCCGCCAAATCCTCTTTTATTGGGGTACCCTCTCGAATGCCTATTTTTTGGAACTTCACCGCGGCATGATGGATTACGCCGAAAACAAAGACTATCTTATTTGTATTAGCGGTACTTCTCCGATTGAGCGGATCGGAGACATGATGGTGGATGGCCTTATACTGCCCACCGAGTTTTACGCCCGGCGGAAATATACCCAGTTTCTGCGAAAATACCATATGCCCTACGTTATTATCGGGTATGGCGAGTATATATCCAAAAATATCCATTCCGTTACGGTTGACACCTGCCTTGGTATGCGGAAGCTCATCGAGTACCTGCGGGAACGGGGACACCGCCGCATTGCCTTTGCCAACGCGGACGATACCCGGATCAATTCACCCCGGTGTAAGTGTTTTTGCGCCATGATGGAGGCCGTTTACCAGGACAAGCTTGAACAGTACCTGCTGAATTTTGGCGGATCCATCTCGCCCGCCCATGACGGCCTTTGCCGGTACGGTACCATAGCGGCGGATCTGTTCGTCGAACGAAAGCTGAACGCCACCGCCGTAGTCTGCTTTAACGATGATGTGGCACTGGGCTTTTGCCGGCGTATCGGCCAACTGGGGTACCGGATTCCGCAGGATCTTTCGATTGTGAGTTTTGACGGCCTTGTCACGGGGGAATACATGAATCCTGCCCTGACCAGCATGGGCCTTAACCCCTTTGAGCATGGGCGAAAATGCGCGGAGATAATAATTAGCGTGATTAATGGCGCGTCCCCGCCCCATAAGCATACCATTGAGCCTTTCCTTATCGAACGGGACAGTGTGCGGACTCTGTAATTTTTCTGAAATGAGCCGGTTCCAAAACCAAGGTTAGTTTTGAAACAGACTCTTGGAAAAAGCGGCAGAATAGCCGCTTTTTCCCCTCAATTTAAGGTTGCCGTTCTAAAATCTGACATGTTGGAACGGCAGCAAATAATTTTGAAGAATTTTGTTGACCCGTGAACAAAGGGGGTATATTATAATCTGATATGTACTTGAGTTCACATTTACAAGAGGCAGGCTTCCCTTCGGAGTCTGGTGAAGTCGTTTAATTAGAGTCTGTAATAATGTAGACACATTATATACAGACTACCTTAAAACAGGCATTTTGCGCACCGTTTTGGTACAAAAAGATGCGCAAATGCAAGGTCTGTCCATAAAGTAACCGACTTTATGGACAGACACTAATTAGTGAGCTTGTTTCCGGGTATTACCGGCTGCCCCCGAAGCCCAACTGATGTATAACGATTGGAGTTGAACATGCCGTTTGAATTATGGAACGAAGATTGGAAATTTCTTCACGAAGACGGGGAATCATTTCCCTATGCCGCACCCGGTTTTGATGACGCGGCATGGAAATCGCTTGTACTCCCCCATGACTGGGGGGTAGAGTATCCGGTCGCGCAAAATGCACCATCAGGAGGCGGCGGGGGTTACGCGGTAACCGGGGCAGGCTGGTACCGTAAGAAACTGCATATCCGTAATGACGAGATCTCTGCCGGTTCCTGCATTGCCGTCCGTTTTGACGGGGTTTTCATGAATTCCACCGTCTATGTAAACGGGACAAAAGCGGGCGGGCGCGCCTATGGTTATAGCCAGTTTACCATTGATATTACTAATTTTCTCGTTACAGGAGAAAACAGCATCGCTGTTCATGTTGATAATTCCATGCAGCCCAATTCCCGCTGGTATACCGGTTCAGGTATTTACCGCAACGTATGGCTCATTAAACGCGCCGCTGTTCATATCGCGGATAACGGGATCTTTGCCGCCTGTAACGGGCTGTACAATAACAACGGCGAGGCACGGCTTCAGATTCAAGCAACGGTCTACAACCGGAGCGGTGAAGCAGTTAATGCCGGCGTGGAGTATCGCGTTCTTGACGCCGGGAACAATGAAGCGGCACGCGACGCTTCCGCTCTTAATATAGAGCCGGGTTGTCACGGGACAGCTACGGTGTGTCCCCATATCAAAAACCCGCGTCTTTGGGATGTCAAGGATCCATATCTGTATACCGTTGAGACAAGGGTCTTATTGAACGGTGAAGTGATAGACACGATGTGTACGCGTATCGGCATCCGTACCGCAGAATTTGATGCGGACAAAGGCTTCTTGCTCAATGGCGTTCAAGTAAAAATCAAAGGTATGTGTCTCCACCACGACGGCGGGCTTACCGGCGCGGCCTTTTATCGTGAAACATGGAAACGCCGGCTCACTGTGCTCAAGGATATGGGCTGTAATGGTATCCGCTGCGCCCACAATCCCCCCGCGCCGGAATTTTTGGATCTCTGCGATGAGATGGGCTTTCTCGTGATGGACGAGGCTTTCGACGAATGGCAGCTCACCAAGTTCAAAAGCGCCGAGTACGGCTACACAAATAATTTCGCCTATGGTTATGGGCAGTTCTTTACGAAAAACGCCGATGCGGATCTTTTATGTATGCTCCGCCGTGACAGGAATCATCCGAGTGTTGTGATCTGGAGCATCGGCAACGAAATACCGGAACAGTCAACGCTTGAAGGCATACGCATCCTCCGCCATTTACAGGACCTTTGTCATAACGAAGATCCCGCAAGGATGGTAACGAGTGCAATGGATAACATCGCCTCGCCGGAACATTTTCGTACCCGTGAGGAGTTTGAGTGCGCCCTCGATGTCGCCGGGTATAACTATACGGCGCGCTGGGGAACG
>JAITLC010000082.1 GCA_031278095.1 Treponema sp.
AATTCGGAAATTTCGATCAAAAAGTCCGTGTTTTTCCGTGTGGTCGGTGGTTTCTCCTATTCTTCTGCGTAAGGTGAGTTACAAACTGAACCTGTTCCGAAACTAACCGGGTTTTGGAATAAGTTCAACTCTATTTATATCACAATGGTGAAGAAAATCTTCAAAATACGGAGGAAGGGGGGCTGAAACATCGATAGCGAAACCTGCCGGGGAGGGAGGGATGATCAGGCGGGAGGCGTGAAGGAGGAGACGCCTGAGACCCGCTTCTTTACGGAAAAACCGGTTCAGGCTAAAATTGCCGTACTTATCGTCCCCCAGAACCGGAGTTCCCGTCATTGCAAGATGGCGGCGGATCTGGTGCATCCTGCCGGTACCCGGTTCCAATTCCAGGAGGGAGCAGGGTTTACCGGCGCAGAGGCCCCTGCCAAGCAGCCTGAAAAAGGTTTCCGAGGCCCTGGATTTACCCCGGCTTTCCAAATCCGAGTGGATGCTGCCTTTTTCCGCATCAGGATTCCCCGTGCAGCAGGCAAGGTAACGCTTTATCAGGCCGTTTCCTTTCCCCGCGGCGAAGATTCCGGCAAAGAGGGAGGCCGCTTCCCGGTTTTTTGCCACCAGTATGAGCCCCGAGGTGTCCTTATCAAGACGGTGCACCAGGTTGAGGGGGCGGCCGTATTCCTGTTCAAGAAGACGGTCAAGTGAATTTTTTATCCTCTCCCCGCCCTGAACCGCAAGACCGGCAGGTTTATTGAGCACGAGACAGAGATCATTTTCAAAAAGTATTTCCAGATTCTTCAATACTTTCCCTTCTTCAATAATCTTTTCCCGGGGCCTTTTTTTACCGAAAATCAAACTATGAAAGCCATGAAAGTCCTGCTCTCATTCATATTTATTATAAACATCTTGCCTCTCTTTGCAGAACCCCTGAATTCTCCCACCTGGGGATTCAGAATTGACCTGCCTCCGGATTACCGGTATTCGGGAGGGGACGGGAAAAGCCGTTTCTCCTTTACGTCGGAAACGGGTCTTGCCCTTGATCTTGCGGTATACCGGGGAAATTATACTTCGGTTGAAGCCATGGCTTCCGATGCGGGCAGGCGTCTGGGGAACAAGGGTGACAATTCTTCGTTTGAGTATCACGGGAAAAAAGCGGTGATGATGCGGCTTGACTTTACGGATAACGCAGACAAGAACAGCCGCAAGACGGGTTGGGGGCTTTCAATAGAAATGGCAAAGTCTGAAATGGAGGGAGACGCTTCCGGCAGTCTGCCTCTGCTTCTCGCCCTTTCCTACGGTCCTGAAGGAGACAACAGTCTTGAACTCCTCAAGCTTTCCGTTCTGGATTCCCTCTCCCCCTCCGTTGCGGAGAACCGTTACCCCGGCCCGGTGAGCGATTTTAGCTACCCCCGCGGTGAAAAGGTTAAAAAAGCCCTTGCGGGAACCTATCTGGATGCACAGTTCGGGGAAAGCGATGCGGAGGCGGCTCAGGCCCTGATAGACCGGGAATTTGTAGTTCTGAAACGCTATGCCGCATCCGGCCGGTGGCAGGAAGCATGGATCCGTTTCTACAGGGCAATCTATCGTGATTCATGGGAACGGCTCATCGACGCATCCTTTCAACTTGAACGTTTGTGGAATGTACGTTCCCCCGAAATAGGCCGGACTGTGAACGATGATATTGATGCGCAAAACCGGGACTTTGCCGGTCTTGCTCTGGAATGGGTACAGAATTTTATCTATGAACGGGATCTTATGGGCAGCGATTTTGTGAATCTGGTGACCGCCATTCAGGAAGGCCGGGGTGACTGCGACAGCAGGGCCATGCTCTGGTCAATCATACTGGCCCAGAGCTGCATACCCGCGGGAATCATGGTTTCCCGTGATTACAGCCATGCCATGGGCCTTGCAGACCTGAAAGGCCCCGGCGCGCGTTTTCCCGGCGGAAAGAGCTATATGGTCGCGGAAACCACTGCCCATGTGTCCATAGGCATGATAGACCGGGAACGGAGCGATATAGCGCAGTGGCTGGCGGTTATGTTTGAGTGAAGCGTGAAGCTTCGGCAATTCCGAATTCAAAAATAAACGAACAGCACGAACAGACACAGACAAATTTATGAGTAATCGAGCCTGTTCCAAAACCTCAGTTTTTGGAACAGTTTCCCTGGATTTGAGGGAAAAACCGGGGCTTTTGACCGGTTTTTCCAAGAGCCTGTTCCAAAACCGTGCGCATTAGCGCACAGTCAATTAGTTTTGGAACAGGCTCAATCTATAATACTTAAAAATCCCAATATGCCAACACCGTGTGTTACCGCCAGGGCCTTGTTTTCCGCCTAAAACGGCGGCTGCCGCCTTTTTTTTATTTGGAGTAGAGCAAACCGAGATTACTACCCGTGCCAAGGCTGGAGGGCGCGGCTACAAGGGTATTGTTAGCGAAAACAAAACTGTAGAACAACCCGGAAGTAATATTGCTGTTTGTCCAGGTAATGCCGTCGGTGGAATATTTTATGCCGTTTCCCGTCGGATATGGGGAAGTATCAGCCGCCCCGCCGGCAACCCAGATTCCGTTAGCATAATAGACGCTATATTGTCCGGTTGTTACACTCGTGTTCTGCCAGGTCTGGCCATTTTCAGAGTACCTTATGCCCAAATTACCATTATTGTTTCCGGCAACCCATATACTGCCGTTTGTAGCCAAGAGCCACCAACTTCCGGATGTAATATCAGACGCTGTCCAGGTTGCGCCGTTATCCGTTGAATAATAGAGGCCGTTTCCGGAACTTCCGGCGACCCACTTGCCGTTTGCATGGGAAAGGGAATAAAAAGCTCCGCTGGTAATAGTACTTTGTGTCCAACTCATGCCATCGACAGAATACCAGAGGCCGTTGTTGTCACTTCCACCGGCAATCCAATAGTTGCCGGCATAGGACAGGACATAGTATCCTTGGTCGAAGTTAACACCGCTGCCGCTTGCGTCAATCCAGGTTTCTCCATCGGAGGAATACTTAATACCTTTGGTACCAGAGCCATACGCGCCGGCTACCCATACGCCATTAGCATAGTAAACCGAACGAAAACGACCGCTGGTACCGCTCTCGTGCCAGGTAATACCGTCGGTTGAATAAAGGATGTAAGACGCCGATTCGTTACCCACCGCCACCCATTTTCCACTGCCGTCATAATACACCGCGAAATATTCATTTGTTATAACATTCGTATTATTCCATGTTACGCCGTCGGTGGAATACTTGATTCCGCCGTCTTCAGGCAGGGCTACCCATGTGCCGCCGCCGAAACGGACTGAATAAAAGGTACCGGTGGTAACATTGCTTGTCTTCCAGAATCTTCCAAAGCTCTCTCCGGTCTTGGCAAAGCTTACCGAAAAGGAAAGGGTGTTTTCGGCTTCACTGCCGGTTATCGTCCCTGCCGCCGCAGTACCCGCGTTCACCGTGGGAGTAATGCTTCCGGCAAACGTGTGCTCCACCGCCGCCTTCAATACGATGTTCGCGATGTAGTCCTTGTTTCCTTCGAAGGCTTCTCCCGGTTCCGGGATCCAGCTTAGGCTTTGCACCGTGTATGTGCTGTCCCCCGCGGAAAGCGCGTCCAGGGCCACGGGTGCCTCTCCAAATTCCGGAGCGGCAAGCCCGCCTACCGATGCTGCAGTAATTTCAACGGGCCCTTTCGTTGAATTTCCCGCTGTGGAGGGGCAGGCTGCCAGCGCAAGACTAAGCGCCAAAGCGCAGGCCAGCGCCGCGGCCACGCAGAAAAGCGTACGGTTCACTCTCTTTTCCATAATAATTCCTTATTCCCAGGCTTAACCGGGAGCATTGTATATGAAGCGTCTCAAGACACTTTGAGCCAAAGCGTATGTTTGTACTGAGCGGACGCGCAAAAAAAACTCCGGCATCCGTACCGGAGTTTTGAGAAAAGAGACAATTGTGTGAGTTCGGGATTATATCCTAGTATTCCTCTCGGAATTGGGGGGGGGGGGGGGTAGAAATCAATATATCGGCACAAAAATATTTCACAGGAATAAGATAACTCCCCCGAATCAAACGGCAATTACAACACCGCCACATTCGGAAAATACCGCAGCGGGGGTTTTAAAT
>JAITLC010000017.1 GCA_031278095.1 Treponema sp.
TTTGGTCACATCCGACTGGGCCTGATTCGGCACATAGCCCGTGGCGGCAAGGATGTAGCCGGGGATGGCCCCGCCGATCCCCATGGCCGCCTTGACGATAAAGGAATTGAGAGAAGCTATGACCCCCTCGGCCCGCTGTTTACGGGTATACTCCACATAGTCCACATTATCCGCCTGCAACCCATAGCCCAAGGTCATGGAGAGGCCGCTTCCTATGCCAAGCAGAACGGTAACAACCAAAAGCAGGGGTATGTTCGTAACGTTGATAAGCCTGATGAGAGGAATAACGCTTGCGATAATCAAACCAACCAGGTAGACCGGCTTTTTCCCGTATCTATTGGCAAAAAGCGGGGTAAGGATCATGAAGGGCAGCATCCCGGCGAAAGAGAGGAGGGCGGTAAGGCTAAACACATCGAGCCGGTTATCCAAAACATAGGTATAAAAGTACATGGCGCATCCGTTCCCAATAAACATCCCAACACCGGAAATAAGGCTGACGGCAAGTATTACCAGTACGGGCCGGGAAGCCAGGATGGGAACAATGTCTTTTAGTTTGTACTTTTCTTCGGTGTTTACCGGTTCTATTCGTTCCCGGATGCCCCGTACCCCGATAACCGTGAATACCAGCACTATAGCTATACCGGTGAGTATGAGGGTGTAATATCCCGAAGTGGGATTTGAAGCCTTGGCGAGGATCAGGGGAAAGGACATGTTGAGGAGCATCATTCCCGCCATGTACGCCGCTCCCTTAATGGCGGAAAGGGAATTCCGTTCCTTGTCGTTGTCTGTCATCGCCGGGATCATACTGTTCAAGGGGATGTCCATCATATCGAAGGTAATACCCAGGATGAGGTAACTGATATAGGCGATGGCAAGTTTCCCCGCGGGCGCCCAGAGAGGGCCGAACCATACCAGGAGAAAGTTGGCGCAGCAGATGATGGCGCCGAAGAGGAGATAAGAGCGGAAACGGCCCATTTTTGTCCGGGGCAGATGGTCTATCACAAAACCCATAATGGGATCGTTTATTCCGTCAATCACCCGGGCCAGCAGGAAGAGGGTACCGATGGCCGCGGGGTTGAGGCCCGCCACGTCGGTGTAAAAGATCATCAGGAACCCGTTAAGCAGGGCTTGAATCGGGATGTTCCCGATGTTGATGACGCCAAAGGAGATCTTCTCCCCGATGCCGATCCTGTCCGGGCTTTTTTGCGTCCCGTCCAATGTCCGTTCCATATATTTCCTCCTATTAAAAAAAGATGAATCGTGATACTAAAAAGAATTCGTTTAATTCATATTACCGCGTTAAATAGGAGAAACAATGCGGCATCTTGCCGAATATACCATATTTCTTGCGTATCCCAAGAACAGCACGGACATAAGATCATGACCGGCTCCCGGAATAATTCCAAAAAATTATCCTTGCGTTCCTCTCCAAAACACGGATATACTTATCGAATAATGAAGCCCCCGGCGCCGGTTAAAAATAAAACCACGGTTTTCACAAACGCTTCCGTAAAATCAAGTAAACGCTTCAGTATACCCCCGCATTTAGTGCGGTTTTATTACATTGATTTACATTTAGCTGCAAACACAGGCGTCTTTACCCCGCTTTTAGAATTTTTTTCCCTATTTATAGTAAGGAGTCCCGCCATGGCAGTAAATGCGGAAGAGTTTAACAGTCAGGTTCGTTATCCTTATCATCCTGAATGGATTGCGGATACGGATCCCTCTCCCGTCGGACATGACAGATATGATGATCGATATAAAATTCTGTCCGGCGATTTTGATCTGACGGGAGCAATAATGAAACGCGGCAGGGAATTTATACCAAGTCCCATGGCGAGGCGATCCTATTTTTACCTGCAGCTTATCTCGACATCCCAATTTCCAAAAAACCACTACACCATACGAAGGGGCGTCAATTCATACCTGCTGGCCTCGACCTTTTCGGGGAAGGGGGAACTTCAATATGAGGGGAAGTCGTATACGCTGGAGCCGGGTGAAAGCTTCCTGATCGACTGCCGGAAACCCCATCAGTACCGGGCGGCTTCACGGGAGGGCTGGGGCTACCACATCATCCACTTTGACGGCTTTGCCATGCGGGATTATTTTTCCCGGATAGAACAGGGCAAATCGGTTAAATTCGCCTTTTCCCCGGAGAGTCCATTCCCCTCCCTTTTGGAAAAACTTTTTGGGGTTAACGCGGAACAAAGCGGCAGGAACGAGATGCTCAGTTCCTGTCTGCTCACCAATATGCTGACCGAAATCATGCTGACCCTGCCGGACTACGATTCCGAAGAAATTCCCCGGAAGATCAGGGAGGTTCGGGATTATATTCAGGAAAATTTTGCCGGGTCTGTACATCTGGAAGAATTATCGGGGCGGTTTTATATCAGCAAATACTATTTATGCCACGAGTTCAAGAAATACACCGGTCTTTCCCCCAACGAATACCTCATCACGGTCCGGCTGAACAAGGCCAGGGGCCTGCTGCAGTTCAGCGACCTGCGGATCTGTGAAATCGGCGAGTTAACCGGATTCGCCAGTCTGAATCATTTCTTTTACACCTTTAAAAAGCATGAAGGAATATCTCCATCGGAGTACAGAAAACGGTGGAAAAACACTAATAGGCTGATTGACTAAACATACCGATATGAGGAATTGCCGGGATAAAGAGAATAGAACCACAGGGGGAAGACCGCTACGCTTTGCCGGCGGGTAATGTCCGCGGCCCGGAGGGGCACATAATCCGGCTCATGAGGGCCGCCATGGTCTGCTGAACCACGATCCCCAAAAGACAGGGGAGGGCCGCCGCGGCGGGGAAAAATTCAATCGCAATGGTGCTTGCCGCGCTGATATTCCTTAGGCCCACATTGAAAAAGACAGTTACCCTGCTTGCTTCCCCCAGCCTGCTTACCGTACCGGTAAAACGGGAAAGCAGGTAGCCCAGGATGGAAAGGAGAATACAGACGCCTCCGATAAGCCACAGCCCAGGATCGGAAACATGCAGCTCCGGAGCCACGGCAGCCGAATTGGCGGCGATGACCAGAATCAGGCAGAGTTTTGCAAAGGGGTTAAGCACAGGGCCCAAAACAGCAGGCGCCCGGCTGCGGCTTGCCTCATTGAGGGTTATCCCGAAAACCGTGGGGAGAAGCACCATCAGTATCAATGATACTGCGATGCCTGTCATGTCAAGGACGACCCTTGTTCCCATGAGGACGGACATGGTGGCGGGAACCACAAAAGGCGCCAGTATCGTATCAATGAGAATGATCGCCAGGCAGAGCGCTCTGTCTCCGCCGTAGATGGAAACCCAGATGAAGGAAGAGACGGCCGTGGGAGCCGCGCTGAGGAGCAGATAACCTGCGATGATCTCGGTCTTTCCGGGGAACACGAGGCTTGGTATCAGAAATGACAAGAGGGGCAGGATCACATGGGCGGATATGAAGGAGAGTAAAATGGGCAGAGGCGTCTTAAGCGACCGGGCAAATTCACGCGCCTTTAGTTTCAAGGCGCCCGAAAGGGTCATGACTCCGAAAAGCCAGGGGATAAAGGGCCTGAAGGCCAGAAAGACAGCGGGCAGGGCAAAGCCCATGACTACCCCCAGCGGGGTGAGAAGAGGCATCAAACGTTCAAGCCGTCTGTTGAAAATTTCCGCCAAATCAAGAACCGGGCTCTTTTTCTTCATTTTTATTTGCTACAGTTTCAACCACTTCAAAAATTTAACATTTTGGAACAGTGGGCTTGTTCCAAAACCCGGTTGGCTTCGGATCAAGCTCTGGTAATTGAAAATTAATAGAAGTCTGACTATAGTATAGCGCAGGGAGAGTTTTGACAACATGAAGGAAGTGAAAGACAAGCTGGTTCTTATAACCGGAGGGGCCTCCGGTATCGGACGGCTCATGGCCCTGGATTTTGCCGGAAGGGGCGCCAGAGCTGCCGTATGGGACATAAACCGCCAAAATCTTGAAGCGATTTCGAATGAAGGGCGGAAGCAGGGCCTCTTTATAAAAAGTTATGTTTGCGATGTTTCCCGCAGGGAGGAAGTTTACCGTTCCGCAGAACAGCTTACAGGGGAACTGGGTCCTGTAGATATTCTGGTGAACAATGCAGGGATTGTGTCGGGTAAACTCCTCCTTGAAATTCCTGATGAAAAGATTGAAAGAACCATGGCTATCAACGTATTGCCGCTGTTCTGGACTGTCAAGGCATTTCTCCCTTCCATGCTTGAGAGGAATTCGGGACATATCGTTACCGTTTCTTCCGCCGCGGGCATTATCGGGGTACGGGGCCTTTCAGATTACAGCGCCAGTAAATTTGCCGCCTTTGGTTTTGATGAATCCCTGCGCATGGAATTGCGGCACAGTAAAAGCAAGGTA
Source organism: Treponema sp. (assembly GCA_031278095.1). Lineage (GTDB taxonomy): Bacteria > Spirochaetota > Spirochaetia > Treponematales > Breznakiellaceae > JAIRNJ01. The sequence continues at coordinate 4,377 of JAITLC010000017.1, forward strand.
AGAACCACGGTGGTCTGTCCGTTTTTTGTCAATACCGGCATGTTCACCGGGGTGAAAACAAAGGTTCCCCTGCTGCTCCCCATTTTGAAGCCTGAATATGTTTCGGGCATGATAGTAAAATCGGTATTAAAAAACAAAAGGGTGCTTATCATACCCCGTTTCGTCAAAACCACACTCATACTGCGCTGTCTTCCTTCCGGGTTTATTGATTTTGCGGCGGAATTTTTCGGAATTAATAATGCCCTGGATGAATTTACGGGAAGGAAAGCGGCGGAATTTTCAGGAGGCTGAAGCGTGAATACGGCAAATATGGATGGTGCAGGCGGTGTTATTGCACGGGCACGGGAGGCGCAGAAAGGCTGGAGCGCCCTGCCTTACCGGAAACGGGCTGTCTGTCTTAAAAAGGCGGCGCGGTATCTGGGAGAGCATGTTGATGAGATCGTGGAAACCATACACCGGGAAAACGGCAAGCTTAGGATCGACGCGCTTGCGGCAGAGATATTGCCGGCCTTTATGGCAATCGGCTATTACCTAAAAGAGGGAAAGAAGTTCTGCGCCTCCAGAAAAATTCACGGCGGCAATATGCTTATGTTCAACAAGCGGAGCCGTATGGTTTATGAAGCCTGGGGTGTTGTGGGGATTATCAGCCCCTGGAACTACCCCTTTGCCATACCTTTCAGCGAGGTGGTTATGGCGCTCCTGGCGGGGAATGCAGTGCTTCTCAAGACGGCTTCCATTACCCAGGGGGTGGGACGGTGTCTTGCAAAGATTTTTGAGGCCGCCGGTCTTCCCCCCTTTGTGTTCAACTATCTGGAGTTAAAGGGTAGTGAAGCGGGAAAGGACTTTATCGGCAGCCCTGAAAGCCCCGGTGTGGATAAGCTGTTTTTTACCGGCTCTACGGCGACAGGAAAGGAACTCATGGCCCTGGCTTCCCGGAGACTGCTCCCCCTGGTGCTGGAACTGGGCGGCGCCGACGCCGCCATAATCCGCGCCGATGCGGATCTTGACCGGGCTGCCGGAGGCATACTCTGGGCAGGTTTTTCCAATGCCGGCCAGTCCTGCGGAGGAGCCCAGCGCATACTGGTGCATCGCGCCGTATACGATGCCTTCCTGCGGAAAATCTGCGCCCTGGTAGAATCACTGCGCCCCGGTGAAACCGAAGATTCCGATTTGGGGCCTATGACCACCGTAAAACAGAAAGAGACAGCCGAAAAACAGATAGCCGCCTGCGTTGCCATGGGCGCCGGGATAGCCGCCAGGAGCCCTGTTCCGGCAGACGCGGAAAAATACAGCCCTGCAGTAATTCTGTCGGAAGTCAGTGCGGACATGCCCGTCATGAACGAAGAGATATTCGGCCCCGTGATAGCCGTGATGCCTGTGGAGGACGATGAGGAAGCCCTGCGGATAGCCAACAGTTCCGCCTACGGTCTTTCCGCCTCGGTGTGGAGCAGAAACCGCCGTGAAGGACGCCGTATAGCGGAACGCATTAATGCCGGGGCGGTAATGGTAAACGATCATCTTATGTCCCACGGACTTGCGGAAACGCCATGGGGCGGCTTTGGTTACTCAGGCCTCGGCCGGACCCACGGAGCGCCCGGTTTTGCCGAGATGCTCAAGGCAAAAGTCATCATTGACGACTGCCTCCCCGGCGTAAAGAAGAATATCTTTTGGCATCCCTATTCCGCTTCGGTGTACAGGGATTTCCGTTCCCTGACAGCCTTTATCGCCGGGCCGGGTCTTGGCATGCGCCTGAAAAACCTTCCGCCGCTGCTTAAAATATTTTTCCGGTACTGGGAGAAGTAAAAATACGACCCGGTATTCCGTGAACAGTAAACCTTTCAATTCGAGTGTGTGGCGTGCCGGAGAGGCTCTGTTCCAGCGTGTCTGGATAAGCATTCAATATTTCGGGAGCAACGGACTTGCAAACCACGCTGCCGCGGGCGCATACGGTTTTCTTCTTTCCCTCATGCCGGCCTTGCTCATCGTTGCTTTCCTTATTTCGGGGATATATGCGTCCTCGCCTCATGAGGTTGCCGGACTTATCCTGCAAATGGGATTTTTGGGCGATGTCTTTGATATAGGCAGCACGGTGGAGCGGTTTCTGGATACGTTTCATCCGGGCTTTGCAGGCCTTACCTCTCTTGTCAACATACTGTTGGCGGCCATAGTATTTGCTTTTTCCATGCAGAGGGGCCTTAATTCCATTTTTCCGAACACAAAGGCTGTGAATCCCGTAAAAAATTGGCTTGTTCCATTGGGCCTGGAGATGGCAGTCATCCTGTTTGTGTTCATCACCGTGGTAAGCGCCCGTCTTTCGCTCATGCTGTTCGGTATGGATGCGAACGGCGGCCTGCTGAAAATAGTGTATCTGTTTTCCCCTTTTGCGGGCCTGGGCCTGCTTATCCTGGGGGCATACAGCCTGGTGCCGAACAGGCCTCCGGGCCGGAGATCATCTCTTTCCGGCATGGCGCTGTGTATCTCCGTTTATGCCATTCTTTCGGCATTGTTCAATGTATTCATAAATCCTGCCCGTTATAATTTTTTGTACGGGACCCTGAGTAATCTCATTCTTCTTTTGGCAAAGGTCTATTTTTTCTTTGTGTTTTTCTTTATAGGCGCCCAATTTGCCTTTGTGTGTGAATATTTTGATGCGCTCCTCTTTATCAAATTAAGGATGATTCGTTCCGTACCCGGAGTTTTTTTCATTGATAAATTTCTTTTTTCTTCCGCTGCAAACGGAAGACTTCAAAGATATGTACGCGTGTATAAGCAGGGAGAAACAATCTTCCTCCAGGGGGAAGACAGCCACGATATTTACTATATTCTTTCGGGTTCCGTAAGTATCTATATTAATAAAAAAAACGGTGAACAGAATCGCATAGCGCTTATTGAGGCGGACAATTTTTTTGGTGAAATGGGACATGTGCTTGCAAGCAGACGTTCGGCCACGGCAAAGGCGGATTTCACCCTGACGGCGCTGGTTCTGCCTCCTTCCCTGTTTGTGCAAATCCTGACCATTGACCGGAACGCAGAGAACAAGGTAATTGAAACCCTGTCCGAACGGCTCAAGCAGACGAATGAGCAGTTGGGGTGACTTCTCTAAATAGGGTCTGTCTATAATGTAGACACATTATAGACAGACTGCCTTAAAACAGGCATTTTGCGCACCGTTTTGGTACAAAAAGATGCGCACATGCAAGGTCTGTCCATAAAGTAACCGAGGCAATGAAAATAAACAGGGAGAGATGAGCCTGTCCCAAAACCAATTGACTGTGCGCTAATACGCACGGTTTTAGGACAGGCTCTTGGAAAAACCGGTCAAAAGCCCCGGTTTTTCCCTCAAATCCAGGGAGGCTGTTCCAAAAACTGAGGTTTTGGAACAGCCTCAGATAAGGAAAATTTACAACGATTCCGTACCGTAATATCTGTTTATTATACTTCTTATCTCAAAAGATTTGTCCACACCCGCAGTTGGCGGGTTGCCCAGTGTACGATGAGAAGTTTGAGGCGGTTATAGGAACTGAGTTCGTCGTCCAGAACCGCTTCGGAAAGCACCACCCGTGTTACCGTTGCCGCCAACTGTTCGGGGAGATCGAGAATCCAGCGGTAGAAAAGGCGGGCGTTTCCGTCCCGTACAAAGGCGGAAGCCGCGGGCTGAATATTTTTTGCCGCGTGAGAAATGGCCGCCAGCTCCGCCTTCTTCTTGCCCCGGCTTGAGCGGCCCAGGTTAGTATTATAATACTCGAAAGCCGATTCGGCCTCGTCCATTGCAAGCGTAGCGGTCTGGCTTTCATCCTCCCGAAAACGGACAAGGAGTTTGTAGAACTGGTTCTGGGTATCGAGAATGGCCGACATTGCCAGGGAAACCTCATCCCGCAGGTAGGGGGGAGGGTCGGCCGCCTTGAGAATATCCAGCAAGACGGAAAGTGAATTGGGTGAACGATAGATGCCGAAAGCCTCCACCCCCATGATCTTGAGCCGGGGGTTTTCTGTTCTAAGAATGATATTCTCGATCTGCGGACGGAAGGCCTCATCCTCAAGCCGGGCAAGGGCAATGATCGCCTCGCCGGTGAGCATGTAATCGGTGGAAAAAGCCAGTTCCCGAAGCAGCGGAATAGCCGAATAGATACGGTGGTTTCCCAGAATCCGGGCGGAAATGTAGGCTGTGGTGTAAGGATTGTTTACAAGATCGGCAATCAGGGCCTTTACCGCATCTTCATTCAAACGTTTGAGCTTCTCCATGGCCCTGAAAGATTCAAGGCGTATGGCAAGCCGTGGAGATTCAGCCCTTTCCAGAAGTCCCTTGATGGCAAGCTGGGAAGGGGTTTCGTGCAGGGCACCTAGCAGGGCTTCTTCTTCATTGGAATCACTGGTCTTGTTGAGCTTGTCCAAAAGGGATATGGCCCGGAGGTCGCGGTAGGAGAACATCACTTCCAGCGCGCCCTTGAAGGGCAAGGCTCCCAGCGGGGTAAGCTTCCGGGTGAGGAAGAGGGCAAATCCTGTAAGAAGAATCAGAATGACATAAAAAACCTTGAAGGCTACAAACTGGGAAAGTCCGGCTCCGGTCATGATGTCAAGAAACAGGCCGCCCAGAAAGGAGCCGCTGGCGCCGGAGATTCCGAAGATGAAGAAGTAGAGAATCCCCATGTCCATCATCAGTTCCGAAGGCACCAGTGCCAAAAAGTAGGTTTGTGCAATTCCTTCCGCGCCGAGGAAGCCGAAGTTCATCATAAAAAAGAGGAAGGTAAGAAAGAGGATTACGCCGGTAATGTTGTCCAGTTGCGCCCGGGGAAAGAACACGACGGGAAACATACTCACGAGGCTCACGATCACCGTGATGATGAAGATCGGCTTGGCGCCGACACGATCTACAAAGAATTTGATGAGCAGCCCGATCATCAGGGTTCCCAGTCCCCCGAAAACGGTATAGAGGGACACCATACCGTCGTTCTGGTTAAAGACCTCACGGGAATACACTATGATAAAAGCCCTGGAAACCCCGGATACCATTGCTACAATAAAGAGGATCAGCACAAACTGATTTAGCTCCGGTTTTGCCATTGCCTGTTTGAAGATGCCGGCAAACTTTACTTTTTTGCCGCCTTCATCGGAAGGCGGTTCGGGAACCTTCCGCATCAGCACACCCGAAGCGATGCCGGTAGCAATACCCCCCGCCATGATGACGGAATAGAGGAAGAGAGGAGGTTCCCTTCCCAGAAGTATGGCTACCACAAAACCCGACATCATCCCCACCGCGCTGTTGATGATCTGGATCTGGGTCATGTAGCTGCCCCGGTCAGGGCCGGTAGCCATGAGGCTCAGGATGGGGTTGTTGCCGATCATCCCAACACCCCGGATGATATGAAAGAGAGTAACTCCCAGAAGGAGCAGTCCCAGAGCCGGATCCCGGCGGCCTGCCATGGCGGCAAAGGGGGCGAACACCACCGGCAGCATGCAAAGCGCCCGCCATGTCCAGGCAAAGCTAAAGATTCCGATGATGGAAAAGCGCCTGGCAAGAAGCTTCCCCACGGGAAGAAAGAAAAAGGATACATAGAGAACCGCATTCAAAAGGCCGATGTAAGTGGACGAAGCCTTCATCCTCATGGCAAAAAGGATGACGATACTCCCCACAAGGAAATTCCAGGAAAGGGAGTTGAAAACATTAAACAGATTGTAAACGCTTCGTGCCTTGCTCAGGCGGTAGGGTGAAAGATTTGTCTGCGGCATACTGCTTTATAGTATCTGAGACTGTTCCAAAATGTCAAATTTTGAAACCCGGTCTTGCAGCCGAGAAAAAGAAAAAGTTGTTTTTGAAAACGCAGCCGTCTCCTGCGGTTCCGGCGGACTTGCCGTTTACACCACCTCTGTATAGCCGCCCTCATGGAGGAGGCGGCCCTCTCTGCCGCGGATCCCCTGCTTCCCCAGGGCTGGTCAGGCGTCGGTATCGAATTGAACATCAAACATCTTTCTGCAAGCCCCGCGGGCATAGAAGTCCGGGCATGGGCGGAACTTGCGGCCGTAAAAAGGCTGAAGGAAAGAAAATTTCTTCCTAAAAAACGATTTTTTTGTTTTTATTGAAGCAATTCCCATGCGGCCTCCATATACATATCATGGAGGTAAATCATGAAATTCTTTATACTCTGCATTGCTGCGCTTGGTATGTATGCGCTAAGCATATACGCATCCTGCAGTTCCTTTCCCGGCTCTGCCCTTCGGACCCGGCCCGGGGTTCCCGCATATCATCAGATGCATGACGGTGTATACGAAGGAGAAGCTGAAGGTTGGCGGGGAACGGTACGGGTAAAGATCCGCGTCGAAGACGGAGAAATTGCCGAAATTGCCATTCTTGACCATCAGGATGACCCCTATGTGGGGGGCGCAGCCATGGAGGAACTTCTCGATCTGGCGCTTGAATACGGTAGTACAGATCTGGACGCCGTTTCCGGGGCTACCGAATCCAGCGCCGCCTTTCTGGAGGCTCTTGAAGCCGCCCTTGAGGAGTCCGCGGCTGCTCTTCCCAAAACCGGTGAATAGCGTGAGCCTGTTCCAATGGGAACGTCCTCGTGCTATACTGGGTATATGAACGATTGTATCTTTTGCAAGATCATACAAGGTGAAATACCCAGCAAGAAGATCTACGAAGATGATGATATGCTGGCATTCCATGACATCGGCCCACAGGCGCCGGTTCATTTCCTGCTTATTCCCAAAAGGCATATCACAAGCATCATGGAAACCGGGGATGGGGATACCCTTCTTATCGGCCGCCTCCTGATAAAGGCTCAGGAATTGGCCAAAGAATCAGGCTGTGGAGAAAAGGGCGCCCGCTTTGTTATCAACTGCAAGGAGGATGGGGGCCAGACCGTAGGCCATCTCCATATCCATGTACTCGGCGGACGTCCTCTGGCCTGGCCTCCGGGCTGAACTTTTCATGAAGAAAAACAGCTATCTCTTTGCCTGCTCATTCATATTTTCCCTCAGTCTGTCCATACTGAGTTTTTCCTTTGTATACCTTTTAACGGATCGTCTTGGTTTTAGTCCTGTCAAAGTCGGTACATACATTGCCCTGGGTTCGCTCTGTTACTTTCTCTGCTGCAATATCTATCAGCATTTCTGTACACATCTAATGCCCCAGACGATAATACCTACCGCCATCTCGATTTGTCTTTTGGCGTCGATCCTTTTGGCCCTGGTAAGAAGCCCTCTCATTGTAGGTTTTGCCTACTGCATAATCCAGGGAAGTTCCGGTTTTTTCTGGCCGCCTGTCATGGCGTGGTTTACCCAGGGCCTTAACGAAGAAGAACTTAACCGGGATATCAGCCGTTTTAATCTCAGTTGGATGGGCGGGGGTCTCCTGGGGCCCTTTGCAGGAGGCGTCCTCTACCACGCCAACAGTATCCTCAACTTTTTGGCAATCTATGCATGCCTTGTGCTGGTACTTTACCTGCTCTGGCGTCTCTCTGCCCGGTATGGAGAATCCGCTGATTCCGGCGCCGTCGTTGCAGGAACAGGGGTTGAAATTCCCCATGCTCCGGTTGAAACCGGCACAAGCCTTGAAGCCGCTTCCGTTGAGGCGGAAAAACTGGAGAGCCGCCGGGAACTGCTCCGGGAACGGAGTCTTAAGCTTTTTAAGTGCCGGGGCTGGATGAGCGCCTTCTGCGCCAATGCCTTTTCAGGGATACTGGCGAATATTTTCCCTCTATATATACGGGATGTGCTGGGTTATACGGAGGGAACCGCAGGAATGCTGCTTCTCTTCCGTGGTATCGCCGCCCTGATAGGATTTGCCGTTTTTGCACGGCTTAAGTTTTGGCATTTTAACCGGAAATGGCTTGTCCTTATCCACGGTATTGTTGCGGTTCTGGCATTGTTGTTTGTCTTTTCCGGGAAAAATATTTTCATGTATTTTATAGTCATTTTTATAAACGGGTTCTTTTATGCGGGCTGTTACGATAACAGTATCTTTTATTCCAGCGCGGAAAAGAAGAATGCCAAGGCGAATCTGGCCCTGCATGAAATATTTCTTTCCGTGGGCAGCATGTCGGGAGCCTTTGGGGGAGGGTTCTGCTATCAGCGCTTCGGCATGGGAGGAACTTTTTTTGCCCTGAGTCTTATCCTTTTTGCGATTGTTGCAATCAATATTATTTTGAACCGTCTGGAAAATCAGGTTGTTTAACGGAGGTATTATGAAGACTGTAAATGTACTGTTGTTGGGAGCGGGAAACCGCGGCATGTATGCCTACGGCGCCTATGCAAAGATGAATCCGGCCATGCTGCGGATAGCTGCAGTAGCGGAGCCTGATCCCGTAAAGCGCCGCAGAATGCAGGAACAACATCACATCGTCGATGCCCTGGCCTTTGAAACCTGGAAGGATGCCTTTGATAAATTTCCCGATGTGGATGCCGTTATCATTGCTACCCAGGACAAGATGCATGTCGAACCGCTTGTCATGGCTATGGAAAAAAAGAAGCATATTATCTGTGAAAAGCCCATTGTGTCCCTGTCCGAAGAGATCGGCATTATTGAAAAAGCGGCCGCGGGTTTCGACGGGGTGTTCATGACCGGTTATGTATTGCAGTACACTCCCTTCTTTTCCCGGATAAAATCCCTTATCGAAGGAGGCCGGATCGGGAAGCTTATCGGCATCGATCTTGTCGAAAATGTAGGCCACATACACATGTCCCACAGTTTTGTTCGCGGCAACTGGCGTAACAAGAATGAATCGTCCTGCATGATCCTTGCAAAAAGCTGCCATGATATGGATATGCTTGCATGGCTTTCCGGTTCCTCTTGTACTTCACTGAGTTCCGGCGGGAGGCTCAACTACTTCAAGGCGGAAAATGCGCCTGAGGGAGCTCCCCCGCGATGCCTTGACGGCTGTCCGCACATGGGTGAGTGTCCCTACCATGTATCAAAGATATATCTTACCGGTGATACAGGCTGGCCTGCCAATGTTATTACTACCGATCTTTCCATGGAAGGCCGGATGAAGGCGTTGAACGAAGGCCCTTACGGTCGCTGCGTATTCCGCTGCGATAACGATGTAGTGGATCATCAAACAGTATTGCTGCACTTTGCCAATGGGGTTGAAGCCTCATTTACCATGTCAGGTTTTACCATGGAAACCCACCGTAGTATCACCGTCTTTGGCACCGAGGCCGAAATTTCAGGCGACATGGAAGAAAACAGGATAACTGTCAAGGACTTTTCTTCCCGTAACTATGAAGAAATTACCGTGGCGGAACCTGCAGGCGGGCACTCGGGAGGGGATATAGGCCTCTGTACTGATTTTGTGCGGAAGATACAGGAAGGCTCTGGCGGCGGCCCCATCCCGGTTAAGCAGTGTCTTGAAAGCCACTATATGGCCTTTGCCGCGGAAGAATCCCGGCTTAGGGGAGCGGCGGTCTTAAAGATGGAAGAATTCAAGGCCGGGTTGTAGAGGGCTTTAGCAGATGATCGCCTCAATGCCCAGGTCGTTGAGGCTTTTTCTGTTTGCGGCGGGGCTGTTGATAAATTCCGCGGCCTTCGCGCCGATCCGCTGTTTCTCCTCCATGGAATTCAGTATGCTCAAGCTTCATCTTGTCGGTAAAAGAAACGTAACCGGTGATAAAGGCCCCTCAAATAATACCATTTTTTTTAGGGAGGGGTACGAGAGTGATGATGCGGGTTTTGTCACTTCTTCAGGAATATCTTTATTTCTCTGGATATTCCTTCGGCATCAAGAGCGAAGAACTGTTTGTTGAAGGATGCGGCGGCGTTTTTGGTATAGATCCCTTCAGGTATTCCCAGCCGTCTCAGCCGGGCTCCAGGGCCGTTTTCCGCGATCATTTCGGCAACAAGGCTGCCGCAGCCGCCGTGGCTTGAATGCTGCTCCACCGTAATAACCCCTCCTGTTTTGCGGATCGACTCAAGCAGCGGGCCTCCGTCCAGGGGACGTATTGAGCTTAGGGAAAATATGTCCATGGAACAGAAAGATTTGATGGAAGCGGCAGCCTCCAGAACATCATGTACCGCGGAACCCAGGGCGATAACGGTTAGATCCTTTCCCCCGGCAAATTGAACAGGCTTTCCGGGGCTGAAATGATAATCCGTAGCGGTAATGACAGGGAAGCGCCCCGAATTGAGGCTCATATACACCGGGCCCTGACGGGAAGCCGCATATTCGGTAATTTGGGAGCACTCCCTGCCGTCGCAGGGCACGAATATTTCGATAGAGGGGTAACCCCGCATCACGCCGATGTCGTTTACTTCGTGGTGAGTAATACCGTCCAGGCCGTAACTGAAGCCTGCATGCATACCGTTGAGTTTGATGTTTGAGCATGAATAGGCCGCATCAATCTTGATCTGTTCGGCGGAACGGGATATGAGGAAGGGAGCGGCATTCCCGGTAAAGGGAATGAATCCCGCGTTGGCAAGACCTGCCGCGATACCGATCAGATTCTGTTCGGCAATACCCACATTCACCACCCTGCCGGGAAAGCGCTCCATATAGGGCTTTACCTTGCTGGAGCTGACTGAATCGCTTACCACATAGATCGTATTCATACCCTGTTCGGTCAGGGAGATAAGGGTTTCAATCTGTTTTTCCCGGAGATCGGCCTTGTCCATTATTCCAATTCCTTTAGAGCCCGTATACATTCTTCTCCGGTCGGAATCCGGTGATGCCATTCACAGATGTTTTCCATAAAGGATACCCCCTTACCCTTAACCGTTTTTGCGATGATTGCATGGGGAATTTCTCCCTTATAGTCGAGATTTTCAAGCGCCCTGGTGACTTTTTCGCTGTTATTCCCTTCTATTGTTTTCACTTCAAAGCCGAAGGAGAGGAGCTTTGCTTCCAAGGGTTCTATTTCCATGGTTTCCTTAACGCTGCTCACCAGTTGAAGGCCGTTGTTATCTATGATCCAGACGAGATTTCCCAGCTTAAAATGGGCTGCAGCCATGGCGGCTTCCCAGTTAGAACCTTCCTGCAGTTCCCCATCCCCGGTAAGGACAAAAACCCGGTAAAAATTGCCGCTTTTTTTTGCCCCGAGCGCCATACCGGCAGCTATGGACAACCCATGCCCCAGGGCTCCCGTGTTGACTTCTATTCCCGGAATCTTATTGGTAGGATGTATGGTGAGAGGGTTTCCTTCTTCCAGATAGTGATCCAGAAGTTCGGGATCAAAAAAACCTGCCGCAGCCAGTGTACAATAGAGGCCCTCGGAGGCGTGGCCCTTGCTCAGGACAAAACGATCCCTGGAAGGATCGGCGGCCTTTTGGGGTGAAATTTTGAGTACCCGGAAGTAGAGGGCTGTAAGTATATCAATTTCCGATAAGCTGGCCCCCGCATGCCCGCCCCCGGCTCCGGTAATCATCTTTATTACCATGCGGCGTATTTCCCGGGCCTTGTCTTCTAATGTATTCATTTTGCCTCGTTTTTGTTTACTTTCGAATAATATAGCACAATCGAAAATAAAACACAAGTACTGAAAAATATATTATTTTTTAACTTTTTTTGTTGACGAATAATTTCCAATATGATATTATAATCTATAATTTCAAATGTATTCGAAGGGATACAAAGGGAGAAAATGATGAATAAAAAAAGAATCGTAAGTATGATTCTGGTATCAGTTGCGGCCCTGACCCTCGGTTTAACGGAACTCCGGGCCGGGGGCAAACAAGCCGCAGGAAGCGAAAAAATGCAGCTTACCATCTGGCAGCTTAACGGCAAGCAGGACGCCCTTGATGTACTTGTAAAGGAGTATAATGCCGCCCATCCGGAAGTCCAGATAGTTCCGTCCTACTATGACACCGATGGTATAAAAGACGCGTGCAAGGTGGCGGCCTCCTCAAAAACCCTGCCCGACATGTGGTTCAACTGGGGTGGCAGCCTCGGCGGTTTTTTTGCAGAAAACAATCTGGTCTATGATCTGAGTTCCTATGCCAAGACCAATGGTTGGGACAAGATCTTCAGCCCCGGCGCCCTGAGCCTTTGTACCCTTTCCGGTAAACTCGCTGGTTATCCCATAAGTTACAACGTACTGGATGTTTACTACCGGAAGGATATTTTTGCCAGGTACAATCTCAAGGTTCCCGCTACCTTTGAGGAATTTGAGAATGTATGCGCCGTATTAAAGCAAAATGGAATCATCCCCATCTCCACCGGCGGCCTCTACGGCTGGCATACGATGCGTTTTGTGGAACTCCTTATAGAGCATTATGCCGGCGCCGAACTTCATGACAAAATGAGTACCTTCCAGGTGAGTCATGATAATGAGGCAACGGTGCAGGCTCTGACCAAGTACAAGGAATTCTGCGACAAGGGCTATTTCCCTACAGGTTTTATTACAGCCTCTCCCAACGATACCCAGCTTGCGGTATTTTCAGGTCAGGCGGCCATGGACATTCAGGGCCAGTGGTATGACGGCCTGATTATCCAGGAAGGGCAGGATATGAGCCTCTATGGAACGTTTGCCTTCCCTTCGGGAGGCGGCAACAGGCTTTCCGCTTTTGCGGAGATGACCCAGTTGAATGCCGGTCTGAGCCCCGAAAAGCTTGAGGCATGTATCAAGTTCCTGGACTTCTATTTTAGTAAGGAATCTCTTGCCCGGTTTGGGCAGTATTTCAACCAGCCTTTACCCAGACTGGATGCACAAATGCCCGGAGATCAGCCCAATGTAGCGATAATGCTTAACACCAGCAACAGAAATGGTACCTTTACCATTACCGATCAGGCGTTCCCCACCGAGATAGCCGATGAGCTTTTCCGTGTACAGGACGGTATTGCCAATAATCAGGTAACGCCGAAAGAAGGAGCCGCCAGGATCCAGGCTGCCATTACAGCCTACCGTAAAAAGTAAAACGGATAAGCAGTCTGTTTATAATATGTCCGCATTATAGATAGACTCTGTGTAACAGGATGTCCCATGTTTTGGGTTTCCTGTTTTCACGGGAGGATTCATGGCCTATAAAAAAAGACATATTACATCCTGGTTGTTTTTGCTTCCCGCCGGAGTGATCTATCTTTCAGTTGTTATCGTTCCGGTTTTTTATTCTCTGTTTATCAGTTTTTTCAAATGGAATGGGATCTCGCATCTGGAATTCGCAGGATTCTCCAATTTTATCAATCTTTTCAGGGATCCTATTTTCCGCAAGGCAATATCAAACAATCTTATCTGGATAGTACTATCTCTTTTTGGAACCATGACATCCTCTCTGGGGCTTGCGGTCATACTTAATAAAAATTTTTTCGGACGTACTTTTTTTCGCGGGTTCTTTTATTTTCCCGCAGTCATTGCAGGTATTGCGGTAGCCCTCATTTGGCGCTGGATATATAATCCCAATTATGGCTTTATAAATCAGACTCTTGCCCTTATCGGCGTCAATTATCAACAGAGCTGGATATCAAGTCCCGCCGCCAGCCTCTATGCAATATTTATTGCCGCCCTTTGGCAATCTATAGGCCAGCCAATGATCTTCTTTCTTGCGGGACTCCAAACCGTTCCCGAAGAAGTGCTGGAGGCTGCCATCATTGACGGGGCCTCCAATACAAGGCGTTTTTTTGTAATTACCATACCCATGATGAAAGAAACTTTTGTTATTGTCATTGCAAATCTCATTGTCGGGGCCATGAAGGTATTCGATGTGATTATGGGTCTTACAGCCGGAGGGCCGAATGATGCGACACAGATGATGTCAACATATATGTATTCCCAGACTTTCCGCTATAATAATGTTGGCTATGGAACAGCCATTGCCGTTCTCATGGTAATCTTCATGATGGTGGTAATTGTCCCCTATATACGCTTTACAGCCGGCAAGGAATAGAAAAGTGACATATCCTTTAATGCGGAAACAGGTAAATGCGGTATTGCGTTATTTCATTCTGATTGTCATGATGCTTCTCTGGCTTGCGCCCATCTATACCCTGATTGCTACCGCCATAAAAAGCAAGCAGGATTTTTATAATAATGCCGGCCTTTTTGGAATACCCGATAAAATAGTCTGGAAAAATTTTCCTGACGCCTTTATTAAAGGCAGATTATTCCAGTACATGACCAACGATCTCATTATCTGTATGCTCAAGGTTCCTTTGGGAATCCTGGTGGAAGCCCTGGCGGCATTTGCAATTACGCGGCTTGATATTAAACACAAGACAGGTATATTTATATTTTTTATCATCGGTATGATGCTGCCATTCCAGACTGCATTGGTACCGATCAATGTTATCTTCAGCCGTCTAAACCTGCTCAATACATACGGAGGTCTTTTCTATGTATATGTGGGATTCGGTATCTCTTACGGTATTCTGGTTTTAAGGGGGTTTTTCAGAACCATCCCCAGGGAGCTTGACGAAGCCGCTCTTATCGACGGCTGTAATAAATTCCGGCTCTTCTGGAATATCATTATCCCCATTTCAAAACCGGCCATCGCCACCCTGGTTATTACCGATTTCCTCGCCACCTGGAATGAATACCTGCTGGCAATGGTGATCATCAACGATAATGCCAAAAAAACTGTTCCGGTGGGCCTTATGACCTTTGTAGGTGAACACGGTACGGATTATGGTCTTCTCTGTGCGGGAGTGCTTATATCCTTACTGCCGGTCCTGGCTGTATATTTGATTTTTCAGCGCCATTTTGTTGAGGGTCTGGCAGGATCGGTAAAACAATAGTAGTTTGTTGCGCTTCGCGCGTAAGACCCCGAAAAACCGCCGATCAGATGATTTTTACCCTGCAAACTGTTAAGCGGCTTTAGTCGCAAGCAGCCCATAAATTCAGAGTTTTTACGGCACAAAGCGGCGCAAAAACCTGTAATGCAGCAGGTTTATATGGAACAAACACGAAGAAAGGGGAAAACGCCGTAAAGGCTGGCTGGATGCGCTTCACTTTGTAATGGATCGTTAAAAGAGGCTGTCCCAAAAATCCGGCGATCCGGCAGGATCACCATTTTGGGACAGGCCCAAAAATCAGGAACAAAAACCCTATCCCTTCCCCAGCCTTGAGGCGGACGCAAGTACCATCAACAACGCAATGTCCCCCTGACGGACGCCGGGAATCCTGGCAGCCTGGCCTATGGTAAGTGGTTTGACTTTGGTGAGTTTCTCCTTTGATTCCGCGGAAAGGCCGGAAATGGAATTATAGTCAAGATTTGGATCGAGTTTTACCGCATCCATCCTGGCGTTTCTCGCCGCGGCCCGCTGTTCCTTTTCGATGTAGCCGGAATACTTAAGATCCAGCGCTGCACGTTCAATCCATTCTTCAGGATAAGCCTCCATGCCCTCAAGTCCGCTTTTCCGAACGGAAACCTGTTTCTGAAGATCCTGATAGTTTTTGATCCCCCGTTCCCTGAAAAGTTCCTGTATCGTTTCCAGGGCTTCCTTCTTCCTGCAGAAACGCCGCCAGCGCTCATCATCTACAAGACCGATGTTGCGGCCCTTCGTGGTAAGCCTTGTATCGGCGGTATCGTGCCGCAGCATCAGGCGGTGTTCGGCCCGGCTTGTAAACATGCGGTAGGGTTCTTTTGTACCCAGTGTGGTAAGATCGTCCACAAGGACGCCGATATAGGCTTCGGAGCGGCCCAGCACAAGGGCTTCAAGGCCGCGCAGTTTTGCAGCCGCATTGATCCCCGCAATGAGGCCCTGGGCCGCGGCTTCCTCATAGCCGGAACTGCCGTTGGTCTGCCCCGCACAAAAAAAACCGGAAAGGCGTTTGCTTTCCAGGGTGGGGTAGAGATCCTGCGGATCAAGGTAATCGTACTCCACCGCATAGGCAGGGCGCACAATCTCCGTCTGTTCAAGGCCTGCAATGCTGCGGATAAAATCATGCTGTACGTCTTCCGGCAGGGAACTGGAAAGACCGTTGAGGTACATTTCATGCGTGTAGAGTCCTTCGGGCTCCACAAAAACATGGTGCCGCTCCCTTTCCGGAAAACGGATCACCTTGTCTTCAATCGAAGGACAGTAACGCGGGCCTGCGCCCTGTATTTTCCCTCCGTAAAGGGGGGAACGGCTTATGTTTGCACGGATAATGTCATGGGTTTTTGTGTTGGTATAGGTGATCCAGCAGGGAAGAAGGGAGAGCGGGGGACGGAATTTGAAGGCAGGATCGATGTCAAAGGAGAAACTTTGAGGATCTTCGCCGTCCTGTTTTTCCATTTTGCTGTAGTCGATACTGCTGCCGGTAATGCGGGCAGGCGTTCCGGTTTTGAGCCGGCCCATGGGGAAACCAAGCCTGCGGAGACTCTGCCCCAGGCCAAGGGCGGCTTCCTCTCCCAGCCTCCCTTCGGGAGCATCGTAGTCACCGATGAAGATCTTCCCCTCCATAAAAGTGCCGGATGCCAGAATCACTGTTTTTGCGTTTATCCGCCTTCCCCGCAGAGTAACAACGCCGCGTACCGCATTGTCCGTTAACAGGTCAACAACTGTGTCCATCATGATCGATATGCCTTTCTGCATTTCCAGAGCCTGCCGGGCCGCCGTCTGATAGGCCTGTTTATCCGCCTGGGCCCTGGGAGCCTGGACTGCCGGGCCCCGTGAACGGTTGAGCAGGCGGTACTGGATCATTGTTTTGTCGATAAGTTTTCCCATCTGGCCGCCCAGCGCGTCGAGTTCCCGGACGAGGTTTCCCTTGGCAAGGCCGCCCACCGCGGGATTGCAGGAGAGCGCTCCGATACGGTCGGGGTTTTGGGTGATGAGCAGCGTGGAACAGCCAAGCCGGGCGCAGGCAAGGGAAGCCTCAATCCCCGCATGGCCCCCGCCGATGACGATACAATCGTAACCCATAGCGCAAGTTTAATTGGTGGTGTACACTCTGGCAATATATGCGGCCTTCGGCCCCGAAATGAGGATTTGGTTATATGCGCTGTAAGGAGCGGCTTGTACATGGGCGTCGAAGATAAATACAGCCTCACCGAAGGCGGCATAATCAAAAAGCTTCTCTTCATCGCCATCCCGATCATGGGGAACCAGTTTCTGCAGATGGCCTACAATCTCACCGATATGTTCTGGCTGGGGAGGCTTGGCAGCGAGGCGGTTGCGGCCTCCGGCGCCGCAGGCATGTTCATGTGGCTTTCCTTCGGTTTCATGCTCATAGGCAGGATGGGGGCGGAGATAGGAATTTCCCAGTCCCTGGGCCGGGGAGACAAAAAGGCCGCCCTGGCCTATTTTCACAATGCCTTTATCATCGCCGCAATTCTCGGTGTTTTTTATGCACTCTGCATGATAGTGTTCAGACGGGAGTTGATCGGTTTCTTCCGCTTCCGGGAAACCGGGGTGACCGAAAACGGCATTACCTATCTGCTCATCGTTTCCGCCATGATGCCCCTGAGTTTTATCGGTATCGTCATCGGAGGCGCTTTTCAGGCGGCGGGGAATTCGAGAACCCCCTTCATCATGGTTGCCGTCGGGGTTGTTACCAATGTGATTCTTGATCCCGTTTTTATCATCGTATTGGGGATGGGGGTGAGAGGAGCGGCCCTGGCAACGATCCTGTCGCAGTTTTTTTCGTTCTTTGTGAATATGGGCGCAATATTCCTGCTGCGGATTAAACCCTTTGGAGGCTTCTCTTTCAGACTGCGGTTTGATAAGGAAAAGACCATTCAGATTTTCAAGTGGGCCGTTCCCATAGGACTTGAGAACATTTTCTTTTGCTTTCTTTCCATGGTAACAAGCCGCATCGAAGCAGGCTTCGGCGCCAACGCCGTGGCCGCAAGCCGGATTGGATCTCAGGTAGAATCACTGTCATGGCTTATCGGTGCAGGTTTCGGTTCCGCACTGGTTGCCTTTATCGGTCAGAATTACGGGGCCGGCAAGCAGGAACGGATCGATCGTGTTGTGCGTCTTTCCGCAGTTATCATGTCAGTCTGGGGCCTTTTTGTAATGGCCTTCCTCTGGATTGCAGGCCGCTATGTCTTTGCCCTGTTTCTTCCGGCGCCGGAAATGATGGCGCTGGGCATCCCCTATCTGCGCATCCTTTCGTTCTGCCAGCTTGCCATGAACATTGAAGCCGTAGGCTCAGGCGCATTCAAGGGCACAGGACGAACCATAGAGCCTTCAATCGTGGTGATTGCTACCAACGCCATAAAGCCGGCGCTGGCGTTCCTCCTGTCCCGTACAAGCCTGGGCCTTTACGGTATCTGGATAGGAATTGTAATCTCTGCAAACCTGCGGGGAATCTGGATGAATATATGGTATGCCGCGGCCCGCCGGAAAAAATTTTAAATTTAACCGGGATGAGGCTGTTTCAAAACTTCAGTAGTCTTTTTTTAAAAAAATTGCGGTGGCGAAGCCATAAAACCGGCGTAAAGCCACCGCCTTTAGTGGTGGATAGCCGGTTTTAAACAATTTCTGTTTACCAGGGCCGGCTCCCGGCTTGATTACACCAAAAACACTGTTATGTGTCATTTTTTTGAATTTCTTGTGAACCGGTATAAAAAACATTGACAAAAATAAAAAATAGAATATAATCTGAGGAATACTTGACAAAAGGAAGGATTTGATATATAATGAACGGGCAATATAGTGAAGATAACCGGCATATAGATTTTGAAACAGAAAGGGTGGTACGGGAAAAGGAGTGGCATAATCAGGCATTTGGAACTGATATACGTTCTTCCATGGAAAAATACTATTCGGTAACCGCCGAAGTTAGTAAAAAATTTAAAGAATTACTTTTTGAAAAATTGGATAATAATACAATATTTCTTGATTATGGCTGCGGTACCGGTTCCGCTTCAATAGAAATTTTTGATAAAATAAAAAAATGTGTTGGCATTGACATATCCGAGGCGAGGATCGAACAGGCAAGATTAGGGGCAAAGGATAGAAATATAAAAAACATTGAATTTTTTGTGATGGATGCGATGAACACGGTATTTAACGATGAACAATTTGATGTTATACAAGGTTCGGCGATATTGCATCATTTGAATCTGGAATTAAGTTTAACAGAAATAAAAAGAATATTAAAATCTGATGGCAGTGCCTTTTTTTGGAGCCGCTTGACACAAATCCAATAATAACTTTATACCGTAGATTAACACCCGAAGCAAGAACCCCCGATGAACAACCATTGCGTAAAAAAGATATAAAGATGATAAAAACTATTTTTCCAAACACAAAAATATATTATTATTCTTTTTGTACATTATTTGCGGTGCCTTTTCGTACGTTAAAAAAATTTTCTGCAATATTGACTATATTTGCTTTTTTTGATAGACTAATATTAAATCAACGGAGTCCGTTGAAATGGCTGGTATGGATTTGTATATTGGAATTAAAAAAATAAATAAAAGCAGGAAGAACGGCGCATAACAGGATTGTTTATGCCTTTTTGTCTTGCAGGCCGGGCCGGCAGGTAGTTTGGGCTGCGTTTTGGCCGGGTCATTCCGTTGCGCTCCATTTCCGCTTTTTGATTCGCGGGCCTGGGTTCATACCCCGGATCTTGCCCCTGGGTATCTTCGTTTGCCTCAGGGGCTAAACCTGGCCCGCAGAATAACCGCAGACAGACATTCCACCACAAAAGAGGATCACGAACCACATAAACGGAGCCTGTCGTATGTTGTTTTTTTCCGGATCATCCCCGGAAAATTGGCGTACTTTTGCACGAACCTCACAAACTTTTGCTTCGATAGCCATGATCTTATCAGATTTTTCTTTGTTCGTGTGGTTTGTGGTTAAATTTCTTTCATTTTGTGGGTCAAGTTCAGCCCAGGGGCCCGGGGTATGAACCCCGCCTGCGAATCAATCTGCTACTTTCCGACACAGAATGTGCTGAACATGAGTTCCAGCATGTCCGCGCTTGACACTTCGCCCGTGATCTCTCCCAGCGCGTTTACCGCTTCCCGAAGGCAGGGGGCTATGAGATCCAGGGCTTCATGCTGTTTGGCAAGATTCAGGGCTTCATTCAGGGAGGCAAGGGCGCTGTCCACAAGGTCTTTCTGCCGCAGGGTTCCCAGACCCGTGCCTTCGGTTTCCGCGGCTTCTCCCGCAGTATCCCTGAGTGCCCCGGCAATGGCCGCCAAAAGCTCCGTCATGCCTTCTCCGGTCCTGGCGCTGAAGGGAAGCGGCCTTAGCGGAGTTCCATATGATTTATCATTTGCAGTTTCAGGTACGGAAACTTTTTCTTCAAAGATCATGTTTTCAAGTGCCTTCGCCCTGTCAAGCTTGTTCCACAGAACTATTGTTGTTTTTCCAGGATGCAGAAAATTCAGGTCATCTTCCTGCAGCCCCCTTTCCCCGTCGATTACATAGATAAGCAGATCCGCACTCTCAAGCAGTTCACGGCTGCGTTCAACACCGGCCCTTTCCGCCGGGTCACCGGAATTGCGGAGCCCTGCCGTATCAATAAGCCGTACCGGTATGCCTTCAATGGAGAGCCACGCCTCTATCCAGTCCCTGGTGGTACCGGGAATCTCCGTAACGATGGAACGTTCCTCCCTGAGGAGCAGGTTGAAGACGCTCGATTTTCCCGCATTGGGAAGACCTGCAATAACAGCCAGTGCCCCGTCCTGATAGAGCCGTTCCCGCCGCCATGAAAGGGATAGCTTTTGAAGCCTCCCCCCGGCTTCTTCCGCTTTCTCTCTGCCGGGAAAGGCGCCTGCGGCCTCCCCCGCGGCGGCATCCGCCTCATCCTCCGAATAGTCAAGGTACAATTCAGTTTCGGCAAGGACATCCAGGAGAAGTTTCTTTATGCCGTTTATCTCATCTTCAAGAACACCCAAAAGCCTTCCGACAGCATTACTGCGGCCGCGGTCTGTTTTTGCGGAAACAAGTTCCATCACCGATTCGGAACGGGAAAGATCTATCTTGCCGTTCATAAAAGCCCGGAAACTGAATTCCCCGGGAAGCGCGTCCCGGAAACCCGAACGGCGGAGCGCCGCCAGTACCGCAGTGGAAGCAATGCCTCCGTGACAGGAAATTTCAAGGCTGTCTTCGCCGGTATAGGAAGCAGGAGCGCGGTAAACCGAAACCATAACTTCGTCAACCTTGCCGCCTTGCTCCCCGGTTGGGTGTTCGAGTATCCAGCCGTGAACAATGGTATTGCCGGGAGAGCGGAGGAGTTTTTCCGGCCTTGAAAACACCTCTGCCGCAGCCTCTATGGAACCTTTCCCGCTTAAGCGGATCAAAGTCAGGGCGCCTTTACCCGGAGGAGTCGCAACAGCGGCTATGAGATCGTCATGTACATAAGAATTCATGCCTGTTCCTGAGGGGGGCCATACGGCAAAGCTTCCGGTATGACTCACCCTGCCTTTTCCGCGGCGCCTTCCGCGAGACGGATTCTCCGGAAACACCAGGGCGCTCCCGCATAGATCCACAATTCAAGACATGCAAACTGCAGGAATACTGCAAGACGGTAGATTCCGGCTCCCTCTTCAATTCCCAGAAGACGCCTCAGCATGGAAAAGATGATAAACACAAGGACAACTCCTGCAATTCCCAGCAGGAACCGTGCCGCCTGAGTAAAGAAGGCCGCCGCTCCCCTGCGTCCGAAAACCGCCGCTGCATTAAATTTTAATTTATTGACAGCAATGCTGTAGCCGAATCCCATGCCCAGAACAACTCCGCCCGGCATGATAAGAGATTGTACCGCATCGGGCATTTCTTTGGCGGCCTGGGGATTGTAGAGAATCATCACAAAGGCTGCCGCGGCGCTTGCGATAAGCTGTACACGCATACCCCCCTTGAGGAGAAAGGCCGCAAATCTTTCGGCGCAGAGAAAGTATACTGTCAGTACCAGTGCGCCGAGAATCCAGCCCCCTGCAAGATCCGTGGGAAAGTGAACGCCCAGGTAGACGCGGGAAAACCCGACCAGAAGGGTGATGAGAATGGCTGCCGTCCAGGCCTGCCATTTTTTGAACCAGGATGCAACGATGCTCCACATGGTCAGCGAAATCTGGGCGTGCCCCGAAGGGAGGCCGTAGAGGCCCTCCCGGATCATTCCTACCGAGGGATCCCAGCCGGGCCAGAAAGGCCGGGGCTGTTTACAGAGAAATTTCAGGCTTAGGTTGATCCATGTAGATGCCATAACCGCCAATCCCAGGCGGAATCCCTTCTTTTCATCTATACACCAATAGATAAGAGGGAGAAGAATCATGTAGGCCGGGGCGGCTCCGAAGTTGGTCACCGCTTTCATAAAGGCTGTAAGCGCCGGATTGGCGCCGCCCTGTACTGTTCTGATGAGACCGAGACCCCACCGTAATGCTGTTTCCATATTCCTGGAGCTTAGACAGAATTCGTCTTTCTGTCAACGAATTCCGGAGATATGGATCGCAAAAGAACACTTGAGCTTGTTCCAAAAACCGGGCGGCTTTGGAATAGCCCTGCTTTCAGAAATTCTCAAAAAAATTTTCGCGGAGCCGCTGAATGGCCGATGCCTGGCGTTTGATGGGTTTTGGCGTTGGGTTTATCGAAAGTATGTCCCGAACCTGGGCCTCAAGATCAGGTTTTTCAATACTCACCAGTACCAGAAATTCGTAACGCTCTGCTCCGCCTTCCTGATTTTCATCTTCAAAAATCTGTTTTTTTATCCAGAAGACAGCTTCCTTAACGGCTCCGTAATATTCCAGGTCATAGGCCCGGCGCATGGATGCTGCAAAAAATTGACCATATTCATCATCCGGGTAGTATTCCGTCCCATGGTAGAAACGTTCTTCGATCCGTTGCGCCGCCAGAAGAGCAAAATCCTGATATACGGTAAAACCGCGGCTCCAGTGACGCAGGGCATTGAAATTGTCTCCCTCGCCGCTTCCAATAAAAACATAACGATTCCGGTATGTGTCCAGAGCTTCAACTCCCCGGATTCCCCGTTCAAGATATTCGCTGACCCAGAGCGGCAGACCGTCGCCTTCCGCGTTGCCTTCAAAGTCTGTGATGCGGTATGCCTCTTCTGTTTTCGGCGCTTCCGTTACCGCCTGAAGAAAGACAGCGTTCCGGGAACTGCTACAGGAAAGAATACTGAAAAAAAAGAAAATCCACAGGACGGCAGCGCTAAGGAAGCACGACAGCGGATGAAATTTCAGTCTCATTGGTTTTGCCAATAGTATTCAAATTAGTTTCGTCCCGAATTATGCCCGGTTTCGGTGGAAAATCTGGGGGGGGGGGGGGGGGGTATCTTTACTTACAGCCCCTACAGTCGATTCTGAATCCCCGATCTCTTCGGCAGTGTCATGGGATGCGGAAGAAAAACCGGAAAGAACCAGTTCATTCACAATTAATCCGATGGTTTTTTCGGCGGCCGCTTCCGTGGAAAGATCCCCGGCATTCAGACTTCCTGCAGCTTGTATCTGGTCCGTAACTTCTCCGTTTCCGAAAGGATCTGCCTCTGCCGCGGCGGCCGGATGTGCGGTTTCGGGGATAAAATGAAGCGTCAGGGAACCTTTACCCGAAAGGACGGCGGGAAGATTCAATTTTATACTTTCCGGCGGAAACTCCTGTTTTTCTGAGCCCAGGTAAAGCATAAGGGTATTCCCGGCAGCGACGAAACTGAGATCCATATCCACAAAAGATTCCCCCGGGGGGAAGAAACGCAGAAGGGGACTTCCATCAGACAGGGTAGAGAGAAGGAGCATCCCCTTTGTGTACGACAGATCCAAATCCAGGGAAGAGGAGTCTTCAAGCCCCAGGCTGAATTTCATGATATGCCCTTCCGCCAGAGTCTTAAAGTGGAACAGAATTTGACCGTTCCCCTCGCCGTTTTTGATATTGAAGGGGAAGTCCGGAGTAATGTAGGTATCCCCTTCGGCAAAGGCAAGACCGTAAATACCGTCCGCCGGGGCCCAGCGGATCTCCTGCCCCATGGGACTGCCCAGATCCATATCGCTGCGGCCGGGATTCAAAGAGTCCTGGAGATTGCCCCAGAACTGATACAGACGAAACAGATCTTTTTTCGGCTTTTCAAAATACGCCTGCTGTCCTTTGGACGAAACAGCCACCGACATCTCCAGGGCGGCTCCCGCTGCGGGTTTCACCGAAGGATCGTCATATACGGGCATGAAGGGGAAAAGTTCCGCACGGATACTGAAGAAACCGGTCTGTTCAGGCGCCTTCCACATGAACCGGTTGGCCCCCTGAATCACCCTTCCCTCGCCGATTTTCTTCCTACCGTTATACCAGATGATATAGGGATCCAGGGAAGGATCGAAGTAAGCCTGGGCTTCCAGCATGATGGTTACACCGGGCGGTGCAAGAGAGCTGTTTCCGGCAAGGCCGGGCAGATAATTCCGGATATCTACCAGGGAAAAAGACGCCTGATCCAGATAATATACCTGCCTTTCTATCTGATAGAGGCTGTCCTTTTCGCCCATTATCTGGAAAACCATGATATAGGTACCCGGATTAAGGCCTTCAGGTATCTCAAAGTAGGGTATATCCCTGTCAAGTCTGAAAACACGGATTATTTTCCCTTCGTCCGGCTTGACTTCTTGCTCTGTTCCTTCCGGTTTCAGGGTATAGAGCGTTTTTCCGTAAACAACCCCGCCTGAATCCTTCAAAAACACCGTAAGACCCGAAACATCCGGGTCGTTGACCACTGAATTGACAAAAAAAGGCTGTATCTGATCGCCGCTGTGGATAACGGCGCAATCATCCAGGGTCTGGTTGTTCACCAGGGCGTTGACCCGGTAGGTTCCGCTCGTAGGCAGTACCGTACCCAACTCCCCGCAGGAAAAAACCAGGGCCGAAAAGATGAGAATAAACACTAAAGCTGACATGGGGAGCTTCAATTCTCCCATTTGAAGACACATATCCGGTATTAATATACTGCCTTTTTGTACAATAATCCAGTATCGGGAGCAAATTCCTCATTTTTTTCCGAAATTCAGACCCGGACCCGCGTATTGTGCGGTTCTTTCCCTTCATGGTATCCTCAATTAACCGTATTTTGGATAGAGCTCATGTGTGTCCTTTCGGGCCGCGAGCGTAAAGAATTGATGGTACGACATCGCCAGGAGGCGGTTTGTGTATGAGGGCGACCAGGGCGCTTATTCATCTTGATGCGTTTCGCAGGAATATTCAGGCTGTCCGTTCCCATATCGGGGAAACGTGCCGGATCTGCATCCCTGTCAAGGCGAATGCGTATGGTCACGGGAGCCTGCGTATAGCCGGCGCGGGACTCAAAGCCGGTGCATACTGTCTTGCGGTGGCCTCCGTGCAGGAAGGTGCGGAACTCCGGGCCGGGGGTATAAAAGCCCCGATTCTGCTTCTTTCCCAGGCCATACCTGAGGAATTGCCGGAAATGATACGGAGTTCCCTCATCCCCCTGCTTTCCGATCTTGAATTTGCGGAAGAGCTTGCAAAAATAGCCGCACAATTGAAGGCAGAGGTTCAGATTCATCTCAAAGTTGATACGGGCATGTGCCGTCTGGGCTGCAGGCCGGAGGATGCTGTTTCCCTTGCCGGGGCCATGGCCGTGATGGAGGGCCTTGTTTATGCGGGGACGGCCACTCATCTCTCCGTTGCCGATTCCCTCTCTCCGCAAGACATTGAATACACCGGGATGCAGCTTGAGCGTTTCCGGGCCGTGGTGGAGAGTATACGGCAGGCGGGTATCGATCCCGGAATTGTTCATGCGGCCAATTCCGGAGGGGTGGCCTTTCACCCGGACTCCCGGCTTGACATGGTGAGGCCCGGTATCCTGCTCTACGGTTACGGTCCGAAGGGCGCCGGCAATACAAGTCTTACCACTTCCGGTATCCCTGTTGAGCCTGTCATGGAGCTTGTCAGCAATATTGTGTTTATCAGGGAAGTAAAAAAGGGTGAAAGCGTTTCCTACGGAAGGATATGGACCGCACCTCATGATACCACGATTGGTATCATTCCTGTCGGGTATGCCGACGGTTTCCCCCGGTCTCTAAGCGGTCAGACCCATGTGGTAATCCGGGGAGAGGCCCGTCCCATTGTGGGGCGGATCTGCATGGATCAGTGCCTGGTAGACCTGGGGCCCGGTTCGCGGGTTAAACGCTGGGAAGAGGTTTCCGTTTTCGGCGGGCCTCCTCCGGGACTGGGCGCCGATGTACTGGCGGAGCGAACCGGTACCATATCCTATGAAATTACCTGTAATATCAATAAAAGGGTAGAAAGAATGTACTATGAATAAGAGCGGGAAAATGAGGGTTGTCGGAAAGAGCCCCGTACCGTCAGACATCGAAATAGCCCAGGCCGTGGAAATGGAGCCGGTATCCGCCATTGCCGCAAAGATGGGGATTCCTTGATTGGCCGGCGGAGGTTACAGTCAGGCGTTCCCCATGGAGAACTTCAACCTCTACCTTACCGGGTGAGCATAGGCCGGGTACCGGACATGAACGGCGGGGCCGGTTTTGTCTGTCCGCTCTGCGGAGACATCAGTACCATGCCGGATAGTCGATTGTTTCAAAGGCCCCTTTTCAATAGTATTAGGGAAACGCCGGTTACATGATGCCAATCAGCGTTTCCTTAAAGCAATTTTTTTGGAGGAACGATGTACCGTTTTATAAAGAGTCAGCTTGAACAGATACGCTGTAAAGATGAGGAAGAAGAGGAGGAGGAAGAGACCAAATCCGGAAATTCCGGCCCCGATCCCCTGATTCAGAAGATGCTTAAAACCCGGACGATTCTTCTGTCCGGAGAGATAAACAAGAACCTTGCCGAAAGAACCGTCAGGCAGCTTCTCCTGTTGGAAGACACGGGGGATGATCCTATCCGGATCTTCATTGATTCCCCCGGTGGAGACGCCGACGCCGGTTATGCTATTTTTGACATGATCCGTTTTGTAAAGCCGCAGGTCTGGACTATCGGCATGGGTCTCGTGGCCAGCGCCGCCGCAATCATTCAGCTTGCAAGCCCCGGGGATAGACGGGTGGGGCTTCCCAACAGCCATTATCTGATTCATCAGCCCCTTTCCGGAATCCGGGGTGTGGCCACGGATATTGAAATCCATGCCCGTGAACTGGATAAGCTCCGGGCCAAAATCAACCGCCTTATTGCCAATGAAACCGGCGCTCCCTTTGAACAGGTTGAAAAGGACACCGACCGGGATTACTGGATGACTGCCGAAGAAGCGGTCAAATACGGCCTCATAAACCGGGTGATCCAGAACCGTTCAGAACTGTAGTCTTCGGGTCTTGAGCATGATAGAACTCGCCGCCTTTCTGGGAAACCCCGGCAGGGAATACGAAAGGAACCGCCACAATGCCGGACGTCTCCTGGCGGAAAAGCTGCCGTTTTTCTCCCGGCTTGCATGGCAGAAGAAGTACAAGGGCCTCTATGCGGCCCTGGACGGCAGCAGGATTGCCGCGGAAACAGATTTCTATGTACCTTCGAGACTACACTTCCTTATGCCGGAAACATTCATGAACCTTTCCGGGGAATCGGTGTTTGCCGCCGCCTCTTTTTTCAAAATAAAACCGGAAGCAATCATCGTAGTCCATGATGAACTGGAACTCCCGCTGGGAACGGTATCTTTTAAATTTTCCGGGGGCTTGGGGGGACACAACGGACTTAGATCCATGAAAGCCTGCTTCGGCACCGCGGACTTCTGGCGTCTCCGCATCGGCATAGGCCGGCCCGACGACAGAAAACCAGGCGAAGGGGGCCCCCGGGGAAGCGGCAAGGGTATCTTTGACTGGGTTCTCTCGGACTTCAGCCGGGCGGAAGAGACTGTCCTGGCAGAGATACTGCCGCCTGCAGCCGCCGCTCTGGCGGAATCGCTGTCAAAAGGGCCCGAAAGCCTCCTTCCCGAATGGAAAAAGAAGAAAATCGGTACAACGGAAACCGAAAGGAGTTGACATGCCGGGCTCAGAAATTATATCGAACACGCGCGATTGCAGCGAAGCCTTCAAGAGTCTTTACGATGTGGTAGTGCGCCTGCGTGCCCCTGGCGGCTGTCCCTGGGACAGGGAACAGAACCCAAAGACGCTGCGGGGATATCTTATCGAGGAAACCTACGAATGCGTCGAGGCCATTGATGAAGGCGATCCTGCCCATATCAGGGAGGAACTGGGCGACCTTTTTCTGCTTGTAACCATGCTTTCCTACATGCACGAGCAGGAAAACAGTTTTACCGTTGCCGAAGTCCTGGATAACTTACGCGAAAAATTAATCCGCCGTCATCCCCATGTGTTTGGGGAAACCAAGGCGCAGGACGGCTCAGGAGTTACTTCCGGCGAAGTTACTTCCGAGGAAGTATTGCGAAACTGGGCAAGGATCAAGGTTGAACAGGAAGGCCGCAGGCCAAAGGACTCGATCCTTGATGAAGTTTCCAAGGGCCTTCCCCCCATGAATCGTTCATACAAACTCCAGAAGAAGGCTGCAAAGGCCGGTTTTGACTTTTTGGAACTAAGGGGAGTATGCGCCAAGATCCGCGAAGAGCTTGAGGAAGCTGAGAGGGAACTGGAACACGGAGAAACACGTGCAGAAGCAGCCCTGGAAGCCGAGCTGGGCGACCTCCTCTTTTCCGTGGTGAACCTCTGCCGCTATGTGAAGATTGAACCCTCCGCGGCCCTGCAGCGTACCAACAACAAATTTACCGAACGTTTCAAGCATGTGGAAAAACGGATGAAAGAAGCGGGCATGGAGATGAAGCGGGAGAACCTGGCCCTCATGGATGAATTCTGGGACGAGGCGAAGAGATGATAAGGGAATAGTCCTTAGGGAAACGCTGATTAAATGACGCCAATCGGCGTTTCCCTGTGTATTTGCTCATTTCATTGCGCATATACCGCATTAAAGCGGCACTGATGTATTCTCGGTTGAATAAATCAGTATTTCCCAGAAAAACCGGTCAAAAGTCCTGCTTTCCCCTTAAAATCCATCGCAGAAGAGCAGCAGGCTCCCGGAAGAAATGGGTAAATCCGCAACAGCTCTGCAGAATTTGCGATATAAGTCTGAATTTTCAGGCCGGGAGGTAGAGCCGTTCCCAAAACTCGGTTAGTTTCGGGAAACCCCGATATTATGGTATATTGCAACTTTAAACAGCCGGGAATACTATAAAACAGGAAGGTTTTATGGGATTATATCAGGTTGAAACCAAATATGGCGCTTTACGGGGTGTCCAAAAAATTGGGTATAGTGTGTTCCGGGGAATACCCTACGCGGAAGCTCCGGTGGGTTCCCTGCGTTGGAAGAAGCCCCTGCCGCCAAAGAGACAGGAAGGGCTGCGCGATGCAAGGGTTTTTCCAAACCAGCCGCTCCAGGAAGGAAATCTTCCCCCGTCGTTTTACTGGAAAGAATTTTTTGCCGATGAAGATTACTTCCCTGCAAAAAGCGAAGACTGCCTCTATCTTAATGTCTGGACTCCCGCGGAAAAATCTGATGAAAAACTGCCCGTAGCGTTTTGGATACACGGCGGCGCTTTTATCAATGGATTTTCCAGCGAAATGGAATTCGACGGCGCCGCCTTTGCGGCCCGGGGAGTGATACTGGTTACGGTGGAATATCGTCTGGGGGCAATGGGTTTTCTCGCCCATCCCTGGCTTTCCGCCGAAGAGGGCGGTTCGGGAAATTACGGCCTTTACGATTGCATCGCCGCCCTGGACTGGGTTCAGGAAAACATCGCGGCCTTCGGCGGAGATCCCGGCAGGGTTACGGCATTCGGTCAGTCCGCCGGAGCCATGATCGTTCAGGCTCTGGTATCCTCCGCGTTAACTCAAGGAAAAATTCACCGGGCTATTATTCAGAGTGGCGGCGGGTACAGATCTTTTTTTAACCGTTACCGCCGCCTTGCGGATATGGAACAAACCGGCGCGGCCTTTGTGAACAGTTTCGGCGCCGGTTCTCTTGGAGAGTTGCGGAAAATTCCCGGGGAAGATTTTATCAAAATTCAAATGGAATTTTTGAACAGATCTTTTGCCGGCGGCGGTCTTCCCTTTGCTCCCTGCATTGACGGTGTTATTTTGGAGAATGATTCGGACAGGCTTCTTGAATCCGCCGCCCATCTGGATATTCCCTACATGATAGGCTGTACCGGCATGGACATTGGTTTTGACAGGGAGCAGGCGGCCGGGGGAGAACGGCCGGGACTGTACCGGGCCGGCGTGGACTTCAGCCTGTTAAACGAAAAACTTGGCCGGCAGCCGTGCTGCGTCTACTTCTTTACCCATTGTCCGCCGGGTGATGACGCCGGGGCATTTCACTCGGCGGAACTTTGGTATGAATTCGGTACCCTGGATCGGAGTTGGCGTCCGAAGAATGATCTGGATTATGTCTTGTCGGATCGGATGATCGCTTACTGGACAAATTTCATGAAGTCGGGGGATCCCAATGGAGCCGGTCTTTTGGACTGGAAGCCTTGCCGGGAGGAGGATCCTTTTGTAATGGAATTGACTTGAGTCGCAGGCGGGTTCATACACAGGAATACGCTTTCGCGTGGGAGCTTCAGGGTGTTTTGAATCCGGTAATGCTCCGGCTGTTTGGAGTATGGATCCGCATAAAATTCATACCTTGCAGAACGACGACAGGAGCCGCCGGGAGTAACCGGATCCCGGACATCCCCGGAGTCATTTTTGTGTTTTTAAAACTTGACAGGTTAGGATTTTTGGATGTAGGATGAGTTTGTTCCAAAATTCAGGTTTTTTCGGAACAGGATCGAGGTTGTTTTCTAAAATTATGATCCTGCCGGATCGCCGGATTTGGGAACAGCCCCGGATGAAAAATATTCAGAATTTGTCTATGGCTTGATTTTTTAAGGGGAAGCTGATAATGCTTCAAATAATGCCCTTCGGGCAGAGCGGATTATACGCAGAATCTTATTCTACCCCCCCCCCCCCCCCCAATTCAGATAGGATTACTAGGAATACCTGCTTTTCGAGTTTCCCCTCAAAATACCGCGGCGTTCTCCGTGAGGCGGAGGTGATGCCGTGAATCAACAGCAAAATAAAAGTCTTCTGGCCGGAATTATACAGAGCCGGGGAATATATGTGGTATTACTGCCGGGTGTCGTTTGGTACATCCTCTTTGCCTATTTTCCCTTGTTTGGCCTTTCCCTGGCCTTCAAAACTTTTAAAGCCAATCTTGGGATCATCGGAAGTCCCTGGATCGGTTTGCAGAATTATGTATATGTGTTTCGTGACCAGGCTTTTATGGAAGCCGTCTTTCGCACCATAAAAATAAATATCCTCAGGCTGCTCATTACCTTCCCGGTGCCCATCATTCTGGCCCTGGCAATTAACGAGGTCAGGGTGGGAAGGCTAAAAAAGATACTCCAGACCGTTTATACATTTCCGAATTTTCTTTCCTGGATTATTGTCTCCAGTATCCTGACCAACACCCTGGGTCAAAACGGTTTTTTCAACGGCCTTATAGTTCTACTTGGCGGTAAATCGGTGAATATTCTCGGAACAGCCAAATATTTTCTGCCCCTGGCTTATCTTTCGGATATTTGGAAGACTGCCGGATGGGGGGCGATTATTTATCTGGCCGCCATTGCCGGAATAGATGTTGAACAGTACGAAGCTGCCGAGATTGACGGCGCCAGCAGGTTCCAGCGTATTATTCATATTTCCCTGGCAGGTATCAAAGGTACGATTGTTGTCATGTTTATCCTTGCCATGGGCTACCTCATGTCCGCCGGGTTTGATCAGCTTTTCAATATAAGCAATGCTGCAACCATGAAGGAAGCGGAAATCCTGGATATGTATATTTACCGGGTAACCTTCAAGGCCGCCTCGGATTTTTCGTTTTCTTCCGCAGTCAGTCTTTTGCGTTCGGTTATTAATTTTGTCCTTTTAATTTCGGCGGATCGAATCTCGAAGATGATTAGTGGTCAGGGACTCTTTGGCTGACAAGACGGATCATTAGGGGAATGCCGATTAAATGATGCCAATCAGCGGTTCCCCAATAGATTTGCAAGCTAAGCGCAGCTTAGCAGATAACTAGTGTCTGTCCATAATGTAACCGGCTTTGTGGACAGACACTAACCGGACTGTCGAACAAGTCCATTTTATAAGGAGGAGCGGATCAATATGTATCGCAGTATAAAAAATCATTTTGAATTCATTGATTTTATTCTCCTGGTGTTTCTTATTACCTTCGGTCTTGTAATAGCGCTGCCTTTTATCAATGTTATTGCAATCAGCCTGTCATCGCAGAAAGAATACCTCTCATCTGCTTTTCTTCTTTTTCCCAAAGCACCCACTCTGGCAAATTACAGCGCCCTGTTCAGGGGCAGCCGGATTTGGATAGGTTACCGCACCACCCTGTTGATACTTTTACTCGGAGTACCGGTTAATATGTTTCTTACCACCAGTGTTGCCTATGGCCTAAGCAGGCCCGCCTTTCCGGGTAAAAAAATAATCTTCTATGCCGTTCTTTTTACCATGCTTTTTAACGGCGGTATTGTTCCCCTTTATCTTGTCATGCGTGAACTGCATTTGACCAACAGTATTTGGTCTGTCGTACTGGCAAGCGGAATTAACGGTTTTTATATGATAATCATGCGCGGTTATTTCCTTACCCTGCCGGAAGCTCTTCTGGAATCGGCAAAACTTGACGGCGCGGGAGAGTGGTACATCCTTTTTAGAATCATTCTTCCCCTTTCCATGCCGATTATTGCTACCGTAACGCTTTTTTACTGTGTAGACAGGTGGAACGAATGGTACAACGCCATGATATTTATCAGAAAGAATACCATGATACCCCTTCAACTTATTCTGCGTACCATGGTTGCCGAATCCAGAACAGCGGAAACTGTCGCCTTCACCGCGGCGGCAGTACGAACCGATTTTTCCGACGGACTCAAGACTGCATGTGTAATGGTTGTAATGCTGCCGGTCATGTGTATATTCCCGTTTTTGCAGCGTTATTTCGTAAAGGGAATACTTATCGGGGCAATCAAGTCTTAATGGAGATCCTGTTTTCGGGAGATCTTTTAAAACCCAAGGCCGTTCCAAAACTTCAGTTTTTTGGAAAGACAAGCTTTGCTTGTTAAGTTTTCTTGAATTTAGCAGAAAAACCCGGTCTTTGACCAGTTTTTTCAGAACTTGTTCCGAGACCAACCGGGTTATCGAACAAGTCCGTTAATTTTTATGGCAATCGAATAACGATTACCAATTCACAATGGAGGTGAATATAATGAAAAAATTCAAAAAAATCATGGCAACAGTGATTCTGGCGGCCCTTATACTGGGCGCCGCAGGCTGCAGGGCAAAGGAGGCCCCCCAGGCTTCCCGGGCTCCGGCAATTGAATTTCCCGGCGGATGGAAACCGACAGCGGATTACGGCGAACAGGTCACGATTTCTACAGCCGCCGTCCTTAGTATCGACGGCTATGATTACAGCAATGGCGATGATTTTGCCAAATGGTATTCACGGCATTTTAATAGCCGGCTGGAAGTTACCACTCTGGGCTTTGAAAACTGGGCGGAACGGCTCCGCATCTGGATCAGTTCCGGTGATATGCCCGATGTGGTAGTCTTTGACTATGCTCATCCCGATGTGGCCGGCTGGGTGGAACAGGGGCTTTTGAAAAAACTGCCCGACAACTGGAAACAGCGCTGGCCCAACGCCGCCAGGGTATTCGGTGTTACCGGTGTGGGACCCCAGATGGACAAAGTTTTTGGCGGAACCTATTTCCTTCCCCGATCCCGCTTCGACAAAAACCTTCCCCATGATCCGGTGCCAAACCACAATTCATTTTACATGCGCAAGGACTGGGCCCGGGCGGTAGGTTTCCCCCTTAAAGATTCGTACACCATACCGGAAATAATCGAGTATGGTAAACTGATAAAAAAACATGATCCGGGAAATTTGGGAAGCAAGCTTATTCCCATCACCGGTAGTCCTGATAATATGGTAAGTCTTTTTATTGACAGAGTCAGCACCCATGGCCGCAGTTTTTACAAGGACAAGGATGGTGTCTATAAATGGGGCGCCGAATCGCCTGATACTCTGAAAGGTCTTAAGTTTTTTTACGAAGCCTACGAAGCCGGCGTTGCGAATCCCGAATTCTATACCTTGACTTTCTTTGACGACTATCCGCAGGTATTTATTGCCGGTATTGCCGGAGGCCTTCATACTTTTGCGCCATCGGGCCAGCTCCAGCAGGCATGGAGCAGGTTCCAGGCCAATGTGGGACCCGATCCGGAAGAGAGCCTTGCCGTGGTGACACCCCTGGGCGACGACGGCTATTATCATCAGGAAGACATAATCAACTTCTGGGGCTGCCTTGCGTTTAGTCCTCAAATAAAGGATGAGGTGTTTGAACGCTATATGGATATGGTCGATTTTGGTTGTACCGAAAAAGGTTACGCCATGCTGAACATGGGGCTTGAAGGCATCGACTGGAAACAGGAGCCTGACGGCAGTTATACTTCCCTGCTGCCCGAGGGAGTGCAACTGCAGAGCGAAGGCGGGAAATATCCCAGCGTCAGTGACGGTTACGTACTTGGACAGATAAAGCTGTATGACGACTTTAGTTTCGAGATTCCGACTACGCCGAAATTGTTCCGGGATATTTCCTGGCGGCTTTACAAGGATCGCTGCGAGCTTTCAACCCCGGATACTTTTTCCCCAACGGACTGGACTCTTTATTGCTTTGATTCTCCCAGCAGGCGGAAGACCATGTTTGATTATGCAAGCGCCTACTCCAATATCATTACTTCTTCAAAAAGCGCTGCGGATGTGGAAGTCCAGTGGAAAAAATGGATTGACTCCAACCGTGCCCTCGTGGATCCCGTGCTTGAAGAATTAAATAATCTCAAGTAGATTAAGGAACGCACATGCTTAACGAATTGATTGCAAAATATAACCGGATACCGTCCCTGGACGAAACCAATACGCAGCCATACGGCCCGATACTGGGAAAACACAGAAGACGTACCCTGTGTATCTACGGCCTGCTCTGCATCATTGGATTGTTGCCGGCGCTCCTGAGCTGGTTTACGCATCTGGAGATTCCTCCCAAACTTATCGCCTCCGGCGCAGGGCTGTTTGTACCGGGCGGCGGTTTTTTGGCACAGGGTACATTCTACGGGATATTTCACGGACTTCTGGTTCTGGGTATTTTTATACTTGCGGGGCTGGAAACCTACTTTCTGTTTGGCGATCTGGTTCTTCCCGCACTCATATGGCTCTTCGGTATCTGGGGAGGGACATACGCCTCCGGCAGTACTCCTGCATGGGGCCCCCTCATCAGTGTTGCCGTAGCTGCGATACTGGCAGCTTACTGCAAGATAAAAATACACGGGATGATCACCCAATTCAGAGCTGTCCGGAAACAACGGCTGCAAACGATCGACGCTTCCATACGGCGGGTAGAGGCCCTGTGCAGTAAAGACGATGATCCCGGTGAACGGGAACTTACACCGGAGGCCCTCAGAGCTTCCCGGTATCTGTACGATCTTTGTCTGAGCGGACAGGGGCTGCGGTATTTTGACAACATGCTGTTTCCGTCCCTTTCGGGCCTTTACTATCAGTTTTCCAATGTGGGGTATTCCTTAATGACCCTGCAATGCAAGTACCTTCCCAATTTTCATGGTTACCTGGACGAGGCTCAGCGCTTTCTTATTGAAAGCTATACCCTGCCCAGAATATGCGCCTACTGGAAATGGGAAGCCCTGGCCGGATACGGCAGGTGGCAGCCTGATCCGGTAATCAGAGGGAACATCATGCTTGCCGGCTGGGCTTACGCATTGATAGCAGGCTATGAGGCAAATACCGGCGACATGCGCTATGACCGGCCGGAAGGGCTTCGTTTTAAGCCTTTCAAGCATCTTAACAAAACCTACGGCCACAGCACCAGTGAAATTATAGAATCATTTGAGCGGCAATTACTGACAGAACCGGCAACCCTGATTCCCTGTGAGCCCCGTATGCAGTTTCCTATCTGTAATTCCTACGCTATTGCCGCCATGATGTCCTATGACAGGATACATCACACGAATCATACTGAACGGATCTACGAAAAGTTCATCGACGCGATAAGCCGGGAATTCTGCGAAATGAACGGAGACATGGCCGTACAGCGTTTTCAGTTGACCGGTCTTCGGGTGGCCCGTATAATGTCTGCCAGGGGAAGCAGTTTTGGCAACATGATAATCGCCCAGGCGTATAATCCCATCTACCCCGGCCTGGCCCGGCGCTGTTATTCTATTGTCCGGGATGAACTTGTGACCATCGGCGAGGACGGCCTGGCGTATTTCAAGGGCGGTATACCTTGGGATAAAATGCTGGACATGGGAACCCAGACCTATTCTCCCGGTTCGGTCATAGGCGGTCTTGAGATAGCCGCCCGGGAATTCGGAGATTATGAACTGGTGGAGGCGCTCAGAAAAACCGAGGAAAAGTACCTTATCCCTTCCAAACTGCGCTTCAAATTCAAGGGTGTTTCCGTGTGCGGCATGGCGGGTTTGGCGGCTTCGCGGTGGAACCGGAAGAACGACTGGCAGGATACCATTCTTAAAGGGCCGCCCGAAGCCGCCTATACCGGCCCTGTACTTGCCGGCTGCTCGTATCCTGACGTGCTGGTCGCCAAGGCATTCAGTCACGGGGAGGATCTGGAATTGGTTCTGTACAACGGTACGGAAAATAGAAAACAGACCATCGGTATCGAGAGGCTGCAGAAAGACAGAATCTATACCGTTAAGGAAACGGGCCTGAAGGTACGCAGTGATACCGAGGGGAAGGCCGGTATAGATTGTATTCTGGACGGAAGAACCCGGCTGACCCTGATTCCTGTATAGAAAGGGACGGCAAGGAGATGATATGATTTGTTGTTTGGTAGGCTTGCTTTTTATCGCTCATTTTGTTGCCAATTGGCGGAAAATATTTGCCAAAATAGGCTGGAGGCATGAGGATATTGAAGGAGAATACGATTGAGCTTGTTCCAAAATCAGGATCACCGGATTTTGAAACAGCGGCAGGCTTAGATTTAGAGGAAAAAGCGGACTTTTGGCCGTTTTTCTAAAGCCATTCCCGAAAAAACTTGAGTTTTGGGAATGGCCCGTTATACTGGACTTGCTTAACAACCCGGTTGGTTGTTAAAAAAGTTTTTTAAACTCTATTTTATTCCATAAGGAGACGACCAATGCAGGAAGTTTATGATTTTCTTAAAAAAAGCGGGACTTATTATCTCGCAACGGTTGAGGGGGATCAGCCCAGGGTTCGCCCTTTCGGCACGATAAATATTTTTGAAGACAAGCTTTATTTCCAGACCGGTAAAGTAAAGAATGTCTCAAAGCAGATAAAAGCCAATCCCAGGATTGAGATCAGTGCAACGTTCGAAGACAGATGGATCCGTGTCGAAGCCCAGGCAATTGAAGACGACCGGATCGAAGCGCGGCAGAATATGCTGGACGCGTATCCCGATTTAAAGAAAATGTATGCCGCCGATGACGGCAATACCCAGGTATTTTACCTCAAAAACGCCACGGCGAGCATCTTTTCTTTTGGGGGAGAACCAAAGGCGATCAAGTTCTGAATTTCGGGACAATTACCGGGTGAGAAACTACAGGATTTGCGAGAAAATCAACCGGGTTCTCTCACAAGTCCACTGAAGTTTTGGAACAGCTTCGATTGTCTCAAGGCTCTTTTTTACTTTGAAAACTGCCAAAACAGCCCATAAATCGTGGTTTTTGCAGCATAAAGCGGTGTAAAAACCTGCAAGTGCAACAGGCTGTCAGATAAATCGTTCCGGACTTATCCTAAAGATTTAAGACAGTTGATTCGCGGGCCCGGGTTCTTCATTCGCAGGCGGGGGTTCATGCCCAGGGGCTTGCTCCCGGGTTCTTCATTACTTGTCGGTGGAAGCGGCGTTGAAAATTGACCGGCTCCTTCCTTATGCGCAACTTATGATTCCCCCGGTATAGTTGGCGTTTATGGTCTTACGCTCCGGCACAATCAGGACATCATCTTCGTCAAAGATACCGTTCAGCATCTTTTTCAGCAGGGAAGGATCCCCCTCCACCTCCTGATAGTCCCAGCGCAGATATGCGGCGCAGGTTTTGGTGTAGTTCCGGTAATAGCCGGCGTTGCCCAGATTCTTCCAGTTGATAAAAACCGCCCGGCTGTAGGACTTGAACCAGTTTTGCTCCATCTCCATAAGGTAATCGGCATTGTCCGCGCCGTACCGTTCCACATAGGAGGAGTAGGTATTGGTATACCGTTCCTCCCCCGGCTGGATCGAACATTCGATCCAGCCCCTGGAATACCAGTAGATCCCCGGATGGCCGTAAAACATCTCGCCGTAGAGTTTTCGGGAACCTAAGAGCAGGGTAATGCAGTCGTGGGCCCGGGGTACAACCAGGGGGACCGTTTCGCTTTTAAGGCCCACGATGCTGTTATCGCAGAGCCCGTAGACCAGGAGGATGTAATCATAGGCGGGCTGACGGCCGTAGTGGTTATAGGGAAAGCCCCGGTTGGCCAGTTCAATTTCATCGCTCAGCCTTGTCCGCAGAATATCCGGGGTGGCATGGAGACCCTGAGGCAGATAGCTTACGTCTACAAAGCAGGTGGAACGGCTGCCCAGCCAGGCGATTTCACGCTTCAAAACATCGCAGGCTATGACCTTTAGCTTTAGCACGGGAAGCTCCTTTCCGCTTCCGGCGTTTTTACAATTTTACGCCGTATAACTCAAAAAAACACCAAAGCCGGATCCTGTCAAGAGAGCGATATGAGGCACGGGTAGATTTTTCCCGGCGGGGTTTCTCCAGCGGATCCTGAAAATACGGCAACAGAACCGGGGCGAACTTTTTGGCATGAGGGCTGGCGGCATGAAGGAGGGGAAACGGCACGGGTAGGCATGAGGGAAACAGAGACCGGGGTAAATGCAGGCGGGAAGTTGTTTAATCCATAACTCCGCTCAAGTCAGGCTGTCTATTCCCGGCTTTTTGAACAGTTTCCCGATCCTTTGGGCTATCTCGCTCCGGTTCCATTCGCCATGTATTCTGACGTGATATGTCGGTCACGTTCCCGTTGATAAGACGGTAATACACAGGCCGGGAAAGTTTCGCCTGAAACACGTACATGAGCCCGACCTGTTTCCCATAATCCCCCGTCCCGTTATACCCCTTCGCGTTAATCCCCGGATGCTCCGAGGCGCTCATGACATGAGGTGAGTCCGTCAACACGAAGTTTTCATTCCCCGAGGGCGCCGGCGCCCGCATAAAGGAACATACCGGTTCCCGGTTCTCCCCGATGAACCACAACAGAGCGGTAAGGTATTTGTCCCCAAGGAAGCACTGATTCATTCTCGATTGAATAAATCAGTACTGCTTTAATGCGGTATGTGCGCAATGAAATGAGCGCATACACAGGGAAACACTGATTGGCGTCATTTAATCAGCGTTTCCCTAAGGATCTTTTTGCCTGGCGCCCTGTTTTTTGGTCAATACGCCCCGTGCTCCTTTACCGCCGCGACTACCTGCCTGTAGGTCTCAAGACTCACCGTGTTGGGAATGGAGTGATCGGAAGAAAAGATATAGCCGCCGTTTTCCTTTACAATCGGCAGGGTTTCTGCGATGTAGGGAAGGATCTTTTCAGGCTTGTCCAGATACAGAGCGTCGGCTCCGCCATGGAAAACCAGTCTGCCGCCGTAGTCCCGCTTTAGGGCCTTAAGATCCATACCCGCCTTAATCTCGATGGGATTAAGGGCATCAAGCCCGATTTCCACCAGTTGCGGTACCCTCGTCATCACATCCCCGCAGGAGTGGAGGTGCGCCCTGATTCCCCGGTTGTGGGCCCAGTCGATGGCCCGCTTGTGAACAGGCTGCAGAAGTTCCGCGTAAACATCATTTGAAAAAAAGGTAGAATTCTTGTAACCCATGTCGTCGTACCAGAAGATGCTGTCAAAATGGTAGCCTTCGTCCCACACCATGTCAAAGAGGGCTATTGATGTGTCAAGAAAGGTATTGAACATATCGGAAACCCATTCAGGCTCCTCCAGCAGGGCGATTAGGATGGTCTCGGTGCCGGCCATCCACGAGTGGAGCACGTCAAAACCGAACCAGAAAAGTCCTTCGATCCAGCGGCCTTCCTTCTGCCAGACCGGATAGTTTTTTTTCAAGAAATCCCAGTCGATCCGGTCACGGCTTGGCTTCATCAGGGCTTTTGCCTTCTCCCAGGCTTCAGGATTGTTTACCCTGTAATCAAGAAATTCAGGCGTTGAATCGGGCACCTTGAAATTTCTGAGAGTAACCCCCCATTTGGTAGTGCTGATAATAAATTCGTCTGTTTCTTCAAGGATTTTTTCTTCAAAACAGGGACTGTTATCCACAGAGATCATCTCCAGTTTATCGACCTGGAAAAAATCACGCCAGTCCGCATCGGCGGGCATGCCCTCCTTCTTCCAGCGCATCAAAGTACCCTGCCAGGGCTGATCGATGATGGGAACTCTGTCAGCTTCCCGGTGTTCAAACATACGGGTAAAACGTTCTTTACTGGTCATACGATAAGTTCTCCTTTAAACTTGCTATTGGGGAACGCTGATTAAATAGTGTCTGTCCACAAAACCGGTTACTTTGCGGATAGACCTTGCATTTGCGCATCTTTTCGGCCAAAACGGTGCCAAAATGATTTCTTTAAGGTAGTCTCGCTTAAATAACGCCAATCTGTGTTTCCCTGTGTCTTTACTCTATTTCACTGTGCAAATACCACACTAAAGTAGTACCTTGATTGCACTTTACGGTTCATTTTCCCTTGTTCTTTATAATTGCTTACAGCAGTATGTTTAATCAAGATAATAGTATTCTCTATATGAACTTGTTCCAAAACCCGGTTGGTTTTGGAACAGCCTCTATTGATAAAATCAGTGCTTCCTTAGCCTTTTACCGACCCTGAGGCAAGCCCCGATACCACCTGTTTCTGCAGCAGAATATACATTATGATACAGGGCAGGGACACCAGCACGATTGCCGCAAACATGGCGCCATAATCGCTGGCAAAGGCGCTCTTGAAGTAGTAGAGGGCTACGGGCAGGGTACGGGCTTCGTGCCCGGTGGTTAAGGTAAAGGAAAACTGAAATTCATTCCAGCAGAGCAAAAACTGCATGATCCCCGCAGTGGCAAAGGCGGGCCGGGCCAGAGGCAGTATTATTGTCAAATAGGTTCTCACAAAGCCCGCTCCGTCAATGTAGGCGGATTCTTCCATCTCCTTGGGAATGGTCAAAAAATAACTTGACATGACAAATACCGAAGTTGGAATGCCGAAGGCGGTAAACACGATGATAAGGCCCCACACATTATTATAAAGGCCGATAGCCCTTATTGACGTGTAGAGGGGCAGAAGCAGCGCGGCGCCGGGAATGAGGAGCCCCATGGCAAAGAGGGTTCTGAAAAAATTCTTTGCCTTAAAATCGGTACGGGCAAGAACATAGGCGGCCATGCTCATAAAGAGGAGGTTTAACACAATCCCCATAAAGGTAACAAAGATACTGTTTTTAAAATACTGGGCAATAGGGGCAATTCTAAACGCATTGCTGTAATTCTTGAAATTGAGGCCGGTACTGAATCTCCAGGAGAAGGTGAGGATCTCCCTGTTTGTCTTGAAAGAAGAAGTAAATACCCAGAGGAAGGGTATGATGGAAACAAATACAATTAAAAACAGGAATAACGCGATAAAAAACGTCCCGATAAAATGATGTTTTTTCGCCATGGTTTCCCCCTATACCCCTTCACTCATCCGGTAGATCCTGTTGATAATCCCGATGGAGGCCAGTCCTATAAGGATAAGAAGAACGCCTGCGGCATTGGCAAGGCCGAAGTTGTTGTCGCGCAGGGCGGTATTGTATATCAGCAGAGGGAGATTCATGGTTTCTATCCCCGGCCCTCCGTTGCTGGTCATGATGAGAATATCCATCTTCTGCAGCATTGATGTTGCGGCAAGGATGGTGCCCGTCCCGATTGCGTTCTTTAACAGGGGGAGCTTTATCATAAGGTTTATCTGCAGCTCGGTTGCCCCGTCGATCACTGCGGCTTCAAAAATGTCGTCGGAAATGGCGGCAAGTTCCGCAGCGGCAAGTATTCCGATCATTGCGGCAAAGGGAAGCCATGTTACCGTAACGGCAAAGAAAGCGGTGCCCGAATTGGCATACCAGTTTACATTGAAATTTTTATTCCCGAAAAGCTGAATGATCTTGTTCACCGGGCCGTAGCTGGGATTAAACACATTGTAGAAAAGCATACCCAACGCGGCGCTGGAAAGAATGTTCGGCAGCATGAAGACTGTTTTACAGAAATCCGAATGCCACTTTTTCCGCGCGGTCACCAGGGCAAAGAGGATGCCGATAGCCACATGGACGGTAGACTGCAGGAGTATCCAGATAAGGTTATTGACTAGAGCCTTATGGAAGACGGCGGATGTAAAGAGGGTGATATAGTTCCCTACACCGTTAAAGCTGATGCTCCCCGCAATCCGCCAGTTGGCAAAGGAAGTCCCCACCACATTGATTATGGAAGCCAGATACACAAAGAGGAAGAGCAGGGTTCCCGGAAACAAAAAAATTACGATCCATCGTTTCTTGACTTTCATGCTCTTCCCCTTCTGTCTGTTTTTTACTTGGCTCCCGCGGCGGCTTCATCAAGACGTTGCGCCATCTGGACGGGAGTAATTCTCCCGGCCGCCAGTTCAGGATAGTAGCGGCCAAAGGCGTCGACAACGGCATTGTACGCCACAACATCAAAAGTATCGCCGTGGTACTTCATCCTGCCCACCGCATCGGCATGCTTGGCGATAAGGGGCATCTTCTGCCGTATCTCCGCCGTGATCTCCAGATCCACCGCCGAGGGGAGCGAACCTGCAAGAAGCAGATAATCCATCTGGGTTTCCCGGTTGGACATTTCCTTGAGGAAGGTCCAGCCCGCTTCAAGGCGTTCGGGAGGACTGCAGAGCACATTGCCTTCCGCATAACTTGTAACAAGGCCGTCGCCGGGATACAAAGTCCAGTCGACCTTCTTGTCAAGGCCGGGATTGGCCTTTTCAGGATTGCTGAAATCGCCGATCATCC
The DNA here is from genome assembly GCA_031278095.1 of Treponema sp. GTDB lineage: Bacteria > Spirochaetota > Spirochaetia > Treponematales > Breznakiellaceae > JAIRNJ01. The sequence goes on from JAITLC010000017.1 coordinate 47,268, forward strand.
AGGGGCCGTTGGCGATGATGGCGGCCTGTTCGGTGAGGAAGTTGTTGGCCGCATTGGCGTAGAGGGCGCCCAGGGCATCTGGAGTGGTATAATTCTGCAGACAGCGCTGAATGTCGGTAAGGCCCGCAATCATCTCCGGAACCTGGTAGGTCGGGGGATGCTTGGTGTTCATGAAGGTTTCACCGGTCTTGCCCCGGCTTGCCACCATGGCGGAGAGGATCAGGTCGGTCGTCCAGGAATTCTCACCGGTCATCAGGGCCAGGGGATAGACGCCGATAGCCTTGAGCTTTTCGCAGTTGCTGAACCATTCGTCCCAGGTCTTTGCCGGGCTGATTCCGGCTTTCCTGAACAGATCGGTGTTGTAGTAATAGCCGATAATCTGGCTGCCGGACGAGATTGAATACACCTTACCATCTGAGAAGGTATTGGCCGCCATGGAGGCGGGCCCAATCACCTTGTCCCGGAAATCCGGATCCTGCGCCAGTAACGCGCTGAGCTCGACCGCCTGGCCGTTGGCAATAGCCGCATCCCGGATGCCGTTCTTGCCGTCCACCACGTCCGGGAGCTCCCTGGAAGCCGCCAGAACCTTCATCTTTTCCATGTACAGGGTATCGCTGGGCAGTTCCTCAATCTTGAGTTCGATCTTGCCCTTGTACCTTTCGGTGAAGCGTTTGTAAAAGGCCTCCCAGGGCGGACGGCTCAGATGGGTTCCGACGGCGTAATGGGCATAGTTCAGAACTACCGCGCCGCTGCTTGACTGTGCGCCGTCTTTCTTTCCGCCCGCAAAAAGCGGCAGACTCAAGAGGCAGAGCAGGATGCAAAAAATCACCGTGAGTTTTTTCATAATTCCTCCATAAAAAAAAATTTTCTTCCGCTGTTTCGGAAGTAGTATTGTTATAATAATCATAGAAGATGCTTAGTGAATTTGTCAAACAAAATATGGAAACGCTTCCGAATTCATATATGAAAGCGATTTCAACGGCTTCAGGGAAAAAGATCTATGGATATGCAGGCCGATAACCGGGATATTCATAAAGCCCCGTGAATAGTGATCTACACCGGCTGGGCCACGTATATTTCTATGCCTCTTGAGCGGTACGGCTCAAGTACACTTTCAGGGACGGTCCAGTCAGTAACAAGCACAGAAATGGCTTCTATGGGCATGATATAATTCATGGTGATTATGCCGAATTTGCTGTAGTCTGCGAGCATAAAGATTTTTTGAGCCCGTTGGGGTACCAGCCGCCTGTTCTCGGCATCGTGTAAATTGTATTCGGTTACGCCCGATTTAAGGCTGATACCGCCGGCGCTTAAAAAAGCCTTGGCCATGTAAAAATTACTGAGTCCCGTCATGGCGCTGGCTCCCGAGGTGGCGAGTTCATCGCGGCGCAGCTCTCCGCCGAGCATTATCACCCGGCAGTCGTAGTTGGAGACTATCGCCTCCTGGGCAATCAAGAGCGCGTTGGTTATTATGGTAAGATTCCTTTTCGCTCCTAAATGCTTCGTAAGCTCCATAGTGGTAGTGCCGGAATCAATGTAGATAGTGTCCCCATCCTCAATAAAGTCCACGGCAAGCCTTCCTATGGCCTGTTTCTGCAGATAATTCGTTTGTTCCCTTTGGGAAAGAGCCTGTTCGGGCCGGTAAAAATCGTTAAGAATCGCGCCGCCGTAAACCCTTCTCAAATATCCCTCGGTTTCGAGAAACTCCAAATCCCGCCTGATGGTTTCAATAGAGACATGGTACTCATCCATAAGATCATTGACCTTGACAATTCGGGATTTGCGTATTTTGAAAACTATGTCGTTCCTTCTTTCCTGCTGCATACTTTCTTCACTATATATTATTACTATAATAATGAAAATAGCTTGCAAAAATACACATAATACTCTTACAATTTTATCAAAAAGATGATATAATCACAATAAATAATGGCATAGAAAGGAATATGCTTTTTCCGGGATGGTACGTTATAAAACACTCTTATAGTTTTTGGTTCATAAGCAGCCTATGCTGGTTAGCCTATGTGACTGCCTATTTCGGGAGGATCAACCTGTCCATCATCCTTCCGAATCTGCATGATACCCTTGGGTATTCGAATGCATCCCTGGGCATGATTGCGCTGTGCTTCTTTGCGGCCTATGCGATTGGTCAGCTTATCAATGGTTTCATCGGTGATGTCATCAATCCTCAGTATTTTGTGAGTCTCGGCCTGTTTGCCGCAGGCCTGTGCAACATATTTTTCGGATTTTCAAAGGGAATCGTTTTCCTCTGCGTTTTCTGGTTCTTAAACGGTTACGCCCAGTCCATGCTCTGGGGGCCCATGGTACGCATGGTGGCGGAGGCAACTCCCCAGAAGGAACTCCAGAAAATTACCCTGTTTTTTGCGAGTTCCACCGTCTTCGGCTATCTCTTTTCGTATACCCTGGTGGGGAAAATGGCCGTCCGCCTTAGCTGGAGGATGGTTTTCCTGATCCCCGGGTGTATCCTCATCCTGATCTCTGCAGTATGGTTTGTCATATTCCGGAACTATCATGCCATGATCGGCCAGGGATCTGCGCCGCACCGGGCAGAATCCCGGAGAGGACTCAAGGACATTCCGGGTTTTGTTCTGCGGACCAGGCTCTGGGCAGTTGGCCTTATAGCCCTGTTGAACGGAAGCGTGAAAGAGGGGATGACCCTCTGGGGCCCCAGTTTTTTTATCGATTACCAGTCCCTTCCCCTGGAAAAGGCCCTCTACTTTATGTCTTTTGTCCCCCTGATGAACATGGTAGCCCTTGCGGGCAGCGCTTTCGTGAACCGGGTCTTCAATTATCAGGCCAAATATACCCTCAGCTTTTTCATGTTTTTGGCACTTGTCTTTTCGGTTCTCCTCAGGGTAGGCATGAATCTTAACCATTTTGTCGTAGATTTTGCTTTCTTCGGCCTTTTTGCGCTGTTTCTGGCAGTCAATAACATGATCACCGCGTTTATTCCCCTCTATTTTAATAAAGAGCGGCGAGTTTCCTCCGCAGCGGGTTTTCTGGACTGTTCGGTATATGCAGGCGCGGCTCTTTCGAGCCCTGTTACCGGTTTTATTACAGATAAGTTCGGGTGGCAGGGGATCATAAACGGCTGGATCGGTATATGCGCCGCGGCCCTGGTTATATCACTCTTGAGCCGTAATTACCAAAAATGGCAACAAAAAAATGTAACTATACCAATCATTTGATTAGATTAATTCAGTTTTATATCAACATTTTTGCATTATCATTTGTATTTTTCTTGACATTTGGATTTAATGAATATTATTATAAAGTATCTTTACCGGAGGCAGAAATGAGGATCAATCCGGCATCAAAACAGTACAGGGTTCTTAAGGAGAATCTGACCGGGTGGCTCTATGTAATGCCTGCCCTGGTTCCGCTTTTGGTTTTTTGGGTTTATCCGGTACTGTACTCCTTCGTCCTTAGCTTTACCGACTGGGACATGATGTCCGAAAACATCCGGTTTAGGGGGATTCGGAACTACCTCTCCCTGCTTCGGGATCCGAAATTTTATCAGATTCTGAAAAACACCTTTGTGTTCGCCCTGGGCAGCATGGTTCCGGGCATTGTTTTGGGCCTCCTGCTGGCCCTGTTGATCACCGGGAAACAGCGGGGAACAGGGTTTTTCAGAACCATTATCTTTGCCCCCTATGTTACCCCCATGGTGGCGGTGAGCATCGTGTGGTCCTGGATATTTGAACCCCGGGCAGGGGTTTTAAACTTCGTTCTTTCCTGGTTTGGACTGCGGGGGCTTAAATGGACCCAAAGCATGGATACGGCCATGCTGTCGGTAATTATTGTAAGCGTCTGGAAGCAGCTGGGATGGACTATGATTTTTTATATGGAAGCCATACGCCGGGT
>JAITLC010000110.1 GCA_031278095.1 Treponema sp.
CCCCCCCCCCCCCCCCCCCCCCCCCCCCCGCCCACGGAGCCGGAACTAAACAAGGACAGCGGGGAAGCATGGCACACAAAATTACCTTTCCGGCCCTCTTGCCTGTCGTTCATTCAAACCGCCCTTTATAAGCCATTGGGATCGCTTAATCATATATAGCATACCATGAATCGTGCTTGAGATCAACTCAAAAAACGGAGTCGCCTATGGTTTTTCAACAGGGTATACCGGACTGCTTTATATTAAATTCCCGCCTCCACCCTATGCCATGGGCAGGGCGGAGGCGAGGGTTTCAGGCTCCCTGTATTCTATGTTGCAATTCCCAGTTCCTGGACTTTTTTCAAGCCTTCTTCCCGAAGCAGGTACTTTTGAATTTTTCCGCTGGGGGTGAGGGGGTAGTTGTCCGTAAAAAAGACATACTTGGGAATCTTGAAACGGCTGATCTGTCCGCGGCAGTAGTCTCGTACATCTTCTTCACTTATCCGGGCATCCTTGTGAAGTATGATAAAAGCTCCCACTTCTTCGCCATATTTCTCGCTGGCAATACCAACCACCTGTACGTCTTTGACACCGGGCATGGTGTAGAGGAAGTCTTCAATTTCTTTGGGGTACACATTTTCTCCGCCCCGGATAATCATATCCTTGATGCGGCCTGTAACCCGGAAGTTACCGTTTGTGTCTTTTACGCCCAGATCTCCTGAATGGAGCCAGCCGTCTTTGTCGATGCACTTGGCGGTTTCTTCGGGCATTTTGTAGTAGCCCTTCATGGAGTTGTAGCCGCGGCAGCAGAATTCACCGTGTTCCCCGTCGGGGCACTCTTCTCCGGTTTCGCTGTTGCGGATTGTTACTTCCACTCCCGGCAGGGCCCGGCCGACGGTTTCTACCTTTACTTCAAGCGGGTCATCGTAGCGGGTCTGGGTCATCACGGGGGAAGATTCGGTAAGACCATAGCATATGGTGATTTCCGGCATGTGCATATCCGTCATGACCTGCTTCATGGTTTCGATGGGGCAGGGGGATCCCGCCATGATTCCTGTACGGAGGCTGGAAAGATCGAACATCTTGAACATGGGATGGTTAAGTTCCGCAATGAACATGGTAGGCACTCCGTAGACGGCTGTACATTTTTCCTTTTGAAGAGTTGCCAGCACCAGCAGGGGATCGAACCATTCCAGCATTGCGGCGCAGGAACCGTGGGTGATCACTGCCATGATTCCCAGTACAAGGCCGAAGCAGTGGAAGAGAGGGACGGGCAGACACACGATGTCCTTTTCGGTAAAGCGCTGGTTATCCCCGATACCCTTGCCGTTGTTAATGATGTTCCGATGGCTGAGCATTACCCCTTTGGGGAAGCCGGTAGTGCCACTGGTGTACTGCATGTTCACTACATCGTTTACATCCAGGGAAGTTTCAATGGCCTGCAGTTCTTTATCGCTGGTATGCTGACCCAGGAGCAGCATCTCGCTCAGCGAGTACATGCCCCGGTGTTTCTGTTGCCCGATATAGACCACATGGCGCAGGCAGGGAAACCGTTCCGAATGGAGGTATCCGCGGGGGACTGTCTTGAGTTCCGGTACCAGTTCATACACCATGGAAACATAATCAGAATCCCGCCAGCCGTCATTGAGGAAGAGGCAGTCGAGATCGCTCTGCTTCATGAGGTAGTCAAGTTCATGAAGTTTGTAACCGGTATTTACCGTTACCAGAACCATTCCCACCCTGGCACTTGCAAAGAGGAGGGTAAGCCAGTCCGGTACGTTGGTAGCCCAGATTCCCACATGGGCGCCTTTTTTAAGGCCGATAGCCAGAAGCGCCTTTGCCATCTCGTCTACCCGCTTGTCAAATTCGGCATAGGTAAAACGGAGATTCCGGTCGGCATAGACAAGAAATTCCCGTTCTCCCTGAATCCGGGCCTTTTCCCGGAGCAGGGCTCCCAGGGTGATTTCAATATATTCCATTCTTTATCTTTCGCCTCCTCTCCTTATGCCGGGGTGTATATCACAGCCAGGATTTTGGCTGGCGAACGGCCGCCGGCAAGTACCCGGTGGGGGACAATGGAATCGTAGTAGATTGAATCTCCTATTTCCAGGTCGTAGTTGTCCTTACCGTAATCAATATGAATCTTGCCGGAAAGGACATAGATAAATTCTTCTCCCTCATGGCTGGATTTGTCCTGCTCCGCGCTGCTTTCGATGTCCACAATAAAGGGTTCCATGTGGCGGCCTCCCTTGTCCGCGGCCAGAGCCTTGAAGGTAAGGCCCTGATGCCCTTCAGTCTCCCCCGGTTTCCCCGGAAGACCGGTAATAAAACGGCTTACTTCTCCGGCCCGGCCCTGCAGGGTAACGACCGGCCCCAGTTTTTCATGATCGTCAAGAAGAGTCCCCAGGCGTACCCCAAGGGCTCTGGACAATTTGAGCAGGGGTGCCAGATCGGGAATGTGTCCCTCTTCCTCAATGCGCCGGATCAATTCGATTGAAACTCCGCTCCGCTCCGCCAGGGTTTCACGGGAAACTGAATACATCTTGCAGAGTTCGGCGATCCGTTCACCAGGTGTACGTTTGGTGTTCATCATTCCTCCATAGCTGATAAATAAACTTGTTCCAAAATCTGACATTTTGGAACAGCCTCAAATGATTGATAATATTGAGACTTTTTCGAGTAGAATTGTCAATAATCGGATATTCGGGTTGAAACTTGACCAAAAAAGCCGATTATCATATTATTAAGAGGCTATTCCAACTTCAGTTTTTTGGAACAGCTTCAATAATACCAACAATGAGATATAACCATGCTTGAAAAAAGGAAGAATCCTCGTTATAATACTCTTGCCCATGTCCGGATACCCGGTATGATGGACGGTGAAAACCTCCTCAAAGACCTTTCTGTGACAAGTTGTTGCGTGGAATGTACAACAGCGGTGGATATCAAGCCCGATAGCGTCTTTCAGCTTGAAGTTATACCGGAAGCCGATTCGGGGATAGGATCCTTCAGCCTTTCCGTGGAGTTTAAATTGATACGGCCTACCGGATATTCCACAGATATTGTCTTTGCCATAATCGCCTCCCCCAAAGGCAAGCACTTCCAGCGTTATGTAGATTATCTCGTCTGGAAACAAGCGCAGTAAAGCTTGTGGACAGGGAAAACCTGAATGGCCGGATCTACCAGGCGGTTCAGGGTTTTGAAGATCACCTTCAATATGAATTGGGTTCCTCTCTTTCTGAACAATGGGGAGATCTTTACTATGCGCAAGCCGCCGAAGGTGGCGCCGGGGAACCGGGAAAAGAAATTTTCTGGCAGCTCAACGAGTGGCTTGAACCTTTCAGGCTGTACTTCACTTCCATCTCCGAAGCCTCAGGCGCACTGCGGGAGATACAGCGGAACTGGGCGCTTTTTCCCCTTGCCTCATACCGCCGCGCAACTCTGATCCAGTCGAAACTCCCTCCAATTGCCTCGATGTCAAAGCCTCGTCCCTTTCCCTGGCAGCTTCCGGAAACTCCGCTGGGCGCTTTCAGCCTTCTGGATGAGAATACCCTTATCGCATCGGCTTCCTGTAGCAGCCCATTTCCCGCAGGACGTATCAACTTTGTCGAGGACAGGGAAGGGCCTCCCAGCCGGGCATATCTTAAACTCTGGGAAGCCCTTACACGGCTGCGGAAATGGCCCCGGCCCGGGGAACGCTGCCTTGATGCGGGAGCCAGTCCCGGCGGCTGGACATGGACTTTGGTGCAGCTTGGAGCAGAGGTGATTGCCGTTGATCGCAGTCCGCTTGAGGAACGGGTTGCCGTTTTGTCACACGTTCAATATATCAAGCATGACGCATTTACCATGAAGCCTGAAGATTTAGGCCCCATGGATTGGGTTTTTTCCGATGTTATCTCCTACCCGGAGAGGCTCTATGACTGGGTTGAAAAGTGGCTTGCATCGGGGCTCTGTTCCCGTTTTGTCTGTACGATAAAGTGGCAGGGGGACAGGGAAAGTCTTGGGGAATACTTTGCCGTAAGCCGCCGCTTTGCCGCGCTGCCGGGGAGCAGAGTGCTGCATCTTTTTCATAATAAACATGAACTGTGCTGGATGCTCCCGTAGAAACTATAGAATATCCCCTCAATCTGTGGCATATTTACATAATGAACATGAATCCTGTAAACATGCAGAAACCGGTTTCTGCTTACCTTAAATCCACTCCGCCTGAAAAGGTGAATACTGCTTTTTTGGCCTATCTCTGTAATCTCAGCGAAACCGCAGCCCAGGTTCCGGAAGTGGCCCGCTACATAGTTCGGGAACTGGAAAACCAGCGGAAACGGGTCAAGCTTATTGCCAGCGAAAACTACTGTTCCATGGCGGTGCAGCTTGCCATGGGGAATCTTCTCACGGACAAGTATGCCGAAGGAGTACCGCAGCACCGTTTCTATGCAGGGAACGAAAATGTTGATGCTATCGAGTCTCTGGCCGTTGAAGAAGCCTGCAAACTCTTTGGCGCGGAGCATGCCAATGTGCAGCCGCACTGCGGCGCGGATGCCAATATTCTCGCCTACTGGGCGATTCTTTCTACGCGGGTGGAGGCGCCGGCTCTGGAACGCTTTGGCGAAACGAATCTCTACAGGCTCGGCGATGCCCAATGGAAGGAACTGAAGGCGGCTTTTGGGAACCAGAAACTTCTCGGCCTTGACTACTATTCAGGCGGCCATCTGACCCACGGTTACAGACACAATATTTCCGGCCGCATGTTTGATGTTTACGGCTATTCGGTATCCAGGGAAACAGGTCTTCTGGATTACGATGAAATTGAAAAGATGGCGCTGGAGATTAAACCGCTCATTCTCCTGGCAGGTTATTCGGCATACCCCCGGAAGATTAACTTTAAGCGGATGCGTCAGATTGCCGACAGGGCGGGCTCCGTGTTCATGGTGGACATGGCCCATTTTGCCGGTCTTGTTGCGGGGAAGGTCTTTGACGGTGAATACGATCCTGTCCCTTGGGCCCATGTGGTAACCAGTACCACACACAAGACCCTCCGTGGCCCGCGGGCAGGGCTGGTACTTTCTACAAAGGAATTTGCCGAAGCCCTGGATAAGGGCTGTCCCCTTACCATGGGTGGACCCCTGCCCCATGTCATTGCAGCCAAGGCGGTTGCTTTTCGGGAAGCCTCAAGGCCGGAGTTCCGCTCCTATGCCGCCAAAGTTGTGGAAAACAGTCAAACTCTCGCCGCCTCCTGCGCAAAGGGAGGCATGGAAGTTCTTACAGGCGGAACAGATAACCATCTCTTCCTGGTGAATGTTGCCAAACTGGGTATAACCGGACGTCAGGCAGAAAGTGCGCTCCACGAATGTCATATCACTCTGAACCGTAACGCGTTGCCCTTTGATCCCAATGGCCCCTGGTATACGGCCGGCCTCCGTATAGGTACTGCGGCCACCACCACGCTGGGTATGGGCAGGGCCGAAATGGAGGAACTGGGCGCCATTATCTCCCTGGTGCTTAAAGGAACACAGCCTGCGCCGGATCCGAAAAACCCTGCCAAAAAGAGCAAGGCCAAATATACGGTTGATGAAAAGGTCAAAACCGAAGCCATTGAATGTGTAAAGAAACTGCTTGACCGTTTCCCGGTGTACCCCGAACTGGATCTTGAATTGTTGAAAAAGATCTTTGCGGAACAGTCCTCCGGGAGGGAGATATGAATGCATCAATTGAAGGTTTTGCCCGCCGGGTCAGGGCGAATGTAGAACGGGTCTTTTTGGGAAAGACTGAAGTTGTCGAAATGCTGATTGCGGCTTTTCTGGCACGGGGCCATGTGCTTCTGGAGGATGTGCCGGGTACAGGTAAGACGATCCTTGCCCGCGCCTTTGCCGCCAGCGTGGGGCTCTCCTTTGCCCGGATCCAGTGTACCCCGGATCTTCTGCCCGCGGATATTCTGGGCGTTTCGGTGTGGCGGCAGGGAGAGGAGGTTTTTGAATTCCGTCCAGGGCCTGTAGCGAATCAGTTTGTGCTGGTGGACGAGATTAACCGGGCAACGCCCCGTTCCCAGTCCGCGCTGCTTGAAGCCATGGCGGAAGGCCAGATCTCCGTTGAGGGTAAACGCATCGCCCTGCCTGAACCGTTTTTTGTACTGGCTACCGAAAACCCGGTGGAGTTTGAGGGAACCTTTCCCCTGCCCGAAGCCCAGAAAGACCGCTTCCTGCTCTCTCTGTCCATCGGGTACCCGGATGAAAAGTCTGAATCGGCCATGCTGGAAAACCAGCGCCGCCTAAGCCACCCGGTAACGGATCTTGGAGTGGTTGCCGTTTTTGAAGAAATTGCCCCGCTGCAGGAAAGGGTAACTCAGATACATGTAGATGCGACCGTAAAGTCCTACCTTCTCTCGCTTGTTGCCGCCACACGGGAAGAACCAAGCCTGCGGGTGGGGGTTTCTCCGCGGGGGAGTCTTGCCCTTTACCGGAGTGCGCAGGCCCTTGCGGCAATCCACGGCAGGGATTATGTTACACCGGAAGACATAAAGCAGATGGCAGGGCCTGTATTCCGCCAGCGTATGCTACTCTCTTCCGAGGCCTTTGTCCGGGGCATTGATTCTGACAGAATCATTGAAGGTATTCTCGAAAAGACCCCGGTACCGGAGTACCGGTCAGTGCCGGAGCGGCGTTAATGCCGAAGGGACGGCAGGACTGGGCGGATGTTCACATCAGCAGTACGGCGCTTTTCTTTGTGCTTCCCCTTCTTCTCTTCTATCTCTTTGTACCGTTTTACCTGCTCCGTTTCGCGGCGCTGTTTCTGCTCCTCCTTCTGCTTGGCTCCCGTTTTTACAGTGAATACCTGATACGCAATATTCGCCTTCTCCGCAGGGACAGGGATCTCAGGCGTTTCCGGGGCGAATGGGTACAGACGGAATTGACAGTTGAAAACCATGGCCGGCTTCCTGCCTTTATGCTGGCAGCCGGAGATTCCCCCGGAGACATAGCGGTGTTCCGGCAGAACCGCAGTCTTCTTAGCCTCCGGGGCTGTTCCCGGATTTTCATTCCCTGGCAGGCGTACTGTTCAAGCCGGGGCATCCATACCTTGGGTCCGGCCCTTGTCCGGGGAAGCGATCCCCTGGGACTCTTCCCATTCCGTGCACGTGCACGGGAAACTTCAAGGCTTGTAGTTTATCCTTCGCCGGGACAGATCGAAGTAAAGACACCCGGCGGCCTCCCTCTGGGAAACATGATCACCGGCAATCCCCTCTATGAAGACCTTACCCGGCGGCGTTCCCTCCGTGAGTACCGGAGCGGCGACGAACTGCGGCGGATCAACTGGAAGGCCAGTGCGGCACATACAGGCGCCGACAGGGATACTGTGATACTGGTGAACGAGTATGAGGCGGCCATTGCTTTTCCCATGGTAATTTTCCTGAATCTTGATCCATACGAGTACGGGCTCCGTAAACGCGAATTCTACTTTGAAAGATCCATCGAAGGAGCCGCGGCGCTTTGCCTCATGACCAACCGGGACAGACAGGAACTGGGCATCATCCTCTACCATCCTCACGGTAAGGCACCCCTTACCTTTATCCCTCCCCAGGCCCGTACCCTCATCCCCATTCTGGAACGGCTTGCGGCAATCACACGCCCCCATGAAGCCCCTCCGGAACATTCCGCCCCAGAGCTCCCACGCGAAAACGTATTTTCGGATATGTATCCTTCGCCGCGAATCAGAATAAGCGTACAAATGATGCTGAAAGAGGGGAAGCGGCTCCCCTACGGTACCCGGCTTTTTTATGTGGGCCCTGAACGCAGCCGGGAAGAGTATGCAGTCCTTGACAGTCTCAAACGCAGTCATCTTTTTCTGGAATACCTGATACTGGACGAGAAAGCTCTGGAAGAATCAATGCCGGGGAATGTCCGCCGTTACCAGATGAAGGAGGCAGGTTACGCCGTCATCTAAATTCAGGCTGGGTAATCCTTTTTATGGCCTTGTTTCGGTATATCTGCCCCTTTCGGGCCTCTTTGCCATCCTTCCCCTCTTCTGGAGGATTCTGGAAGGTCTTCTCGGACTCTTTCCCCTGCCCTTTGGGTTCCTCTTTTTTCCGGGTCTCACATGCGGACTGGCAGCTCTGGTCTACCTTGTCATGATGAAGAATAGGCCCGTATCAGCCTCCACAGACCGGGTTTTTATGCCGGGAAACAATTTTGCCTCCGATTTGCGCGGTTTTGTCATTATCATTGTTATTGCCTATATTTTTTCTTCGCCTTTCAGGATTCATGTTCCGTTTTTCAGGCGTTTTTTCCCGGGGGCAGGTAACATTCTTGCCGCCTTTACAGCCCTTTACACATGGCCCTTTGTTATTTATATCCGCAGTATCTTTATTTCCCGTGAACGCTTTGAAGAATTAACAGAAGAACATTCCGGGGATGAACTGGTACGGATACTGCACGAAGACGCAAGCCTTGTTTCCGAGGCGGATCTCCATACCGGAAAACTCATGCAGATCTATGCAGTGGAGCTGATTGTTGCAGTAATGCTGTCGGTTATTTGTTCCGCATTGGGAATAGCCCTTTCGTTCCCCCTCTTTGTCTTTGTGGTACTTTTCTTTTTCGCCGCAGTTTTTATCTTTGCACTTTTTGGACTTTTCCGTAGCGAGCAATACTATGCGGGGGAGGGAATCAGCCTTTCGGAAGCGGAGAGGGCAAAGCGCATTGCCGCCATGGGTTTTTTTACTGTTTTTGCAGGTGTTCCGGCCCTGTTGTTTTCATTGGGGAAGAATATCCTTCCCTGGGCCCTCATCGGCAGATTTTTTGCATGGCTCCTGAGTCTTCTCCCCCGTTTGAGGAGCCCTGCGCAAACGCTTCCGCCGCCGATCCCTGAAATGAACGATGGTATTTTTATGCCGATCCTGCCGCCTGAATTGAAGGAACTGGCGCAGAACAGCGAACCCTGGCCCTTTTGGGATTATCTTAAGTATATTGTCATTGCAATAATAATTCTGCTCTTTGCAGGATTCATGATAAAGCCCCTTTTTGACCGCAGCCTTCCCGGCGGACTTTCCCTGGGCAAACGTCTCTCCATGCTTTTTGCCTTCTGGTTCCGCAGCATAAAAGAGGGTATATGTTCCTTCCTGTACTTTATCAAAAACGGCGAGGCTTCCGTTCCCCTGTCTCCTGACAGGGAAAGAATCCGCCGCCTTACCGAAGATCTCGGCGCCGCATGGTCTCCGGCAAAGCGAAAAGAGATGAAGAAGAATGTTACCCTTTTTGCGCGTCTTATTATCTGGGGGACAGATGTGCGGCAGGTGATCTGGAAGGCGAATTATGGCCCCGGTGAATACTGCGGCTTACTGGCTTCATGCGTCCCTCCGGCATCTTGTGATTCGCTTGATACAGGTATCCAAAATTCCATCATCCGTTGCGGGACGTTGTTTGAAGAAGCCCTCTATGGCGCAGAGGTACTGTCAAAAGAAAAACAGGAAGAGTTCAGAAGCCTTATTGGGGAAGTAGCGGAAAATCGGGGACTTTCATAAATAGGGCCTGTCCTAAAACTAAAAATTCGCATTTTCACAGCTAAAGGCGCGTGTCAATAAAACCTACTTGTTTTTACATAAAAATGGGCCAATAATTAGGTAGTAATTCTCATAGAAGTGTTCATTAAGCGGGTTTAGACGGGCCCTATAATAATAGGGAGAATTTGTGAAAAAAATGCTCCGGCTTCCGGGAGATACTACCTTATGAACGGTGTACGTATACGGCGTATCCTGCAAACGGCGATTCTGCCGGCTGTCATCCTCATCCTGGGGGGGCTGCTTACCGGCTTTGCCGGATGCGCGAAGCCGTCCGCGGAGTTGGTTACGGCGGGAACCGGCGCGCCTGTGTATGCGTCCTACCGGGATATACCGGGGATCACGGCCGAGGAGGAGGCCGCCATAGAGACCCTGAAAAAACGTTATGGCGGCTTCACCCTCGCCATGCTCCACACCACGGAGGCCTTCTACAGGGACGACGGGACCATCGGCGGGTTCACCAGCCTGTTCTGCGACTGGTTGACCGGTTTGTTCGGCGTGCCCTTCAAGCCGGACATTGTGGAATGGGAGGCGCTCATTGAGGGCCTTGCCTCCCGCGGGATCGATTTTACCGGGGAATTGACGGCCACCCCCGAGCGCCGGAAAATCTACCACATGACCGATGCCATCGCCGAACGGTCCATCAGGTACTTCCGGCTGGCCGGCGACGAGAGCCTGTCCGAACTGGCGGCCCGGCGGCAGCTGCGCTTCGCCTTTCTGGAAGGCGCCACGACCGGCGGCGACGTCCGCGAGGTTACCGATGAATCCTTTGTCTCCACCTATGTAAAGAACTACGGCGAAGCCGTGGTTCTGCTGCGCGACGGGACCGTCGACGCCTTTTTCGCGGAAAGCCCCGCCGAAGCGGCCTTCGCCGAGTACGGCGACATCACGACCGCGGAATACTTTCCCCTGATTTACTCGCCCGTTTCCCTTACCACAGGCAACCCCGAACTCGTTCCCATTATCAGCGTCGTGCGGAAATATCTGGACCGGGGCGGCATTTACCACTTGACGGAGCTGTATAACCGGGGAGAGGACGATTACCGGAAGTACAAACTTTTCCGGCAGCTCACCGAAGAAGAACAGGCCTACATACGCGCACGGCGCGACGGGCAAGAGATCCCCATCGCGGCGGAATACGACAATTATCCGTTCTGCTTCTATAACGCGGCGGAGCGGCAGTGGCAGGGCATCGCCATTGACGTGCTGGGCGAAATCGGCGCGCTTTCCGGGCTTTCCTTTACGGTTACGAATGAACCCGGCGCGTCCTGGCCG
>JAITLC010000143.1 GCA_031278095.1 Treponema sp.
CCAGGGGGATTTTTTCGCCGGGCTTCACCACGATGAGGTCCCCGATGCGTACCGTTTCCGGAGACACCCGCTTTAACCCCGCGGCGGTTTTCAGGTTAGCATAATCGGGCCTGATATTCATAAGGGCGGATATGGATTTCCGGGAACGCCCCACGGCGTAATTTTGAAAGGCCTCACCGATTTGGTAGAAGATCATCACCGCCGCCCCTTCCGGGTATTCACCGATGGCGAAGGCTCCGATGGTGGCGAGGCTCATCAAAAAGTTTTCGTCAAATATTTCACCCCTGGCGATGTTCCTCGCCGCCTTAACAAGCACTCCACCCCCCGTCAAAAGGTAACTTGCCAAAAAAACGGCAAACCGCAGGAGAGGCGCCGCCGTAACGAAGAGGGGCCGATTAATAGCCATGCCCGCCGCAAAGAGGACCATGCCAAGGATCAGGCTTCCATACCGCAGCCATTTCGCCACCCGCGGGGGACTGCCCCGGCCCCCCGCATCCTTCACCTCCTCCGGGGAAAAAACCGAGTCCTGCAATTCGACAGAAGGTTCAAGCTTTTTAATGATCCCGCCGGCCCGGGCCGTAATATCGTCCCACAGCCCGGAATCCCGCATTTCGATAGTAAGTTTTTGCACGGAAAAATCGATCAGTGCCCGGTTTACCCCTTCCAGCGCCCCAATATGTTTTTCGATCTTTGCCGCGCATTTAGGGCAGCAAAGATTGTGAAGAATATATTCCCGTTTTAGCGCGTCTTCCACCGTCAAACTCCTTAACATTCCTCAACCGCAAACATAAAACACAAAAAATTGAACAATTGATAACCTGTTCAACTATTTGGCCAAAAAAAATACCCTGCCGCCCTATTCGGTCACATGAACCAGGCCCTGATCGAATATGGTTCCCACATGCTCATCCTCCAGGGAATAGTAGACCACCTTCCCCTCCCGGCGGTACTTTACCAGCCGGGTCTGCCGGAGAGTCCTCAACTGATGGGAAATGGCGGACTTGCTCATGCCCAAAAGGACGGCGATGTCGCAGACGCACATTTCCGCCCGCAGAAGGGCGCAGAGGATCTTGACCCTGGTGGAATCGCTGAACACCTTAAACAGGTCTGCCAGGTCCATCAGTGTCTCATCATCGGGCATTTTCTTCCTGACCGCCGCCACCACTTCCTCGTGGATCACATTGCAATCAAGGCTTTCAATATCCACCGAGCGCCTTGCCATAGCCTTAGCGCCGCCGCCAAACAGTTGAACACATGAACATATATAAAGTATACGGGGTTTTAAGCCGGATGTCAACAGGTTTTTCCGTTAAATTCAAGGCAGTTTTCCCAAAAAAACTAAGGCTTTGGAACAGCCTCTAATTGTATGTACACGGCTAAACGGATAGATAAGGGAACGTGCCGAAAGACGCCAGGTTTTTAGGGAAACGCCGATTAAATGACGCCAATCAGTGTTTCCTTAGGGTGTTCCTAAGAAAGCTCCGCCACCAGGGAAAACCACTTCCCCGCCACGGTAAGCCAAACCTCTTTGTAGGTAGCGTTATTGGACTGGGGCCAGTAGGGAATGTCCTCGTGATACCGGGTCTGGACGCCCACCGGCAGCTCCCCGATCATGGTACCCGGCAGAAACGCCGCCTGCTCCGGGTAGTTATGGCCTTCCCCGTACATCAGGGACTGGCAGAAGGGGTTTTTCCCCAATACCCAGTAGAGCTGTTCCCGGGCAATGTCCAAAAGCTCCCCGTCTCCCAGGGCCTTCCCGCAAATAGCTGCGGCCTTCCCCGTGGCAAGATGGACGGCGCTGTTCCCCCGGAAGGAGAACCACACCGGGAATATCCGCAGATAGTGTTCCCCGTCCAGGACCGTGCCGGCTTTAAGCTGGAGACCGTATTCCTCCACCGCGCCGGCCCCAAGATCATGGTGCTGACGCTCAAAACTTTCCCCGTCCAGGGCCTCGTCCCGGTGGTATACCCCACTGGGAAGCATCCCGTAGGGCTCTACCCGGGGCATAAGGGCCTTAAGATAGGCGGCAAAATCCTCCAGGGACCGCCGCCAGCGACCGCTTTCGGCGTGATCCGGCTGGGTTTCCAGCAGCAGCGCCAGAGCCTGCATGTACGCATGGTCCCGGCTCTGATGGTTAAAATGCTGAATGATCCGTTTGTCCGTGTCCCGGTAGAAAAAACCCCGGAGGCCGGTCTCCCCAACGGGATCGGCCCGCTGGCAGCGGAGGACATAATCCGCGGATTGAACCGCTTCGGCGGCGTATCCGGCTTTTCCCGTTAACCGGTACAACAGGGACGCCGCCCAGGATCGGACCGCCATATACAGGGAAGGAGAGGCGGCGTAGCTATGCTCCCACTTGACCGGCTGTTCGGTAAAACCCCGTTCCCGAAAACCCTCCAGGGCAAAGACAAAGTCTTCCTCCGCGGTGGACAGGAGTTTTTCGCAGAGCATGGGATCCTGTTCCAGGGTCTCCGCGGCATAGGCTTCGTAGGCGGCATAGAGCAGGTTGTCAAAGGAGTTGTTCTGCACCCGGGCGGGCCGGTCGTCCATGTTTCCGATGAACCCGTCGGACCAGTCCACGATACCGGCGCTGGAAGCCCGGTAGCCGTCCCCGAAACGGCATTTCAGCACGAAGTCGAGCCCCCACTCCGCCTCCTCCAGGAGCCGCAAGTAAAGCTGCTGATTTTCCCCCTTAGCCCGCCGCGCCAGTTCCAGCAGGCTGAACATCACGTCGGCGCTTTGCAGGGTCTGCTGGGACATATCCCCGGCGTCGTGCCAGCCGCCGTTGTAGACCAGTTTGAGTCCCCTGTGTTCGGCGGTAATGTCGCCATGACAGCCGCCGTGTTTTTCCGGCACCGGATAGCCGCAACGTTCACAGAAGACAAAGTTCAGAGCCTTCCAGACCGAATCCGCCCAGATCCCTTCGGAAACCGGGAAGGGCGGGGTCAGGATATTGCCGCATTGCAGCGTGTATTCCCCCGGCCCCAGGGCGCTAAAGTCAAGGACATCAAAGTCCCCCCGGGGACTACAGACGCGCCGGGCTTGCCCGGTTAAGACAGCCTCCCCGGAGCTTTTTCTCAGGGTAAAGACCGGCAGCTTCCCCCCGGAAGCCCTGAGGACAGCGGTCTTCCTTCCCTCAGGGACATAACCGCTCATGGCATAGGCGATCCGGCCCTCACCGGGAAGCCAGCCGTGAACGATCTCGGGATGTTCCGTCAGTTGTAAACGGATCTCGCCGATGTCGAAACGCAGAAAATCGCCGGTCGAGCGGTCCTTGCCAAAAGCGGAGCTTTCAAAACCGATCATGGTTACCTTGTCCCGGGGCAGTTCCGGTATCTCCAGCACGCATTCGTTCCAGCGCCGGTTGAGGAGGTACAACTCGTGACGGCCCTCCCGGTTGTAGGGGTCCGGTATGGGTATTGTCCCATTGTTGGCAAAGATCAAAGCGATGCTCACCGTCCGGGCGCCGGGACAATCCGGCCTGAGCCACAGGGCGATCCGGTTGTACCCCTCCCAGTTTTCGGATTCTACCCGGAACAAGGCCGACTGGCGGCAAAAGGGGGTGTAGTCCCCATCGGGAGTTTCCGGCGGCCAGTGGCCGGTAACGGCGGGCAGTTCCATCCGCAGGCTTACCCGGCCCAGGGCATCGGGAACGCCGTCATGGCTCAGGGTTCCCGGCCCCTTGCCGCTCCAGCCCCCGGAACTCCGCATATCCCAGAGGACCCGCTCCCGGAGGACCTTCTTCCGCAGACAGCGGACCTCCAGGGAATTTTCCGGGTGCAGGGGCAGAGGCCGGTGAATATACCCGGTCTCCGCCAGTTCCCGCCCCAGGGATTCACCGGGGCTAAACCTGTCCATGCCGGTCCCCTCCGGAGGGAACGCCGCCTTCCTTCCCCGTTGTTCCATTCAGCTTCCGCGCCGCCTCCGCGTCCAGAAGAAATTCGCAGTTGGGATGAAGCTGCAATACGGAGGCCGGGATGTCCTCGGTAACCGGTCCCCGGATCATCCGCTCCACCATGTCCGCCTTGTGGGCCCCCTTAGCGGCCAGGACGATCCCGCGGGCGTGCATAATGGTACGGATCCCCAGCGTAAGCCCCCCCAGGGGATGTTCCGGGCCTACCCCCGTCTCCTTCCGTACCCGGGCTTCAAAGACAGGGTCCATCGGGGACACCCGGGTTTCGCTGTTGAAGGGAGTACCGGGCTGGTTGATCCCGATATGGCCGTTTGCCCCCAGCCCCAGGATTTGCAGATCTATGCCGCCCCGCGCTTCCAGGGCCTCCTGAAAACGCCGGGATTCTCCCTCAAAATCGCCGGACATCGTGGGGGGCATGATAAAGTTTTCCTCCCGTATCCCCAGGGGACCTGCAATCTGTTCCTTGATCATGGTATAACAGCAGCCGGCGTAACTCCGGGGAAGATTGGTCAACTCGTCTACATTGAACAAGGTTATCCCCGAAACATCAAAAGGACAGAGGGCAAAAATTTCGCTCACCAGCCGGTGCATGTTTTTGGTGGTCTGACCCGTGGAAAGACCGATGACGGCCCGGGGATTGGCCAGCATCCCGGTGATGATCCTCCAGGCGGCGGCGCGGTCAAAGGCCGCTTCGTCCGGCATAATCGTTATATTCAACATCGTCTGCCTCCTTAAAAATATAAAACCTGGATCGTTCTCCAAAAAAGTTTTGGAAAAGCCCTTTCAGTTTGAGAAATTCCGGTTCATCGCCACGGTACACGCCCCCATAAGGCCCGCGTATGCGGGATCCAGCCGGGTAATCTCCACCCCCCGGGTGACGAAACGCATAGTATGCGGATCCAGGGCCGCCTGTATCCCGGGATACAGAAACCCATCGGATACCACGCCGCCCCCCAATACCACCATGTCCGGATCGCTGGTACGGACCAGGTTCATGACCAGATTCGCGATAGCCCGGGCGGCGGTATCAACCAGCAGGGCGCAGAGGGGATCCCGGTCCGATTTTTCGAATATTTCCTTTACGTTTACCTGCTCCCCCTCTTTCGGAACGGACAGGATGCTGCCGGGATAGCGATCCGTCAGGGCCCGGGCGCATTTATCCAGCCCCGAGCCGGAAGCGACGGCCTCTACACAGTTTATCCTGCCGCATTCGCAGGGAATATCGACCCCCGGATCAACCCCCACCCGTGTATGCCCCACCTCTCCCGCGTTACAATGCCCCCCCTGCAGGACCCGTCCCCCGGACACGATCCCCGCGGCAATCCCGGTCCCCACATTGATATAGATAAAATCCTTTGACCGCCGGCCGACGCCGAAAAGAAGCTCCGCCTTGAGGGCGCTGCGCACATCATTCTCCACGTAACAGGGAAGGGAGAACTTCCGGCTCAGGACCTCGGCAATCCGCAACTCCGTGGTACGCCGGGAATCTATTTGATACCAAATACCCAGTTCGTTGTTCACCCGGCCAATAAGTCCAAGCCCCATGGCCCGGGGCGGCCTTTCATACTGGACCCGTCCGGTCCGCAGGTAATCCTCCAGGGACTCTTCAATGACCCTGAGGGCGCCGGTCTGATCAAGAAATCCTGAGCGGTACTTCTTATGGCTGACGACCGTACCGGCAGCATCCATTTCACCGATGAGTAGTTTCGTCCCCCCCAGGTCTATCCCCAAATATGAAAGCGCTTCTATTTCCATGATGAGATAGTATTGCCGTATGTAATAAAAATCAATACAATAAAGCAGTTCTCCCAAAAACCAACCGGGTTTTGGGAATGACTCTAAAACGATGATTCTAAAAGGCCGAATGCCGGGTTTCTCCTGGGCGCGTCGCCGCAGAGCGGCGACCGGGCTATCCGCTCCAATTCCTCAGCCCGCCCGGGGCGGGCTTGCGGGATTTCCGCTCCTATCCCTTGCGCGTTCCCGGGGCTAAAGCCCCGGCTTGGTCTCAGGCCAAGCCTAAAAGTCCCTGTGGTAATACTCGAAGTTCGGCCTAAAAAAGCGTATCTGGCCGCGGGAGCTGAGGATGAAGGGGAAAAAAACCATCTATCAAATCGCGGAGGAGGCTCAGGTATCCATTAGTACCGTATCCCGGGTATTAAACGGCAGCCCCCTGGTATCTCCCCGGACCCGGGCCATTGTCCAGGATGTAATAGACCGGAATCATTTTTCGCCCAGCGCCCTGGCCCGGGGACTCAGTACCAGTAAAACCCATTCCATCGGCGTCATTCTGCCGGACATAACCAATCCCTACTTTTCCGCACTTTTTTTGGAGATTGAACGTTGTGCGGCGGAGCAGGGTTATTCGGTAGTCCTGTATAATACCATGTACGGCAGTTATTCCCGGGATTTCAAAAAGTCTCTGGGAGAATCCGCCTATTTCGAAATCGCCCTGGAGGAGCGCCTCGAGGGAGTGATCATTACCGGCGGCCAGATAGACATGGACGAGATCTCCGCCGATTACCTAAAAGCCCTGAACCGGCTGCGGCGGGAGATGCCGGTGGTCATTATCGGGCAGGAGTTTGAGGGTAGCTCCTGCGATTTTGTGGTCCGGGATCTGGAACGCGGCGTGTTCCTGGCCCTGCGGCACCTTGGAGACCTGGGGCACCGGCGTATCGGGTTTCTTGGGGGGGAGCCGGGGGTCCGGGTTACCAGTGACCGCTTTAAGGCCTATAAACGGATCCTGGCGGACATGGGACTGGCCTGCCGCCCCACTTATGTCCATTTCTCCGATTATTATGTACCCAGCGGTTACGCCGCGATGCGGGAACAACTGCGGGGCCCCCTGCCCAGCGCCGTGCTGGCGATCAACGATATGGTCGCCCTGGGGGCCGTCCGGGCCCTCGGCGACGCGGGCCTTTCGATACCGGAGGATATGGCCCTGGTAAGCTGCGATCAGTTTTTCTTTAGCGAGTATACGGTACCCCGGATTACCACGCTGGATCAGCAGAACAGCCGCCTGGGTCGGCTTGCCATGGCAAAACTTATGGGGCTGATCCGCGGCGCGCCGGAGGAAACCGCGGCGCCCCCGGAACCCCGGCTTGTCCTGGGGGAATCCTGCGGGGTCAAACTGGGGACTCGCAGCTTCGAATAGCGGGAAGCGTCCTCTCATCATTTCCCTTTTATTTCCCGGCCCGATTCTCTTTCGGCGCCGGCTTTTCCTTTTGCGCAGAAGATATAGAAAAAACCACCGACCACACGGAAAAACACGGACTTTTTGATCGAAATTCCCGAATTTTGTCCGTATTCGTCCGCTGCGTCCGTGGTTAATTCCTGTTTTTGCGTAACATGAGTTATAAGGTAGTCTGTTGCGCTTCTCCTGAATACCGCTCAAATTGCCCAGCTCAGACGATTTTTTACTATGAAAACCATTAAAACTGACCAGTTGGCCGGGATTTTTCCGTTTCTGATGCCATAAAACCATAGAAATGCAACAGGCTGTTAGCTGCCGCCCGGCGGAACTATCTCTGAGAAACTTGTTTCGTCAACCAGTGTTGTGGCGGAGGTAAATGGGATATCTGGCGCCCCATAGAGCTTCCCAGAATCTTCACTCCTTACCATCCAGTAAATACTATATGTACCGGAACCCGTCCATCTGTTTGTGGTTATTTGGTTATCCGAAACGACATAGAGTTCCGCGGTTGCGGTATAAGAAGAACCCCCACCGGGAGCAACTGATATAGTGCCTACATGACTGCTTGCGTCGGCGATAACACCTGTCCCAAAAAATGCCTGTTCCCGGGTTGTTCCGGCCGGAAAAATTCCAATTTGGATGCCGCCCCCTGCATCGATTGGATTGACAGGGATACCGGTAATGACCAGTGTTTTTGGATCGGTGTTTCCGCCGCCTGGAGTACCGGTTACCGTAACGGTTACCGTGCCGGACTTGGCAGTGTCAACGACGGAGGCTGCCGTCACGGTAAGGGTTGCGGCGGTTTCCCCATTGCCCACGGTAAGGAAGCCGCCGGCGGACTCTCCGGGTTTCCCGCCGCCGCGGTGTTCCCCGGGGCCGAAGTTCGGGATTGATCCGCATCCTCTGTTTCTTTCCTGTCTTTCCAAATGCCAAATAATTCATCATCTGAATCTTGTTTTGAACTTTCCCATTTAAAGAGGGATGATTTTTGTGAATACCTTTCTTCTATAAAAAGTTATTGTTATTTCCTGCCCGTTATTCACCTGGGAAATTATTCTTCCCGGCTGAATTCTTAATTATTTGGTCGTAATTTCCATAGATTTCTTCGATTCAAGTGTATACTTTAGAGTATATGCTTGATGTAATAGTTTATCACGCGGCTAGACTATTCCGCTTCGCTCTATTCCCGCTTTCTGATTACCGCACACGCGGCTTCCGTACAGCCGGAACGGTACATGTAAAATTGCTGTTTATCCGGTTTTTCCCCTTGACAACCGGCCATTCAGGGGATATCCTGTAATGAAAGCGGTTCCATTGCATCCGCTTTTAGGAGAATAACATGAAAAAGATTTATCGGTGTATCGCCCTGGCATTGATTTTCGCCCTGCCTGTCTCGGTTGCCTTTGCCAGAGGTTCCCGGGACACTGCCCAAACCGGGGGAGGAGGGATTGAACTCCGGGTATTAAACTACCTTGATATGACCGGAGCGAATACCGCCAACGAGATCGAAGAGGTATGGACAGCCTTTGAGAAGGCGAACCCGGATATCAGAATTATCCGGGAGGATCTCTTCAACGATCCCTACCACAACAAAATGGAAGCCTATGCGGCGGCGAACCAAGTACCGGACCTTATTTACGCATGGCCTTCGGGACGCTCCACCACTCTGCACACTCAGCGGCTTCTTAAAGACCTGGGACCCTTTGTGCAAAGGGACGGGCTGGCGGCGGTCATGGCCCCCGGCGCGCTGGATCCCAAGGCCCAGGGTGCCGGCTATCTAGGCATCCTGCCCCGGGCGATGACCTCCAGCCATGCTTTCTATATCAACAATGAGGTACTGCGGGACGCCGGCCTGACCCCGGCAAAGACCTATGCGGAACTCAAGGCCCAGGTACCCATTCTAAAAGCCAAAGGCTACGATACGGTTCTTATGGCCAATCAGGACACCTGGGTTATGCAGTCCTGCCTGTTCTCCGTAATTGCCGGACGCTTCTGCGGCGAAGGCTGGGAACAACGGATCCTCTCCGGCCAGGCGAAGTTTACGGACAGCGATTTTGTGCAGGCCCTTAACTTTGTTAAGACCCTCTACGATGACGGGGTGATCAGTCAGGCTACCATTACTACCGATTACGGCAGCGTGATTGGTCAATTTGCCACCAACCGGGGGGCCTACCTGATCGACGGAGACTGGCGGATCGGAGCCTTCCTGACCGATCAATCTACCGGTCAGGCCCTCATCAGCCCGGAACGGCAGGTAAATTTCCAAATCTCCGTTTTCCCCGACATTGCGGGGGCGAAGATTAACAAATCCACCTCCGGCGTCCTGGGTACCGGTTTCGGCATGAGCGCCGCTATCCCCGCCGGTTCCGCCCGGGAAGAGGCCGCCTGGCGGCTCCTCAAGTGGCTTTCCGGCAAAGAGGTGGAGAGCTGGATGCTCCAGTCCGGGGCCATCACCACCCCCGCCAGGACCGATATTGATGTATCGAACTTCAACCTGGAACCTCTGCAGAAGGCGGGAAGCGCTCTGGCCACCCAGTACAACATCACCACCGTAGTCATTGACGCGGCTTTCCACAGCGACGTGCATACGCCCATCAACGACGGGCTGCAGGAAATCGGCATCGGCAGCAGGACTCCCGCGCAGGTTGCGCAGAACATACAGCGCGCGTATGATGCATGGAAGGCAAGCCAGTAGGATAGTGGCGGTGTTCTGGTAGTTTACCGGTAAAGAGGCTGTCCGTTTGCACGAATAGCCTCTTTTTTTTGAAGGAGGATACCCTTGGCCGATTTAACCACGAAACGGGAGGAGCGTCTTTCATACCTCGTCCTGGTAATACCCGCGGTGGTAATTTATTTTTCCGTCATGGCCTTTCCCACCGTATTTTCCGTAGTTTTAAGCCTGACCAATTACAATGGGGGCCGTATATTCGGAAATTCCCGCCTTGCCTTGGTGGGGTTTGGCAGTTATATCCAGACCATCCGGGATCCGGATTTTTACCTGGCCCTGCGGAATAATTTGTTCATCGTTCTTATGTCCGTGTTTGGTCAAATACCTCTGGGGTTTATCTTGGCCTATATTTTATCCCGGCGGATGGTAAAGGGAACCGATTTTTTCCAGACCATGATCTACCTGCCCAATGTTATTTCCCCGGTTATCATCGGCATCCTCTTTAAAAGTTTTTATCTGAACCGGGACAGCGTCTACATGGAAATAGTCAAAATTTTTAACCCCGCGGTGGAGTTTTCTCTCAACAAATATCCCATGATTCCGGTATTGGTGGTAATGCTTTGGATGTATACCGGTATGTATGTCATTATCTTTCTTGCCAACATTCAGCGGATCGATGTTTCCATTATTGAGGCCGCCAAGATAGACGGCGCGGGGGAGCTTCAAACCCTGCGGTATATCATGCTCCCCGCCCTTTCCGGGGTTATCGTAACCAGCGCCATCCTGGCTATTTCCGGATCACTTAAATCCTTTGACCTTTTGTTTGTAATGACCCAGGGAGGGCCGGCAAAACAGACCAGCGTCCTTTCCCTTTATATGTACACCAAGGCGTTTGGAACTTCGGTAAAATACCCCCTGGCAAACGCGATTTCCACCATCATGGTGGCAATCAGTTTTGTGCTGATTGGTCTTACCCGGGTGGTAGAAAAGCGTTTCGGCGGGAAGGAGTAGAATATGGCAACGGCGGATAAAAGTTTTTCGGTATACAAGGCTCTTATTTACCTGGTGATGCTGATCTTTACGGTATTGGCCGTCTACCCCATCCTGTGGCTTATTATCCAGTCCTTTAAGACTACCCAGGAATACTTAAGCTCAAGCAAGCTGGCCCTGCCGAAACTCTGGTTTACCGGCAACTACCCCTACGCGTGGCGGATGGGCAAATTTGGGACCCTCATGCTCAACAGTGTGTTTTATACGGCCGTTACGGTAATTGCCGTGGTGGTTCTGGGATTTATGGCGGGTTTTGCCTTCGCCAAAATCAAAAGCAGGGCTACCCCGCTGCTACATGGGGTATTCATCATCGGTATCCTCCTTACCCTCCAATCCATCATGGTACCCCTGTTCCTCATGGTAAACGCCGTGGGACTCTACAATACCCGGCTGGGGGTGCTTATCCCCTATATCGGAATTGGGCTTCCCATGGGGGTGTACCTGGGCACAGAGTTTATGAAAAGCATCCCCGACGCTCTTATCGAGTCCGCCCGGATCGACGGGGCTAAGTATCTGCGGATCTTTGCCGGTATCATCTTTCCCATGTCCGCCCCGGTGGCGATGACCGTAGGAATCCTCACCTTTACGGGCGCCTGGAATGAATTCATGCTGATCAACATCCTTACCTCCAACGACAGCATCAAATCCCTGCCGGTGGGGATAAACCGGTTTTCCGGTACACTGGCTTCGGATTACGGCAAACAGTTTTCCGCCCTGGTGATCGGCATGATCCCCATGGCAGCCTTCTATCTCGCCTTCCGCAGGCAAATTACCAAAGGTGTAGCCGCCGGCGCGGTGAAGGGTTGACAGACCGCGAATAAAAAAAGGCGGAGAACGGTTGCGCTGTCCGCCGCTCTTATTCGCTAAAAACTGAGCCTGTTCTAAAACCCGGTTAGTTTTGGAGCAGCCTCAATTTATTCGCAGCGGGGTCTAATACCCCGCCCTTGAGGGCTAATCCTGACCCACAGATCTTGAAGAAATTTCACCACGAACGGCACGAACTGACAGCTTCGATTCCGCCTGAATTCTCTTTTGCTCACGGGAAAGAAGGAGGAGGTAAGGATAAATTTGCGGCGGTGTCTTCATTTTCCTTCTTCGTTCATGAGGTTTGTGATTAAAAATTCCTCTGCGTTTATCCTGGTCTCTTGTCTTCTCCCCTTCCACGGCGTCGCGCTTTTTTCCTGAAATTCTTCAGCGTTTTCCGCAGTGATTCCGCACTACGAAAGAGTCTGTATACCAGGGGGCGGTACGCATAATCCCAGCTTCCCGGACGGTGGATGATCTTCCCCCCGAATCCGGTCTTGAAGGAATAGAGGCCTGCCATGGGATGGGACGGGTCTGCGTTGGGGGCTATGCCGAAGAAATCGTAGATCAGGCAGCCTGCCTCCTTTGCGTCTTCCATGGCCTTCATCTGCAAGGCATGGGGAGCCATAAGGTTCCGTTTACGTCCTCCGGAAGCGCCGTAGAGGTAAACCGCCTCACTGCCACGCAGCAACACTACGATGGCGGCGATGTCTTCTCCTTCGTGGCTTGCCGTATAGAGCCTCAATTCCTGTCCGCCGCCGGGCCATTCCGCGGCATGGACAAAAAGACCCCGGTAATAATCCGGACTGTGTATGGCGATGCCGTCCCGCCGGGCGGTTTCTTCAAGGAGGGCATAAAAACTTTTAATATCCTGTTCCGGTACACCGCGTGACTGCCGTATAACCACCCCTTTTTTAAGGGCAAGACCTGCGTTGTAACGCCATTTCGGCTTCATGTCCGCGCGGATTTCATCCATGGATTGTGTTAAATCGATAAGCACCGTATGGGGGCACTGTACGTCCGTTGCGGCGCGGGCAAAAGGCTTCTCCGGGGGAGGGGGCTCTTCACCGGCTTCGGTATACCAGGGAGGATCAAAACGGATAAAGGCAGTGTCACCGGGCAACTGCCTGCGCAGGGCTGCGGCAAGTTCCGCCAGGGAACCGGAAGAGAGGCCGCCGCCGTACCGGGGTACATAGGCAAAGGAAAGTCCTCTGCAGATTCTGCGGCGGATAAGAAGCATGGGTTCGGCTTCCAGGTTTTCCCAGTGTACCTTGAAGGCCCTGGCGCTCCAGCCGAAACGGGCCTTAAAACTCCCCCAGAAAGCGGACTGCAAAAATGTTGCCGCGCTGTTGCAGACCGAAAGATCGGCGCTTTCTATGCCGGCAAGCTTCATTTCACGGTTAATGCACTTCACCTTCGCCGATGATCACCGTCTTTATAGGCTTCCCGTCAAGACAGAGGGCCTTACCGCCCACAGTAACGGCGCTGTCTTTTACCAGCATGGGAACGGAAAAGAAGGTATCGATGTCAATTTCCTCAGGCGGATTACCGCTCTCCGTGCCTTCGAGTACAACTCTTGTTCCGGTTGGGATCCCCGACGCGTCCAGGACTTCGCATCTTTCCGCAGGCTTTCCGTCTTCACCGGGCTCACCATTCATGTCGGAGGCCGCCAGAAGCATACCTTTGCTCTCCACACCCCGCAGCTTTGCCGCTTTGAGGTTGTAGGCCACGATAATATGCTTGCCGAGAAGTCCTTCTTCCTTATAGAAAGGCACAAGACCGGAAACAATGACCCTTTCTTCGAAGGTTCCATCGGCATTTCCAATCTCCAGAGTCTCAATGTAGAGTTTGTCCGCCTTGGGGTGTCTTTCAATCTTGACAATCTTTGCAACCCGGAGATCCAGGGTATTGGAAAAATCGGGAAGCTTCGCGTTCTGTTCGATTGAATTTTTAAGGTTAACCTCTGCCGCATCCGGTTTCGGCGCCTCATCTTCCTTCGATTCGGCCTCTCTTTCCTGCTGGCTCCCCGAATACCGGAGCCGCAGGGCTTCTATGTTTTCTTCCTCAAGCTTGGAAAAGAGAACTTCGCACTCAACTACCTTTTTAAGGCCGCTTTCCGCACCCAGATCCTTCCAGGAGAGGCTTTCGGGATTCTTGCCGATGTCAAGATCCTTGCCAAAGGAGAGTCCGAAAAAACCGGCTATCCTCTCCGCAGTAACAGGCATGTAGGGCTCTATCATCACGGCAATATCCCTCACTACATGGCAGAGGGAACGGATCAGCGCTGCGGCGGTTTCGGGCCCTTCCGGGTCTCCTGCCTCACCCTTGCGCCTCCGCCAGGGTTCACCGTCCTGGAAGCTTTTATTGGCAAAACTTGAAAGTTCAAAAATCATCCTGAAGGCGTCCCGCAATTCGGCCTTTTCCAGCAGGCCGGCGATGTCTCCTTCGTATTTACGGATCTTCTCCCAAAAAGCAGGAAACTTCGTTTCCTGTTCGATTGAATGGTTAAGGTTAGCGAAATCCGTCTTGCCTTCCGCGGGAATGAGACCGCCGTAGTAGCGGATAACAAAGGACAGGGTACGGTTCACGAGGTTCCCCAGGTTGCCGATGAGTTCCCCGTTGACCTTCTCCTGAAAATCCTTCCAGGTAAAGAGCGCATCGGCCTTTTCCGGCCGGTTATAGAAGATGTAGAAACGCCACACATCCGCGGGGATCCCTGTCTCCATCACATCGGTACCAAAGACGCCGATGCCCCGCGACTTGGAGAACTTGCCTCCCTCGTAGTTGAGATACTCGGTACTGCTCATGTGGTGGAGCATGGTCCAATCGGGTTTTCCGGGATTGGAAGAAGAACCCAGGAGGCTCGAAGGGAAGATCACTGTATGGAAGGGGATGTTATCCTTGCCGATGAACTGATAGAGTTCCGTATCATCCGGACTCTTCCACCAGTAATCGATAAAACCGCGCCAGTCCTCATAAAATTTCGCCTTATGTTCGCCTGAATTTTTAAGATTAGCCGTAATCTCGTCCCCCAGGTTTCCCGTTATGGAAATGTAGCCGATAGGCGCGTCAAACCACACATAGAATACCTTGTCTTCATAACCCGCCTTGGGCACGGGAATACCCCACCTGAGATCCCGGGTGATTGCCCTTTCCTTGAGACCGTCCCTGATCCATGCCTCCGTCATGCGGATAGCGTTGTTGGCCCAGAAGCCTTTTACCGAAGCCTCCTTGATCCACTCTTCCAGCAGAGGCCGGATCTTGGGCAGATCGATGTAGAGATGTCTGGTGGTCTTGAGGACCGGAGTGGAACCGCATACAGAGCATTTTGGCTCCTTGAGTTCCGTAGGATCGAGAAGCTTGCCGCAGGACTCGCACTGATCCCCCCTGGCTTCGGAAGAGCCGCAGTAGGGGCAGACACCCCGGATAAAACGGTCCGCAAGAAAACGACCGCAGTGTTCGCAGTGAAGCTGCTCAAGTTGATGTTCCGGTATGTAACCTGCTTCATCCAGTTTCTTGAAGATTCCCTGGGTCACTTCGGTCTGAATGGGAGTTGAGGTACGGCCGAATTTATCAAAGGCGATATTGAACCAGCGGTAAATATCCGCATGAATGGCATGGTAGCGGTCACAGAGTTCGCGGGGGCTTATCCCCTCTTCGGCGGCCCTGGTTTCCGTAGCGGTACCGTATTCATCGGTGCCGCAAACATAGAGTGTTTCGTAAGAACGGAGCCGGCAGAACCGGGCAAAACAGTCGGCGGAGAGCACCTGGATAAGATTTCCCAGATGGGGCACGTTGTTCACGTAGGGAAGAGCGGAAGTTATTAGTCTGCGTTTCATTATTTCCCACTATTGGATATTTTAAGAGTAAATTCAAGTTCCCAGACCGTCCCGGCTTCCAGAGAAACGGGAAAACGGGGAAAAAGTGCATGGTACTGATATTCCCCGGCCTTTCCCGGAGAGTAAACTGCCTTAAAG
Organism: Treponema sp.; assembly: GCA_031278095.1. Classification (GTDB taxonomy): domain Bacteria; phylum Spirochaetota; class Spirochaetia; order Treponematales; family Breznakiellaceae; genus JAIRNJ01. The sequence continues at coordinate 15,603 of JAITLC010000143.1, forward strand.
CTCAGATTGAAAACCTTGCCGGCCTGTATAAGAAGGTGTGATTCGTTTTTTTGTTCCCTGAACTCCACAGTATTCGTGCTGCTGTTCTGGGCAAGGCCCGATGCGCTCCCCTCCCCTTCCAGGGAAAGATCCAGCCGCGGGACAAAATGAAATTCGGCCCCGGCTTCCCCTTCGTTCTTGATGCAATAGAGGAGCCGTATGGTATCTTTTTTAAGCTGAAAGGTCTTTTCGATTTTGAGTCCGCCAAAGGGAATGCCTTCCTCCCTATCCCTGACAAAACGGATTCGGTCATGGGAACGGTCAATTTCGGCAATTTCAAAAAACTCGTCTCCGAAGGCCCTTCCGCCGGGAACCTGGCCTGACTCAAGGCTTTCAAATGAAGCCGAATCCGGGACAATAAAATCCCTGAAGGCGGCGCCCTTGAAAAAAGGTTTTTTCCCCGCTTCCCGCGCATCAAAGGTATCCAGATAGTTCCAGGGCCTGGGGAGGTAATCAAGTTCAAAGATAGCGGCTCCCCTGCTGCGGATATAGCAGTTAATCTTCTCCCCCTGAAAGAGGCACTCCCCGCAGCCGTCCATGTCCAAATCGAAGATGGAAAGCGAAGGGACAAAAGTACCCTTTTCGCGGGTGATCTTTTCCGCCTCAAGGAGAGCCCTGTAGGCCGCTTGCCGTACCGCTTTACGGGAAATTCCGCTTCCGTCTTTCCCGTTATAGAATACATCGCAGCCCTGGGCCTTCCAGAATTCTTCCCGTGCGGTACGCTTACGGGACTTGTCTCCGCGAAGCTGGCTGATCAGCACATGGGTAAACATCATCCTGGTATAGATAGAGTTGGTTTCAGGGTAATCGAGAAGAGCCTGCCGGGGCAGATAGGCATTTTCACCCTTTTCCGAAACAATGGAACTGGGAAAGTAGAGTTTTTCGTAGCAGGCGGCAGTTTTAAGGTGCTTCCCCGGACTGGTGTATTCGATATTATCCCCGGACCGGGAGAATTCTTCAAAGATCCGGTGATAGAAAAGCTCAGCGGATTCACCGTCTCCCGGTACCATGGTGGGAAAGAGGCTTACTACCGCGTTATTTCCACTGCCGCTCAGGGTATCCTGCATCTTTTTCAGGGCCGAAGAGATAATGCCGGTATCAAAGGAAGCATGAAAACGGCTTGCGACGGGAAAAACGGTAATAAGCTTCCCCTGATCCTCTGTAAAACAGGGGGCATAGCCGGCCTTCCCCGGGCCCGCTTCACCCCTTGCAGCGGCAAACTGGGACTCGTCAAGAAAGGTATAGAGCATCCCCGAATTATTTAAGGGGCCTGCCAGATTTTGCTCCCAGGCAAATACGGGAAGCCAGCAGCCAAGGGGTCTTTTCCCAAACTGCCTGCGGAGACTTGTCGTAAGCATCTCAATCTGGCCGATTTTATCGGTAAGGGGCAGCAGGGGCAGCAGGGGTTCATAGAAGCCGCCGCCAAGAAGCTCTACCTGCTTGCGGCGGAGCAAATCCTTGATCAGCATGGAAAATTCAGGATGGTTTCTCGTGACCCACTGGAGCAGAACCCCGGAATAGTGGAGCGTCATGTTGATCCGGGGAAATTTGTAAAGGGCGGTCAACATCGGTTTGAGTTCTCTTTTGTAGAGATTCTGGAAATCCTCTTCCGGGGATCCCCATGCCAGATGCCTGTGAGAGCCCAGTATCAGTTTTAGTCCGCCGCCCATTTGTTACAATTTTACCTTATAACCTGTATTCTGAAAAGCTTTTTATTCGTTATGAAAACAACATACCTCATTCCTATATTTACGGCGAAAAAAAGAAGGGAAGCGTAGAACCGCTCAGCGCACCGATCAAAATGGCAGAGACGGCGCTTAAAACGAGGGAGGCAAGACCCAGCGATACCAGGGTGAGGGCATTTCCCCTGAGAAAACGGTTTACCTGTTCCATGGATGAACGGCGTCCGACTTCCCGGATTAGTACCAGGGAAAAAAGGATGCCCAGAGAAAAACCCAGGGCCAGGGCCAGGGCCTCTGCAAAGGAAGATGCCAGGTGAAGGGTAAGAAGGCTTGCCGCGGGGCAGAATCCTTCGTACGCGTCCAGGGGCCTGTAAGCCCATCCTTCCTCCCCGGGAAGATGAAGCGGCCGGCCAAGAACCTTCTCCACCATGCGGGGCAGGATGGCACCCAGCGGAAAGAGGAGAATATAGGCAAAAATACCCGGAAAAAACAGGGAAAGGATCAGGGTATAGAAGATCCAGAGGAAGATTACGCTGATAAAGAGAAAAAGCACTCTATACCAGGGGAAGTTCTTTCCGTCCCCTCCCGGCCGGCGGCTTATTCCCTTTAGCCCCAGACCGTACTGGAACACCAGGTTTGCCGAACAACTTGAAAAAAGAATCAGAATAAAGAATTTAATCATTCATCTTCCTCCCCGGAATTGCCCCGGCCCCTTAAAACATTGTAGAGGACTATCCCATAACCAAGGAGGAGAAAGGCTCCGGAACTGAGGGAAACCGGATAGAGAAGAGAAGTTTTGCCTGCAAAAAAGAAGATCATGCCCCTGCTGCCGCCGGGAAAGGAAAGGGAAAGGAAGCCCAGAGGTTCCCGGATAAGAGCCAGGGCAATGGAGAGGCCGCAGTAAACCAGAGCATCGAAGAAGCTTGCGGCCAGCCTGTCACCGAGATCCATGGTACGTATTCTTTCCGCCGTACCGGAACCTGTATATATCAGAGGCCCCAGAAGGATGGGGAAGAAACATTCCATTCCCAGAAAGGGATTGATCAGCAGATGAACCCAGAGGTACATGGCCCCGATGAAGCAGGAAATAGCCAGAATAACCAGGGATCCGCCCCTTTCGGGCAGGATGTGCCGGGCAAACCACAGGGAAAGACCGGTAAGAAGGTAGAGCCAGAGGAGACCGATACTCACGGTGAGGGCATAGGCCAAACGGCTTGAAGAAACGAGGATAAGGGCTAAACCCGCCAGGGAAGAGAGGGGACTTCTGTTCCCCCAGAATGAATGAGAATGATAGGAATTGCTCACGGCGCCGCCTTTACCGGATTCGCTTTTTCGATACGTCTCATGTAAATATCTTTCTGCGCCTCCGGGATACGGGAAAATACCCTTTCACCATGAACGGTAAGGGCCACAAGCTCCTCCACTTTTGCATCCCGGTTGAGCCGGGCAAGGCAGAGTACGCCGATTCCGTCGGCAAAAAGGGGAAACACACATGCGGAAGCATCCTGATCCGGGCCTGAGATCCTGTACCAGCTTCCCAGAACCTGCATTCCCCCGGCGGCAGGCCGCGAAGAGATCGGAGATGAGAGTACCCAGGAATAGCCCTGGGTCTTGAGCAGGCGGTTTATTCGTTTCAACAGAATTCCTTCCCTGAAAGAGCCGGACAAAAGCCATATAAGCCCTGCAACCACAAGGAGACCGGCCAGCCAGCCGGCCAGGATCAGGGTATCCTGAAGCGGACTGAGACTTTTTTTTGCCGTTACTGACATCAGACTCTCCTCTTTCCCAGGTTAAAAAGAAAACACCGTTCGGCGCAGCGGAACAGGGGCAGAAGAACATTGATCAAAGCCGCGGCAAAGAAGGCGCCGTACATCTGCCGCCCCTGCTCCCGGAAGATAAAGGTAAAAAGGGCTCCCAATACCGTAAGAACAATGATTCCCGTATTGGACTTGGCCCCGGTGGCAGGATCGGTGATCAGCAGAAAGGCAGCCGCAAGAGTGCCTCCGCTGAGGAAAGAGAAAAGCACATCCCCCTGTCCTACCGCCCCGCCAAAGGGCAGAGCGCCGAAAGTCCGGACAAGAAAACCGTAAACCAGGAGGAAAAGGGCGGATATCCAGGCCCGGTTCACCTGGGAGGCGCATATCAGGATGCTGCCTGCAAGCAGGCCGAGTATTCCCCGATCCGCGATGATCCCCGGAGAGGGAGAATTGAAAAGGTCTATGTAACCGGCGGGCAGTTCCGCTCCGGGTATCGCAAAAATCGTAGAATTAAGAAAATTCCTGAAAGCCTGATCAAGAGAACTGCCGGCGCTGTACTGCCAGGTTCCCGAAATTTTGAGGATTGCCAGCGGAGAACCCTGGGGATTGCTGAAACCGGAAACCAGGCTCTGAAAAAGAATCGAGAGATTCGAACCTTCCAGCGCCTTTTCAAAGGCCTGGGGAAAGGAAATTCGCATGAACAGCCAGCCGCCGAGGGCCGGATTTATCCAGTTGGAACCGAGGCCGCCGAAACTGTGCTTTATTACCGCCATGGCAAAGACGGCTGCAAAGAAGGCGCAGAAGGGATTGATCCGGTTGGGTAGAAGCAATGTTAATACCAGGGCCGAAACCACGGCGCTCCCGTCAAGTAGCGTCCTGTATCTGTCCCGGCGCCAGGTGATGAGAAGTTCCGTAAGTACCGCTCCCGCCAGGGCCGGGAAGGCCACGGCCAGTGAAGCGCCGCCATCCGAAATGGCAGACTGAATGATCGCCATAAGGGCGCAGCAAGCCGCCAGAACCATCCTGCTGGTGGTAGAACGGGCAAAATTCACCTGGGGAGAGAGACCTATTCGTTTTTCCTGTTTCCGTGCTTCCGTAGCCATATTATGCCATCCCCAGAATAGTCTGCGACAGGGCCAAGCGGGAAGGACATACCACGTCGCAGCAACCGCAACCGTGACAGCTATCATTACCGGAAATTCCGGGTTTCTTAGATGAAGTTCCGTTTCGTCCCGCTGCCCTGGCGTTCTTATAGAGTTCTTCGGGATCAAGGCCGACGGGACACACCGTCCGGCACTCGCCGCAGCTTATACAGTTCCGCCGGGGCTGGGCATGGGCTTCCAGAAGGGCAAAAACCGCATAACTGGTTTTTATTACCGGTTCATCCAGATCGACCACCGCCCTTCCCAATACGGGAGAACCGCTTGCTATCTTCCTGGGCTTGTCTACAAAACCGCCGCATTCGGCAAAAATTTCGCCTATTCTGGTACCGATCCGTACCTTCATCACCTGGGGCTTACGTACCGCGGAACCTCCCACGGCTACATAGCGGTCAAGAACGGGCTTTCTGTATGCCACGGCATCATAGATTGCGGCCAGAGTAGCAGGCCCCAGCATGAGAAGGGAGCCCAGTTCAACATTTTCCTTTTTGCCGAAAGAGCGGAGCACCAGTTCCAGTTCCCTCTGATTCCGCTGGGGATAACGGGAGCCTGTATACGCCAAAGAGACAGGGATCTCCCAGTGAGAAGCTTCCTCCATGAACCGGCTGCCCAATTCGGTTTCTCCCCGGGACAGGGCAAAGACAATCCTGCCCATCCTCCCCGCCCGGCACATGATATGAGCCCCTTCGGCAATAGCCCGGGTACGCTCCCTGCAGAGCAGACGATCGGCCGCCAGCCAGGGATCATCAAAAACACAGCGGACTACCAGGCTGAGAGTCCCCTGTTGATTTCTCAATGAATTGAGCATATCCGCCACGGGACGGCCTGAACCTTCCATTTCTACAATGCCGAATTCCGCAATAGTCCGGTGGAGATCGAAGGCGGACATGCCGAGCCAGGGAAAAAATTCCTCCCTCTTGCCCAGCTTCTCAAAATTCCCTTCCATACGGATTATCAGAGCGTCGTTGTTCTGACCCCCCGCGGCTTTCCAGGATACCATTCTGATCACCCGGCCGGGCACGGAGGCATGGACATTGGCGGAAAGGGAACCCTGGCCCCTGCCGATAAGCATACCTTCCCGAACCAGATCCCCCACGGAAACGATGGGATAGGCCCGGCCCCCCGGATGCTGCACCATGGGGATAACCGAGATGGCGGGTAAAAAAGCTACCACACTGGAACTATTCTGCGGGACTGCCGAATCGTTTATCGTGATACCGCCCCGCGGGAAGGAGTAGACTTTCATGCGGCTATCCATTTTTCATCGTATAATACCATCTTTTTCTTTTTTCCGCCCCTCCGGAATCCCGGAGAAAAAATAAAACCCGGCAGGGAACACAGCAGGGCAAGGCAAACGGCGGGAAGGGAACGGAGATCCCCTTTACCTGCCGGGCCGGACAAACTTTCAAACAGGTTTTTTAGGGGGAAGGGGGGAATCTCCGGAACAGCCATATTTTCTTCAATCATACCGGCAATGAGCCCGTCTTCTCCCAGGGTATAGTGATTCATCGGGAAAAACTCTTCTGTTTCCCAGAGAGATCTGTATGAAAAAGAAGACTGAAAGAGAACGTGAGCCTTATAATCCTCTTCGCTCAAGACCCCTTCGGCAATAAGGGAAGCCGATTCTCCAGACCTGATGCCCAAAGGGAGAAACAGAAAGGCAAGGATCGCCGCCAGGGCAAAAGGAAGACCGGCGCGGGGAAAGACGAAACGGCAGCGGAACATACCCTGCAGGAAACTGCCGGCAAAGCTTCCCTTCCCGGGAAAGGAAAGGATGCTTACCGGAATAAAACGGACATGGGACACGTTCATGCCGCGGCAGGACTCAAGCCTCAGAGCCTGAATCCATAAAAAATAAAACAGGAGTACTGCCGGAATAACAAGCGGAGAAAGATACACAAAGATGATTACCAGGGCCGGTATGAGGAAAAGCAGGGAAAAGAGCCAGCGAAAGCGGTTGTCCTTGATTATCTCCAGGACGGAAAAATGATTTTGGTAGCGGCGGGATACAAAAATCTCCCGCAGGGGTTCAAGCAGGAAGACTGCGGAACCCGAAAGGAAGGCGCAGGCGGAAAGACCGGCAGGGCCTTCCAGGGCAAGGGAGGGAAGCAGGGGCAAGAGGAACAAAAAACAGAGCGGAGAGCCTGAAAAAAAGAGGCCTGTCAAGGCGGCCGCAACAAAGACAAGGGCATAGAGAAGAAGGGGCCGGGAAGCGCCGGTATAGGACACCCGGAAGGGAATTCCCGCCAGGCATGCGGCAATCTTCTTCTCAAAACCTCTCACGGCCCAGGGCGAAAGGCTCCTGTCCAGGGGTATGAAGAAGTAACGCGTGCCGTCCCGGACAAAAAAATCATGAAGCTTTTCCGCATAGGGATCCCTGCGGGGATCAAAACTTTCGAGGCGTCCGGGTAGTTCCTCAAGACTGACAAGTTCAAGGCTTCCAAAATTATCCAAAAAAACCCTCTGGGCGGATTCACTTATGACGCCCGGGCCAAGAGGAGAGAGAGCCTCTGCGGTTTCCTTGTCCGGCAGCGCCTGATCCACCGTAACGACGGCCCAGGAAGCCGAAACCGGCGCGATATAGAGCTTCAAAATCAAAAACAGGGAGAAAAACCCCGAAAAGAGGGAGATACCTGTCAACAGGAGACCTTGTATAAAACTTCGTTTTATATTCGAGCCGATTTTTAATGTTGGTAGACGAAGGGACATGCCGGATGAATCCTAGAGTAAGGCAAAGGCTGTTGCAATGAAAAACCCGAACAGGCCGCCGACAACAACTTCCAGGGGAGCATGTCCCAAAACTTCTTTGATGGAATGGAATTCAATACCCAGTTTCTCTGCGGTCTGCCGCCCCAGGGAATTCAATACCCTGCCCTGCAGGCCGGAGGAACGGCGTACACCCATGGCGTCCCTCATGACAACCAGAGCAAAAAACACGGAAACGACAAAGAGATTGGAATTTATTCCCTCGGCAAAAGCCACCGCGGTAGCCATGGAAACGACAAGCGCCGCATGGCTGGAAGGCATGCCGCCGGTACGCCAGATGATTATTGCCAGTATTTCCCTGGGCTTCCGGTGCCTTGAACTCAACAGAATGACCACCGCTTTCATCAACTGGGCGATAAACCAGCTTGTAACGGCGGACAGAAAGATGGGATTTTCGAAAAATGATTTAATCGAAGCCGCTCGTACGGTCATAGAGAAAGACATTAAATACAGAATTTATCATGGAGGGGGGCTTTGTCAATAGACGGCCCCGTCAAAGGCTCCTTCATTTACTTTTCCCCCTTATATCTTTATGTCTATCAGATGGGGTATGTCCGGACATTCCTTGACACCCGTACATACATATGTTAGAACAATATAACTATATTAGATTCAATTAACACAATGGGGCGGTAGGGGTGAAGATTCGGAGAACAGGCTTTGTCATCTTTGGGGTAAGCGCCGCACTGATCCTGCTCCTCCTCGCGGGCCTTTTCTCGGGAAGCGTGAATATTTCCCCGCGCGACACGGTTTCCATTCTCCTGGGTTCCGGGCGGGACAGTCCGCAGGCGCGGATCATTCTGGGGGTTCGGCTGCCCCGGCTCTGCATGGCGCTCCTGGTAGGAATGATGCTTTCCGCGGCGGGGACTATCTCCCAGGCGGTATTCCGCAACCCCCTGGCAGACCCCTACATCATCGGCATCAGTTCCGGCGCGGCTGCCGGGGCGGCGCTGGCCTTTATCCTGAAATTGCCGGATATTTACTACGGCGTCTTCGCCTTTTGCGGCTCTCTGGGAACCGCCTTCCTGATCTTCCGTCTTGCCGGGAGCCGGGATCGGGCGGATACCGCCGGGCTTCTCATCATCGGGGTGGCGATCTCCGCCTTCCTGGGAGCGCTGACTTCCTTCATGATGTACCTGGCGGGGCAGGATGCCTACCGGGTCATGATCTGGACTATGGGTTACCTTGGTTCGGCTTCCTGGACACGTGCGGCGCTGCTCACCATCCCGCTCATCCTGTCGCTTCTCTATTTTTTATATTACCGGCACGAGGTGGACGCACTGCTTTTGGGAGATGAGGAAGCCCATTCCCTGGGTCTCCCTGTGGGAAGACTCAAGCGACAGCTTCTCATAGTGGTAAGTCTTACCGCCGCTTTTTCCGTGGCCTTTACCGGATTGATAGGCTTTGTGGGACTCATCGTTCCCCATGCGGTCAGGCTCTGTATCGGGAACCGGCACGGAAGGCTTCTTCCGCTGGCCGCCTATGCGGGGGGCGTGTTTCTTCTCTTTGCCGACACCCTTGCCCGAAGCATCCTTTCCCCCATTGAAGTTCCCATCGGGGTGATTACCGCCTTCTTCGGCGCTCCGTTCTTTCTCTTCCTCGCCGTAATGAAGGGCAAGGGAACCTCCTCATGAAGGCGGATATTCTTGACATAAGGGATTTGAATTTCGCCTACCAAAGCCGGGAGATTCTCAGGGAGATTTCCCTCAGTCTGAAACAGGGTGAATTTCTCGGCTTCCTGGGCCCCAATGGTTCGGGAAAATCCACCTTCCTTAAAAATCTATTGGGCTTCCTTAAACCTTCCGGGGGGAGGATTCTCTACGCCGGGACAAACACCGTCCCCAGCGGCAAAGAACGCTCAAGGCTTTTTTCCTTTGTGCCCCAGAATACGGGACTCCGATCCTCCTTTGCAGTGCAGGATGTGATCCTTATGGGGAGACTGCCCCACCTGAAAGACCGCTGGGCCGGTTACAGCGCTAAAGACCGGGAAAAGGCGCGGGAGGTCATGAAGGTTCTGGGGCTTGAATCCATGGCGGATCGGAATGCGATGAGCCTTTCCGGGGGAGAGCTGCAGAAGGTGATCATCGCCCGCTGCCTTGTCCAGGAGGGCGATATTATTCTTCTTGACGAGGCAACTTCCGGGCTCGATTTGAACCACAGTATTGAAATTATGGAACTTATGCGGAAAAAGACTGCGGAAGAATCGAAAACCGTAGTGGCGGCGCTCCACGATCTCAACCTGGCCTCCCAGTACTGCGACCGTATCGTACTGCTCAAGGAAGGGCGCATCCGTTACCAGGGCTCCCCCCGGGAAATTCTTACGTCCGAAGTGCTTGAGGATGTTTACGGTATACAGGCGATGGTGGGGCTCGATGTATACGGCAGGCCCTTTGTCCTGCCCAGGCGCGCCTCAGGGACACATACCGGTGTTTCCTGAACGTTTCCGTTCCCATCACGATGCGGAACAGAAACTCCTGTCCGCGCTGGGTTCCCGTCCCGTTCAGGCGGACTGGTCCCTGCTGGAAAAAGAGTTGAAGAAAAAACCCTCCGGGAAAAAGCGGGGTATCTATTTCCATGTTCCCCACTGTGACCGGATCTGCACATTCTGCAACCTTAACCGGAAGGAACGGAAAGGGGCGGATCTGGATTCGTACACGGACTTCCTTGTCTCGGAGATAGAGGTCTGGGGAACCTATGCCTATGTCCGGGAACAGCCTTTTGAGGCGGTGTATTTTGGCGGCGGTACCCCCACGGTGCTTTCCGTGGAGCAGCTTGCCAGGGTTCTCAAAGCCCTGCGCAGCAATATCCCCCTTTCCGCGGACTGCGAGATCAGTCTGGAATCGACCCTGCACAATCTGGGACCGGACAAGGCAGCGGCTCTGGAAGAAGCGGGGGTAAACCGTTTCAGCATCGGCATCCAGACCTTCTCCGGCCGGGGGAGGAAACTCCTGGGGAGGAGCCATGACGGGGAAGGGGCCGTGAAAGAACTGGGAAAACTCCGCAGGGCCTTTCAGGGAACCCTGGGGATCGACATCATCTACAGCTATCCCGGACAAAGCATAGAGGAAGCGTCCTGTGACGGGAAAATGAGTCTTGAAAACGACGTGGACAGCGTGAGCGTTTATTCCCTCATGATTCAGGGTTCCTCCTCCCTCGCCCGGGACATTAATGAAGGAAAACTCACATTCATGCGGACGCTTGAATGTGAACGGGAACGGCACCATACCCTGTACCGTCTTCTCCGGGAAGGGGGCTTTGAACTTCTGGAACTTTCAAAGCTGGTTCGTCCCGGCAGAGATCTGTACCGGTACATCCGCATCCTCTACGATAACGGTGAAATTCTCCCCGTCGGCCTGGGCGCCGGAGGGAACATTGCGGGCTTTGGGGTATATTCTATGGCTCCGGGGCAGCGTTTTGTTTCGCCGGGGAATACGCGCTACGACTTCTACCACAAAATTCTGGGATTTCTGCAATTCGGTGTATACGATCCGGAGATCATTACCCGGGATCTGGGACAGGCGGCGGAACATGCGGTACGGGAAACGATTGAAGCATACGGAGCCGGCGGTTTTCTGGAAGGCGCCCCCGGCTTCCGTCCCAGCGCCGACGGGGTGTTCTGGGGAAACAATATAGCTGTAGAGATTCTCAATGCAGCGATACAAAACGAAGAGTCTGCGAAAACCTAAGCGGGTTTTGAAACAGCCTCAAAGGAGTGTCATTATGCGTAACAGTGTACTACTGTTTGTGCTCATCGGTGTCCTTTTCCTGCCCGGCGCAGGAGCCTGTAAAAAAGGCGGGACGGAGGAACGCGGCGGAACGGAAAGCGCCGCTCAAACCGAAGCCGTCAGGCCGGAAACGGGAAACGCCGCCGGAGGCCCCGCCGCGGAGAGCGTTCTGAGTTGGACGGTAACCGGGGAGGGGGGAAAGGCCTATGTTGCGGACACGCTGGGAAACCGTATCCCCCTGGAGCAATACCGGCGGATGGTGGTCATTTCGCCGGGGGCGGTGGAAACTCTTTATCTTATCGGCGGAGAGGATGCCATAGCCGGAATCGCTTCCGGGCGGGAAGCCCTCTGGCCGGAAGAGAAAACGGTTCTCCTCCCCTCGGTGGGTAATACGGCCCGGCCGAACCTTGAAAGCATCATCGCCCTGGAACCGGATCTGGTCATTGGGAATGCCATGACGGCGGCCCTTATTCAGGATCTTGGAGGCCGGGGATACCGGGGCATCGTCCACCAGGCGGATTCCATTGAAGACATTTTTAACGGAACCCTGATCCTGGGCCGGCTTTCGGGAAGGGCGGACGCTGCGGAAAAACTTAATGTGGAAAAACGAGCCCGGCTTGGCGAATTACAGGAGGAACTCAGAGCCCGGCCTCTTAAACTGAAAGGGGCCTTCCTCTACTCCTCAGGCCCCATCATGGCTTTTACCGAAGCCTCCCTCCCCGGAGAGATACTTTCCGCATTGGGGGTGGAAAACATTGCCGCCGGCCTTGACGCTGCCCAGCCGATCCTCTCCCCGGAATACATCCTCTCCCAAGACCCCGACTTTCTTTTCGGAGCCATGGCGATTACCAAACCCGCAGACATCCTTGCCGCGGATTCACGAATCGCCGAAACCAGGGCGGGGAAGGAAATGAACATCAGTATTGTGCCGTCTTCCCTGTTTCTCCGCCCTTCGCCCCGTCTTCTGGAGCGCATTCCGGAATTGTACGGGACGCTGCGGCAGTATACGGCTAAAAATTCTGATATGTAAGGGAAAACACCCGCCTGTTTCCCTTTGTCGAGGCAATGGTATCCAGAGCCGTGATCTGTACTTTGGAATAATCCGCTCCGTTACCGTGCCTGATGATATAGACATGCCGGGTAAGGGAATAGACCGGAGGCATGGTTGAAAGATCGGCGACATAGTACTGCTTTGCGTTGTACTTATAGTCCGTCAGAGGATCTTCGACCGTTGCCCCGGTTCCCGTTCCATAGCCCACATAGCTGATTACGTTGAGCCGGTTCAAAACGGGGGCGCCCATTTCAGCGGCAGGGGATGTATACCTGGCGGTATCCACCGCAAAGGGAAGGGTAAAATCCGCTCCGTCGAGGGATTGCACCGCACCAAAATCCGTAATCCCGGAAGCCCAAACCCCGCCCTCTCCTCCGGATTCGAGAGCCGCCGCGGTGTCCCCGCTGTTGGTATAGATCATGCGGCTGTAGTCAAAGGCTATATCCCATTCCCTGCCGGCTCCGCCGGTAACTATTTTTCCCGTCGAAAGGGAAACATACACGGGCCCTGAGTTTTCAACGGCCGTAATGGGCCCTGTCTCAAGAACTTCCCCGCCAGGCTCACCGGGGCCGGTGTTTCCGTTGGGACAGGCGAGGAAACAAAGCGCGGCCAGTCCAAGAAACAGAAGCGGCGGCGCTGCTCTTTTTTTCGTCATAGGTACTCCTCCGAGCGGCGAAAAACCCGGCCGGTATCTCGATTGGACAAAAACACATGTGTAAAGAAAAGAAAAAACCGCAAAGACGCGGAAGGCGAAAAGGATGCATTGGAGTATAGATTTTTCCTTCCTTAACTTCGCCTTATTCGCCGCCGCAGTCCATTTCTTAAATCCTTCATGTATCCACTGTTACAATCGTGCCGTGATACCATGTCGGGTTTCCGTAAGGCTCTTGTAATTTGTCAAGGCTAAAGCCTTGTGAACGTACATGTTTAAAGGCTGCCGTTTCAAAACTAAAGTTTTTAAAACGGCAGCCTCCGGTTCAGAAAAACCCGCGGGTGCGGGCACTGGCGCCGCCCGCATCCGCGAAAATTTGTGGAATAGAATGCCTATTCCGCTTCCACTTCGATAAATTTAAGGCTCACGGCCCATTTGCCACCAGAGGCCCACGCAACACCGACTTGCAATTTGGAGAAACCCGCTCCGCCGGCATGCCGGATGATATACACCTGATTTGTCGGCGAATAGACCGGAGGCATGCCCAGCTGGCTCCAGAACGCCTTCTTGTCAAAGTCAAAGTACTTATAGTCAGGACTCACGGCAGTACTCGTAAACGTCGTACTTTCTAAAAGCCCGTCTTTTGTACCAGCGTTAAAACCAAAATAGGTCATGATATTCATGTTCACCTGATATTGCGTACCAGTACCCATTCCGAACTTAAGATACCGGCTAACGTCTTTTGTATAGGGAGCATACTCGGCATTTGCCCCGCTAAAATCCGTGACCCGGTCACTAAGCTTCACATCATCAAAATCCGTCTTGTTGGTAAACCAGACCTTGGCATCCCCTGCACCACTCGCGCTAGACCCGCTGTTGGTGTAAATCATGAGTAACGCGGAAGCATGTTTTTCTATGGCGATGTCCCATTCGGTGGTAGCCGCCTTTGACGCGTCAACTTCTGTCCCGGTGGAAAGGGAGTAATATTTTAGTACGCTCCCTGTCTCGAAGGGCAGATCATCAAGTTCATACAGAGTCGGGTCGTTTTTTTTATCTATCGGGCTTAGTGTCTGGGCGTCCGACTTTACCGCCTCAAGCAGATCCCCTTCCAGGGCTGTGCCCGCGGCCCAGTCGAGGGTGTGGATCGTCTCTCCCAGCTCAACGGAATCCCATTGTTTACCCGTCGTGCGGTCGGCAAGGGCCGCTATGGCGACAGTGTCCGTACTTGCCCACGCCCCCCCCCCGGGGGTCAGGAGGCTCAGGGTTCCGGCGCCGCCGCTTACCGCGGCCTCGCCGTAGGCCAGTGTGGTTTTTGTGTCAAAGTTGTCGTAAACCGACACAAAGATTTTGGCTGTTCCCTCGGGAACATTTGTTACCTTGATTACGGACGTTTCCGTATCGGTTCCCGAATTTGTCGTAGGGCAGCCGGTTAACGCAAAAGAAAAAATCAGGAAGATCCCGATTAATCCAAAGAGAAGATTCTTTTTCATACTGTACTCCTTATAAAAAATATTTAAGACCAAGAGTAAGGGACTGCGCCGTGGCAGGCCCCAGTGAATCGATTTCTCCGGTCAGGTTATTGATTGCCGTATAGACCTTGAAATGAGTTCCCAGATTTATTGAAAAATAAAAATCCAGGATAAAGCGGCTTTCGTAAGATGAATCATCCGGGTATAGGGGAGAGAAGAATCTTCCCCCCAGCCAGGTATTGATGCCTGAATCCTTATGATCCAGCCCCAGTTTCATTTTGACCGTATGGGCGGGCTGCAGATGCAGTTCCTCCCCTAAAGTCCTGTCATAGGCAAAAAGCCAGCTGTAACCGGCCGAAAAAAACCCGTACTTAAAGATGGTTAAACGCCCTTCGGCGTCCGTTCCCGTCCGTAATGAACGGGAAATGTTTCCTGTCTTGTATACCTCCATTCCGCGTTCAACTTCGTGTTGATCGATATAAGCGATCTCGTTAAAGAGCTCGCTGTAGTACATATTTATTTGGCCAAAGAAAAGATCCTGCCTTGTATATTCCAGGGCCATGTTGAAGCCCAGTGCGTATTCGGGCTGCAAGTCCGGATTTCCCTTTACCAGGGGGTGGCCCGGCGTAATGGTATCGTCTTTGACCAGGTAGAGATCGTTAAAGTCGGGCGCCCGGTACCCAAGGCCCGTTCCGGCAAGAAGCCGGAAGCCATGAGGCAGGTGATACATGGAAGAGATTTTCGGCGCCGCTGCAAAACCGAACTGGGAATTCCGCTCTATGCGGAGGCCGCCAAGAACGGAATACACTTCCTCCCGGAACCGTTCCGCCTGGATAAAGAGGGCTTCCTTATCCACTCCGGCAAAAGTCCCGTCGTTGTGGAGATTGTATTTGTCCATTGAGTTATAGGCCCCCTCCAGGCCCGCGGTAAAAAGCCAGTTTTCTATGCCGTCGTATTCCCCCTGGGCCTCCAGGGCGATGAGGTTTTCGTTTTCGTGACTCTCCCCGGTAATCCATTCGTCGATAAGGGCCGAATAGGTATCCTTGTCCCGCTGGTAATAGTTGTCGTAGAGACGGAGGGTCAGCATTGCCCGGCTAAAGGGAACAAGAGCCGCCTCGATATACCCGTCCGCCCGGATATAATCCGACCGGATAAGACTTCCGCGGGAATTGGTCTGTTCATCGCTGCGCATAGGCATGAAGGAGCCCCCGGCACGGAGTTCCGCACTGTCTCCCAGGGGAATAAACGAGTCCAGACCGGCCTTCCCACGGTAGTATGCGGGCAGAATGGATCTGCTCTTCCCTTCGGCATAGTAAAAATCTCCGCGGGATACATCGATATTCAGGGAATTCCGGGTGATCCCAAGGGGGAAGCCGAAGGAAACGGTAAGATTCTGTTCCCGGAAGGGGTTAAAATCGTCAAAAGGTTCAGGCTTTGCGGAAGTTTCCGGATCGTCATAGGCCATCATGAAGCCGTTTGAAATACCGGCGGAGAGGGATATTTTATCCTCCGGTTTTTTGGTAATGATATTGATCACCCCGCCGATGCCGTCGGAACCGTACAGCGCGGACTGGGGACCCCGGACAATCTCGATCCGTTCCACGTTACCAAGGGGCATGGTTTCCCCGTTGAGACGCTGGGCGACCCGGCCCACAAGCCGCCTGCCGTCCACAAGGAAGAGGATACGTCCCTCCCCCATCCCCTGCATCTGGATATAATCCCCCATGGCATTACTCGTATACATGAGGCCGTAATCGTTCAGAACCTCGCTGACTGTGGAAGCGGAGGAGTTTTCTATTTCGGCAGCGCTTATGATCTCTGTAACTACAGGGCTGTCGCTCAGGCGCTTTTCTGTCCGGGTACCGGTAACGGTAATCCCTTCGATCTCCAGGAATATGTCTTCGTACAGATCTTCCTCCCGGACATCTTCTTCCATTCCGTCTTCCTCTCCCATGGCGGGAAGGACGGGGAGAAGGCACAGGCAGAGAAGGGACCAGCACAGGGAATTTGGCAAAAACCGCAAAAAATACCTCCGTTTCAATAATGTGTTGTCCGGGAACCCGGTTGGTTCTCTTTCAAACCTAATATTTAACTCATATAACAATGTTATATATTACTAACATATGGCAAATATAATGTCAAGAGGAATTTGTAAGTTTTATAAAACAAAGTAAGTATTATAAAACACTTGACAGGATGTCTATTTTTGTCTATATCTTCTGAGGGGGTGCTGTTATGGTTCTTTCAAAAATTCTCTTTATTACCGGAGGCTTTCTGCTCCTTGCCCTGGGTATCGCCGGTATCATCCTTCCCATACTGCCCGCCACCCCCTTTCTGCTGGGAGCCTCGTTCTGTTTTATGAAGAGTTCCGAAAGGCTCTACCGCTGGCTCATGACTCACAAATATTTCGGCCCCCGGATCAGACGGATCGGGGAAGCGGGGCTTACGCTGCGGGAAAAGATCGGCATCTATGCGCTGGTGTTTGCCATGCTCCTGCCGGTCATCATCCTGACCCCTTCCCTGCACCTGCGGATCTTCCTTGTTGTACTGCTTGCGGTCAAGGCCTTTGTGTTTATAAGGATAAAAACAGCGCGCTCAGGAGCGGTTCCGGTGGAAGCGGTTCGGCCCGAGAGGGAACCTGCGGAAAATACAGATGTTAAATAAGCGTATCCTCGCTCTCTCCCCCGGATGGTTCAGAGACTCCGTAAAAATTGTTGTTTTGAACTGGATTGCCATGCTCTGCAATACCGCCGCTCTCTTTTCCGTTTCCCGGATCATTCAGGCTGTTTTTGAGTCCCTGCGCCGTATACACGGGTTTTCCGCAGGGGAACCTTGGCCCGCCCCGGCGGAGGGTTCCGGAGATTTTGGCCGTACACTCGCCATTGCCCTGCTCACGGTAGTGTTCTCCCTGAGAGTCCGTATGTTCTGTACCCTCAGTTCGGCGGACGCCGCATTCCTCGCCGGGGACAGGATCAAGGGGACGCTCCGGGAAAAGATCTTTAAAAAACTGGTTTCCCTGGGGCCCGCGTATTCCGCCCATGTTTCCACCGCCGCCGCGGTGCAGCTTTCCGGGGAAGGGGTGGATCTGATGGAAGCCTACCTGGGCCGCTACGTTCCCCAGCTTTTTTACGCCCTCCTTGCCCCCCTCACCCTTTTCGGAATCCTCTCCCGTATCAGTTTCAGGGCAGGACTCATCCTGTTCCTCTGTGTTCCCCTTATCCCCCTGTCCATTGTCATGGTTCAGAAGATTGCCAAAAAGATTCTTGCCAAATACTGGTCGAAGTATACCGGTTTGGGGGATTCTTTTCTGGAAAACCTCCAGGGCCTGACCACTCTCAAAATCTACGGCGCCGACGGTAACAGGCATGAGACAATGAACCGTCATGCGGAGGAATTCCGTAAGGCGACCATGCGGGTTCTGATCATGCAGATGAACAGTATCACCGTGATGGATGTCATTGCCTGGGGGGGAACCGCCCTTTCCATCGTCCTGGGCCTTGCGGAATTGGGGGCCGGAAAAATAGATCCGGGGGAAGCGCTGTTCATCATCCTTATCGGATCGGAATTTTTTATTCCCATGCGGCTTTTGGGTTCCTTTTTTCATACCGCCATGAACAGCGCCGCAGCCGGAGAAAAAATATTCAGCCTGATTGATTCGCAGGCCGCTAAAGCGGCCTTAATAACCCCTTCCTTACAGAACAGGGCCGCAGGCACTGATTCGCAGGCCGCTAAAGCGGCCTTAATAACCCCTTCTTTACAGGGGGCCGATAAAACCATACGCATCTCAAACCTTTCTTTTGCCTGGGAAAAGGACCGGCCTGTCTTACGAAACATCAATCTGGAAATACCTCCGGGGACTTTTTTTGCCCTCGCCGGTGAAAGCGGTTCCGGCAAGAGTACTGTTGCGGCGATCCTCTCCGGTCAGGCTCCCTGGTACGAAGGAAGCGTCTCCATCGGCAGGGCTGAAATTTCCCGGATTTCCCCGAAGGAACTGGGAAAAGTCTTTACCCTGCTGCGGCATAACAGTTACCTCTTTGCGGGAAGCATCCGGGATAACTTGACAATGGCAAAACCCGGCGCACGGGACGATGAAATGCTCGCCGTTCTGGAACAGTTGGGGCTTGGGGAATTCCTTGCGGAACGGGAGGGGCTTGAAACCCGGATAAGCGAAGGAGCGGCGAATATTTCCGGCGGTCAACGGCAGCGTCTGGCGGCGGCCCGGGCCCTGCTCCACGATACGGATCTCTATATTTTTGACGAAGCCGCTTCCAATGTGGATGCGGAAAGCGGGGAGGCCATCATGGGGGCGATTCAGGCCCTGGCGAAAAGGAAGAAGACGGTGATCCTCATCACCCACCGTCTGGCCGACGCCCGGAGGGCGGAGCGGATCGCCGTGCTGGATCACGGAAACCTGAGCGCCCTGGGCTCCCACGAAGATCTGATCCGGGAGGGCGGAATCTATGAGCGGATGTATGCACAACAGCGGGAACTGGAATCCTTTGCCTAGGAGGATGCTGGCCTTTGTCCGGCCCCTGGCGCACATCATGATCCTGTCGATCCTGGCGGGAACCCTTTCCGCCCTGACGGTTATCGCCATTCCGATCCTGGGAGCCTATGCCCTGCTGGATGCCGTGGGACTTGAAAAACTCAGTTTCGGGATCATTCCCCTCCTGGCCGTTCTTGTTCTTGCCCGGGGGCTTCTCCGCTACGGAGAACAGGTAAGCGGTCACTACATTGCCTTCAGGCTTTTGGCCCTTATCCGGGACAAGGTTTTCGGTGCGTTGCGCAGGCTTGCCCCGGCAAAACTGGAAGGCAGGGGAAAGGGGAACCTTATTTCGATCATTTCCTCGGACATTGAACTGCTGGAAGTGTTTTATGCCCATACCATCGCCCCGGTTGCCATTGCGGCCCTGGCGGGGACGGTGGTTTTTCTGTACTGCTCCTCCTTTCACATCATCCCCGGCCTCATCCTGCTTGCAGGTTATATGCTGGTGATCTTCATCATCCCCCGCCTGACCGGGCCGGAAAACAGGAGGCTGGGACAATTCTGCCGGAACGAAGCGGGGGCCCTGAATACCCTGATGCTGGATAACCTCCGCGGGCTGGGGGAAATTATCCGGTATGGCCGTGAAGAAGATCGGATGGCCCTATACCGTGAAAAAAGCGCGGCCCTGGCAGCCTCAATGCGGAAGCTCCGGCACAGGGAGGGTTTAAGCCGGGCCCTGACCGATGCGGTTATCCTCCTCACTGCCCTGGTAAGCCTCTGCGCCGGCCTCCGGCTTTGGCAAAAGGGCCTGATGGATCCCGGCGGCATCGTCCTTACGCTGATTGCAACCCTTTCGAGTTTCGGTCCTGCGGCAGCGCTGGGGGCGCTTTCCGGAACCCTGGTCCACACCTTTGCCGCGGCGGAACGGGTCTTCTCCATCCTGGACGAGGCTCCGGCGGTGGAGGAAGCCGCTTCCGGAAGCAGCGCGCTCTACGGCGAGATCCGGGCGGAAAATCTGTGGTTCGCCTATCCCGGCGGAGAAGAGATCATACGGGATCTCTCCCTGCAGATCCCCCCGAACCGGATTCTGGGAATCCATGGAAAAAGCGGCTGTGGAAAGTCAACGTTCCTCAAACTGGTTATGCGTTTTTGGGATCCCCAAAGGGGAATTCTCTCCATAAACGGAAAGGATCTCCGCGGCCTGGACACGCCTTCCCTGCGGAAACTCCAGGGCTATGTTACCCAGGACACAGACCTTTTTCAGACCAGCATCGCGGAAAACATCAGGATAAGCCGGCAAGACGCAAGCAGCGAAGAGGTAATCGCCGCCGCGGCCAAGGCCTCGCTCCACGATTTTGTAATGACCCTGCCCGGGGGCTACGACACGGAACTCGGAGAACTGGGAGATACCCTGAGCAGCGGAGAGCGGCAGCGGATCGGCCTGGCCCGGGCCTTCCTCCACAACGGGGATATTCTGCTTCTGGACGAACCCACCAGCAATCTGGACAGTCTCAACGAAGGCATCATCCTGAAATCCGTGAAGGAACAGGCGGGGCAAAAGATCATCATCCTGGTTTCCCACCGCCTCTCCACCCTGGGAATAGCGGATAAACGCCTATCGATGGAAGCCGTTCAAAAATTATGATCCCGCCGGATCACCGGATTTTGAAACAGTTTCTGATTTCAGGCTTTTTTCTTCACCAGGGACTTGATGATATATATGACTACCGGGACAAGGATAAGGAAAAGCAAGAAAAAACCCATCATGATCCGCTGGGAATAGAAGGCCCAGTAAACCGTGGCGCTTAGAAACGGAAGGGCGAGAATACCCAGGGATGCGGGAACAATTACCCGGGGATGCCTGTTGAGCATCAAGTCGATAAAGAAGGGTATCCCCGCGGCCAGGGCTGTCCAGAGCAGGGGAATAAGTACCAGATAGAGGGGATCCCGCTGGATAGTCCAGCCCACGGCCCGGATTGCCGCAACGGGAATGAGCCAGAGTAGGGTAAAGGGCAAAAAACCGTGAAGGGTACCGAAAATCCTGAAGATGATGAAGAAAAAATAGACTGTCAGAGGAAGAAGCACCGGAAGGCATACAATATCCACAAAGCCCGAAAACCAGAGAGACAGACCGAAACCGCCGGGATTGATAAAGGAACCCAGAAAAAAACGGGCCACCGCGGTAAGGCTTCCAAGAAGCAGAGCGCTTACTCCTCCTTCAAACTCGGCGTTTTCCGAAAGGGAACGGGAAAAAAAATAAAAAACCGGCATCCAGAGGAAACAAAAGAGACTCATAAGCCAATAGTAGACAAAAATCGTTACATTTTGCTATACTGTTTCCAGTGTCTTTGGTTTTAGCCGGACAGAATAAGGAGGCCAGTTGTCGGATAAGGATTTACGGATTAACGAACAGATTCGGGCGCGGGAAGTCCGCCTCATTCGGGATGAGGGGGAACAGGGGATCATGGGTACCCAGGAAGCCCTCGAAATCGCCAGGGAACAGGGTTTGGATTTGGTGGAAGTCGCCCCCCAGGCGTCGCCGCCGGTGGTCAAAATTCTGGATTACGGCAAGTTCAAATTTGAGAATGAAAAAAAGATCCGGGATTCAAAAAAGAAACAGAAACTCCTGAAGTTAAAAGAAATCCGGATGCAGCCGAAAATCGACGATCATGACCTGGATTTCAAATCCAAGCACGTTCGGGAATTCCTGACCGAAGGCAATAAGGTCAAGGTAACGGTCCGTTTCCGGGGCCGGGAACTGGCCCATACGGAACTCGGGCTGGTCGTCCTCAAGGATGTGTTAGCGCGTATTGAAGGGGATTATGTGATGGACAAAGCCCCGGCTATGGAAGGCCGGTTTATGTCCATGGTGCTGAGCCCCAAAACCAAAAAATAGGGGTTGTCCCCGTTTTTTGAAATTCTGATGAAAAGTGGAGCGGCATTATGCCAAAGATGAAAACCAAGAAAAGCGCCGCCAAGCGTTATTCCTTTACCGGATCAGGCAAGGTGAAATACAAAAAACAGAACCTGCGCCATATCCTGACCAAAAAGTCAACGAAACGGAAGCGGAACCTCCGCCACGCGGGTATTTTGTCCAGCGACAACGTACCGGTTATCAAAAAACGGCTCCTGCCCTACGGGTAAGGTTCTTTTATGGAAAGGGGTAGATTATGTCAAGAGCGGTAGACGGT